>NZ_RAWI01000790.1 GCF_003612125.1 Corallococcus praedator
GGGTGGTGGTGGGCAACGTGTGGGAGTCGGCGGCGAACCCGCTCTTCGACGCGATGGTGCGCACCTACCAGGTGAGCTTCCACGGCCTGTCCCTCTTCGAGGTGCCCTCCAGCACCAACCGCATCCTGGTGGGCCTGGAGGGGCCCCTGAGACTGACGCGCGAGGCGCTGGTCGCCCAGGCCCGGCGCGTGGAGCGGGAGCGGGGCCTTCCCTTCCGGCTGGGCAACATGGTGGCGCAGCGCTACCGGCCCCTGACGCGGCGGCTCGGGCGGGGCCGGGTGCTGACGGACGCGGGGCTGGGGCACGACGACCTCTCCCTGGATGAATGAAGGACAGAGAGGAGGTCGCTCTGCTGGCCAGTGAGCACGGCCCTGGCCGGTCGCGACTGAATCAAGGGGTGGCGCTGCTAATCTTGAAAGCTCGGTACGTCAGCACCAGCGGGAGACGCGATGAACGGCGCGAACGACGGACGACCTGGCCAGCCCACTTCTTCCCGTGAAGACGAGGAGCCGCTGGCGGAAGGGACCTCCGACGGTGACGGACAGCCCGGGCCGCGCCCTCCGCCCATCTACGTGTTGGAGGGCAACACGCTGAAGACGCGGCTGACGCGCGCCGTGGGGATCCACTACCCCTTCGTGGGCGCGGGAATGGCGTTCGTGTCGCTGCCGCCGTTGGTCATCGCCGTGTCGGAGGCGGGTGGGCTGGGAATGCTGGGCGGGGCGCCGGAGCCGCCGCTGGTGCTGGAGGCGCGCCTGAAGGCCATCCAGGCAGGCACGCAGCGGCCCTATGGCGTGGACTTCATCGTCGACCGGGATGAGCCGCACGGCTTCACGTCGCGAGACCACGTCGACACATGCGTCGCGGCGAAGGTGCCGGTGGTGGTGTTCCACTGGACGTTGCCGCCGCTGGAATGGATT
>NZ_RAWI01000791.1 GCF_003612125.1 Corallococcus praedator
GAACGGGCCGTGCCATCGTCCGCGTCCCATGAAGAACCCGAGCCCGAAGCCCCCCCTGCCGTCCACGCCGCAGGCCGTGTTCGCCGGCCTGCTGAAGCAGTTGGGGGAGGCGGGCCGGAAGCCGGTGCGGGTCCCCGCGTCACCGACGACGCCGGAGGCACTGGCGGCGGCCCTCTTCGAGGTGGCGGCGGGGACGGGCGCGGCGCTGTTCTCCGTCTGGGCGGCGGAGGACTACGACGAGGGCGAGGGCGACGCGGGCGAGGCCGAAGACGGCGAGGACGATACGAGCAGCGCCGAGGCCAACGCGGCGGATGGCGCGGGCGAGGGGAACGACCGCGAGGACGCTGACGCAGTGACGGCGCAGAAGCTGCGGATCAACGCGGGCATCACGTTCTTCTTCATCAGGGAGGACTCGCCGGACCGGGTCGGGTTGCTGGGCTCGGAGCGGGTGCCGGTGCGGCAGCCCATCGATTACGCCCTGTACCGTCCGCTGGGGCAGGCCCTGGTGGCCTGCGCGAAGCGCGGCGCGGATCCGAGGCTGCCCGACCGAGGCAGCGTGTCCTTCCCGGCGGGCTCCGAGGATCCGGACCTGATGTTCCGGGTGTCCTTCCGCGAGGACGCACTGGGCACATGGACCACGGCGCTGGCGAGAAGCCGCGAGACGCGTCAGGCGTTCCCGAGCATCACGAGCCTGCCGCTCGCGGAGGACGCGGGCAGGTTCCTGGAGGCGTACTTCCGGGAGTTGAACAAGTCGCTCTTCAACGGTCAGGTGGTGCTGCTCACGGGAGCGTCCGGAACGGGCCGCAGCACGACCCTGCGAGCCCTGATGGATGCGTTGCCCGACAACGTGCACGCGCTGGCGGCGGTGGAGGAGCCGAAGGGAGGGACGGGGGGCGCCATCGGCATGGTGCGGGTGG
>NZ_RAWI01000792.1 GCF_003612125.1 Corallococcus praedator
CCCCGATGCAACCCGCCCCCACTCCGCTCGCGACGTCGTCCCTTCCCGCTCCTCCGCGCTCCTGGCGGGAACGGGTCCCCTGGCCCCTGGTCCTCGTGGCGCTCGGCGCCTTCGTGCTGCGTGCGCTGGCGTTCTTCCATCCCACCGGCCCGCTCGGCTACCCGATGGACTACGACGAGGGCGTCTACTTCTCCGCCGCGGCGCTGCTCCTGCGCGGGGACCTGCCCTACCGCGACTTCATCTTCGTCCACCCTCCCGGCTCGCTCCTGCTCTGGGCTCCTGGCGCCGCCCTCACCCTGGGCTTCGACGCCGCCACGGCCTACGGCGTGACCCGCTTCGCCGCCGCCGCCGTGGGCGCCCTCTGCGCATTCCTCGCGGGCCGCATCGCGTGGCGCGCCTGGGGTCCCCTCGCCGGCTGCGTGGCCGCGCTCGCCTACGCCGCGTACCCGGAGGCCATCACCGTCGAGCGCGGCACCTTCCTCGAACCCCTGCTCAACATCCTGTGCCTGGGCTTCGCCAACCTCTGGCTCACCTCCGACACGCCCTCCCGCGCCCGGCGCATTTTCGCGGGCGTCCTCATCGGCCTCGCGGTGTCGGTGAAGCTTCCCGGCGGACTCTGGCTCGTCGCCGCGCTGCTGGCCCGGCCGTGGAAGGAGTCCTGGCGCGACCTGCTCACGCTCGCGCTCATCGCCTTCGCCACGTTCGTCGTCGTCGTGGCCCCCCTCGCGGCGCAGGCCCCGTCCGAGTTCTTCCGCGACGTCATCGCCTTCCAGGCACTGCGCCCCGCCCACGGCGAAGCCGACCGACTGCTGCGCCTGCGCGACATCTTCCACGAGCGCCGGTTGGGAGAAGTCGCGCTCGCGCTCGTGGGCCTGGGGTTCGCCTGCGCTCACGCCTTCCGAGCCCCCTCCCCCC
>NZ_RAWI01000793.1 GCF_003612125.1 Corallococcus praedator
GGAGTGGGGCGTGCGGGGGGCGGGAGACGTCACGAGATGGAGCTCCGGGGCACCGCGGCCTTCAGGACCTGGCGCACGCGCTTCTCCAGCTCCTCCGGCGTGAAGGGCTTGCCCAGGTAGCCGTTGGCGCCGGCCTCTTCCGCGTAGGCCTTGTCCTCCGGCAGGTTGCGCGCGCTCACCATCAGCACCGGCACGTGCGCGATGGCGGGCGTGCGGCGGATGTGCTCGCAGACGTCGTAGCCGGACACGTCCGGCAACGTCAGGTCCAGGCACACGAGGTCGGGCTTCTCCTCGCCCTGGAGGTACTCCATGGCGGACTTCCCGTTGGGCTTCTCCACCACGTTCTTCACGCCCATTTCCTGGAGCATGTCACGCAGCATGACGCGGAACATCGGAGAGTCCTCCACGAGGAGGACGGTGAGCTGTTGGAGCTCCATCACGTCGAACGCCTTTCCTTCCCTCACCCGAACCCGTACCTGGGAACGAGGACGAGCACGCCGTATGCGTACGCCACATTGAAGAGGGCCACCCACAGGATGGCTTTCTTCATCCCCCGCCACGGATTCGCGTCGCGCGCCGCCGCGCCGGGCAGCGCGACGGTGGCGATGAGGACGGACAGGAGGATGAGCTTCGCCATGGGGGAGCTTCAGAGGATACCAGTTTGCCGTACCGACAGTCCCAGCGTCGCGGACCACACCATGCGGGCCGCCTCCACGTCGGGCGAGCGAGTCCACGCGGTCCGCGTGTCCGCCTCCAGTGAGACCCACCGTGACACCGTCCAGCTCGCTGCAGAGCCTCTGCCGGCTCACGGCCGGCTACCGCCGCGACGCGGTGCTTGCCTACAAGTGGAACTTCGAAGGCAGCCGCTTCGAATGCGAATGGAACTAGGAGTCAACCCGACCATGA
>NZ_RAWI01000794.1 GCF_003612125.1 Corallococcus praedator
GCTGGAGCGCAGCCGGGGGGGCGGCGTGGGGATGCGCGTCGTGAGCCCCTGGCAGGCGCTGTACCCGGAGGTGGGGCTGGAGGCCGGGGCCCGGCTGGACGTGGACGACCTGGGCGCCGACGCGGGCGCGGCCAGCGCGGGGCCGGGCTTCTACCGCGAGCCGGGCGACAGCGTGCGCAACGGCTGCGGCATCCTGGGCCAGCGCCCCGGCCGCGACGCGCCCATGCCCTCGCTGCACCCGGGGCTTCCGCCGTCGTCGGGCACCTGCTGAGGGCACGTCATGCGGAGGGGCTATCTGCACGTCACGCGCTTCCCGGTGCAGCGCAAGGTCATCGAATCGCCGGGACTCTCAGGCCAGCCGTTCGCGCTGGTGGAGGAGGTGCGCGGCCAGCGCCGGGTGGCCTTCGCGTCCACGCGCGCGCTGAAGGTCGGCGTGCGGACGGGGATGACGCTGACGGCGGCGACCGCGCTGGAGCCCGAGCTGAAGCACTTCCCCTACCGTCCCCAGGACGACGCGCAGGCGCTGCGCGTGCTGGGGGAGTCGCTGCTGGGCCTGTGTCCGGGCTTCCAGCGCAGTGCCCCGGACGGCCTGTGGTTCGACGCGGGGGCCGCGCACCTGGTGGGCGGTGAGCCGGAGCTGGGGGCTCGCGTGCTGGAGGTCTGCGCGGAGCAGGGCTACCGGGGGCACGTGACGGTGGCCTCGGAGGCGTTCACCTCGCGGGTGCTGGCGCGGCACGGCACCCTGCGGGTGGAGGTGGTGCCGGAGGGGCTGGGCGCGCGGGCGCTCGCGCCGCTGCCGCTGCGGTCGCTGGAGGACGACACGGTGCGCGCCTTCCTGTCTCTTATAGACATCTGACGCTGCCGACGAACTCTAGGGTGTATATCTCGGT
>NZ_RAWI01000795.1 GCF_003612125.1 Corallococcus praedator
GAGGAAGGTCGTTCATGGTGGCGTCCAGTGGGAATGGGGCTTTCAGGCCATGGGGCGGGCGATGCCACCTTCAACGAGCATGCGCAGCCGCCCCGCTTCGTCATGCGCCGCCGCGCTGCCGCAATGCAGGAGGTCTCCCTCCACGTGCGGTGCGAGCGCCCTCAGGGAGAGGTGCCGGGGCGCGCCGTCGTTGTGCGTGAGCAGGTCCCGGTCGAACGTCGCCCGCTGGACCTGGATGGGCGCGAACACGTCGTTCGACACGCCCTCCACGTGCATCGCGCTCAGCCGCAGGGCCGCGTCCAGGACGAGCGCGGGCACGTGCGTTCCCGCCTGCCGGGCCGCTTCCGGCAGCCCCAGCCGCGCGAAGCGGGCGGTCTGCTCCAGGCGGATCTCCTCCAGGCAGTCGAACATCTTCCGCAGCTCGATGGGGGAGCCGGTGGCGCAGTGCGGATCATGCACGGGCAGGCCGTTGCCCGACGCCGTGGCGGCGGCGAGCTGGGGCGTGGCCCGGGGAGGCTCCGCCGTCAGGGTGAAGCGGGCCTCGGCGTAGACCAGGTCGCGCTCCAGCACCACGCCGGAGGCATGGACGATGTCTCCGGTGAGCCGGACCTGGACGCTGTGCCGGCCGGGGATGTCGGTCAGGGGGGTGCACTCGGCGCGCAGGGCCTGCTGGCCTCCCGGCTTCACGCGGATGAAGCGGGAGAACCGGGCGTCCTCGATGGTGACGGTCCTCAGCTCCGGTCGGCTGTCGCCCAGCGCGCTCTGGAACATCAGGTCCAGGGCCCACGCGCCCGGCAGGGTGGGGGTGCCCCGGACGAGGTGGTCCTCCAGGCAGGGCACGCTCGCCGCGTCGACCACGAGGTCCTTCCGCGTGGGCCCTGGACCTGAT
>NZ_RAWI01000796.1 GCF_003612125.1 Corallococcus praedator
GTGAGGTCCTGGCCGGGCCCCACCTCCAGCAACACCCCGCAGCCCTCTTCCAGCAGCGCACCCACCGCGTCGGTGAAGCGCACCGGCTGGCGCATCTGCTCCGTCCAGTACCCCGGCGCCGTCAGCTGCCCCGGACGCACGAACGTGCCCGTGAGGCTGGACGCGTAGCGCACCGTCGGCTCGGAGCGGTGGAGCGAACCTACCACCCGCGCCAGCTCCGGCATCAGGGGCTCCACGTCCGCCGAGTGGAACGCATGCGGCGCGGGCATCCGCACCGCCCCCGCCTTGCGGCGCTCCAATTCCTCCTTCAGCCGCTCCACTTCCTCCACCGGCCCGGACACCACGCACCGGTCCGGCGCATTCACGGCCGCGAGCGTCAGCCGGCCCGTCAGCATCGGCACCACCTGCGTCTCCGGCAGCGCCACCGCGAGCATCGCCCCCGGCGGCATGCGGTGCATCAGCTCCCCGCGCGCCACCGCCAGCCGCATCCCGTCCTCCAGGGACAGCACGCCCGCGACGCACGCCGCCGCGTACTCCCCGAAGCTGTGGCCCAGCACCGCATGCGGTGCCACGCCCAGGTCCTTCCACAGCAGCGCCAGCGACACCTGCACGCTGAACAACGCGGGCAGCGCCACGCGCGTGTCCGCGAGGCTCGCCGTGACGTCCGCGCCCTCCGCCGGCCGCAGCAATGCCGACACGCGCTCACGCAGCGGCGCGTCCATCAGCGCGAGGCACGCGTCCAGGTGCGCGCGGAACAGCGGCGAGGCCTCCGCCAGCTCGCGCCCCATGCCTACCTGCTGCGCACCCTGGCCGGAGAACACGAACGCCACGCGCGGCGCGCGGTTCGTGCCCTTCGTCGTGGCCGCCGGCTT
>NZ_RAWI01000797.1 GCF_003612125.1 Corallococcus praedator
GCCACGAGGCGCTGGTCTCCGGGCACGTCCTCGCGCACGATGACGACCGTCTCGCGGACGTCGGGGTGCGTGCTGAGCGAGGACTCGATTTCGCCCAGCTCGATGCGGAAGCCCCGCAGCTTCACCTGGTGGTCGATGCGGCCCAGGTACTCCAAGTCTCCGGAAGGCAACCGCCGCGCCAGGTCTCCCGCGCGGTAGAGTTTGCGACCCGGCACGGGGCCGAAGCGGTCGTCCACGAAGCGCGCGGCCGTGAGCTCGGGCCGGCGCAGGTAGCCTCGGGCCACGCCCGCGCCGCCCACGTGGATTTCGCCCGGTACACCGAGGGGCACCGGCTGTCCCGCCGCGTCCAGCAGGTACAGCTGGAGGTCGGCAATGGGCTGACCGATGACGCTGGAGCCGGGACGTTCCAAATCCACGAGCCCCACCGGACGCCACGTGACATGCACCGTGGTCTCGGTGATGCCGTACATGTTCACGAGCTGGGGCCGAGCGTCGCCATGGCGCTCGAACCAAGGGCGCAGCGACGCGAGGTCCAGCGCCTCACCGCCGAAGATGACGTAGCGCAGCGCCAGGGTGAGGGCTTCGCCCTGGGACGCGGCCTGCTGCTCGGCGTGGAGGAGCTGGCGGAAGGCGGTGGGCGTCTGGTTGAGAACGGTGACGCCCTCGTCGGCCAGCAGGCGCAGGAAGGCCTGCGGCGAGCGGCTGACGAAGTACGGCACCACCACCAGCCGGCCGCCGTACAGCAATGCGCCCCACAGCTCCCAGACGGAGAAGTCGAACGCGTACGAGTGGAACAGCGTCCACACGTCCTTGGGCCCGAAGTGGAACTTCGCGTCCGTCGCGCTGAAGAGCCGCGTGACGTGG
>NZ_RAWI01000798.1 GCF_003612125.1 Corallococcus praedator
GCCCTTGCTCCTGCGCCTCAACACCACGGCCGTGCCATCCAGGTGCGCCAGCGTCAGGGGCCTCGATACGCCTCCCGCCCTCCCCCAGTCATGCACGGCGGACAGCGCCAGCGTGTAACGCCCAGGGAGCGGGGGGCGTCCGAAGAAGAAGTGCTGCAGGTCCAGCGCGACTTCCGCACCCGTCAGGCGTGCACCCAACATGTCCGAGGCGAAGGCCTCCGTGTACACCGGCCCCAGAGTGCCCGTCACCACGACTCCGGCGGGGTGGTAATCAGGATTGCCGCGGTTGTTGTAGCGCCGCACCAGATGCCCGGACAACAACGTGTAGGAGTCCAGGGACCCCATCCACAGCGATGCCGGAGACGCGTCGCTCCCCAGCGTGAGAATGCGCACCACCTGTCCCCAGTCGGACAGCGTGTCCCAGTCCTCCTTCCTCACAAAGGAGGTCCCCACTCCGCCGCCCCACAACCGCAGCCGAACTGGAGCCCCCACGTTGAGGTGGAACGTCGCGCCCCTGTTCACCACCGCCATGGGCTCTACTTGCATGAAGCCCTCGTCGCTACGCGCCCCATGTCTCGGCAGCAGCGTCAGCGTCGTGGCTTCCATTCGAAACAGGGAGGCCCAAGGGGTGCCCGGGCTGGAGGGGGCCGGAGACGAAAACACCTCCTTGGGTTCAGTGTCGCCCTCCTCGGTGAAGTCCTCCGCCCCTCCCAGCCCCGGGAGGAGCAGCAACAACACGACAGCCCCGCTTCGACGCACGAACATGCACGCCTCCTATGTCCCCCCAGCAGGGGCGAGACAGGACAAAGCCTCCTCCCTGGGTCCGACATGGCGCAGCGTCAGTGGATTGAGCAGCATGGCCC
>NZ_RAWI01000799.1 GCF_003612125.1 Corallococcus praedator
CCCTTGAAGAACGGGGTGTGGCGCCCACCCTCTTCCTTCGACAGCACGTAGATCTGCGCCTTGAACTTGGTGTGCGGCGTGATGGAGCCCGGCTTCGCCAGCACCTGGCCACGCTCCATGTCCTCGCGCTTGAGGCCGCGGACCAGCGCGCCGATGTTGTCGCCCGCGCGGCCCTCGTCCAGCAGCTTGCGGAACATCTCCACGCCCGTCACGACCGTCTTCTGCGTCGCGCGCAGACCGACGACTTCGACTTCCTCGCCGACCTTGATGATGCCGCGCTCGACGCGGCCCGTCGCCACCGTACCACGGCCGGCGATGGAGAAGACGTCTTCCACCGGCATCAGGAAGGGCTTGTCCGTCGCGCGCTGCGGCGTCGGGATGTAGCTGTCCACCGCCTCCATCAGCTTCAGGATGGCCGGCTCGCCGATGTCGCTGGTGTCACCCTCGAGCGCCTTGAGCGCCGAGCCGGGGACGATGGGGATGCTGTCGCCGGGGAACTCGTACTTCTTGAGCAGGTCCCGGACTTCCATCTCCACGAGCTCGCGCAGCTCGGGGTCGTCCAGCATGTCCACCTTGTTCAGGAAGACGACGATGTAGGGCACGCCGACCTGGCGGGCCAGCAGGATGTGCTCACGCGTCTGCGGCATCGGGCCGTCCGCCGCGGAAACCACCAGGATGGCGCCGTCCATCTGCGCCGCACCGGTAATCATGTTCTTCACGTAGTCCGCGTGCCCCGGACAGTCGACGTGCGCGTAGTGGCGGTTCTTCGTCTTGTACTCCACGTGCGCCGTGGAGATGGTGATGCCGCGCTCCCGCTCTTCCGGCGCCTTGTCAATCTGGTCGTACGCCATGAACGTGGCGCC
>NZ_RAWI01000079.1 GCF_003612125.1 Corallococcus praedator
GCCCTGGACCACGCCGGGCGGAGGCGTCCCCCGGGCACGCCTCCGCCCGGCGTGGTCCAGGGC
This sequence comes from Corallococcus praedator, assembly GCF_003612125.1. Classification (GTDB taxonomy): domain Bacteria; phylum Myxococcota; class Myxococcia; order Myxococcales; family Myxococcaceae; genus Corallococcus; species Corallococcus praedator. Next base: position 64 of record NZ_RAWI01000079.1, read on the forward strand.
CGGCCCCTGCCTCCGCAGGCGGCCCGTCCTCCCGCGCCCGCCCCGGTGCCCGCGTCCGCTCCGGCGGCCGGGGGCGACGACGACTTCCAGATCGAACGCTTCTGACGGCTCGAGCGCCGGGCGTCGCTCCGATTCCCCGACGGGGAAGGGGACCGCCCGGGCGCCGTCGTCCCCCGCTTCGAGCGAAGCGGGAGCCCTGCTCAGGCGTCGTCATCCCCCAACTGCGCGCGCAGCCGGGTGAGGCGCAGCGGGCCCACCAGTCCCTGGTGCGCCAGGGTCTGCAGCAGCGACACGGTGGCGCGCACGCGCGCGTCCTGCACCTCGTCGGACTCCTGCACGACCTCGTTGTCGAGCAGCGTCTCCAGGTGCTCCGGGTTGATGGACGTGGGGCCCTCGGCCCAGGCGATTTCGAACAGGGCCCGGGCGATGTGCTCGCGCGCCTTGCGGTCCGCGTCGTTCTCCGACGCCTTGATGAACGCGAGGAACAGCGCGTCCACGGACGCCTTGGACAGCGCGGCCAGGGCGGGCACCTCGCCCAGCGACTCCTTCACGTAGTCCGCGTCGAAGGCGTCCACCTCCTGCTCGTACCCGAACGCCTCCTCCAGGAGGATGGACGCGAGGAACGCGTCCGTCTCCTCGTCGCTCGCGCCCTCTTCCTTGAGGGCTTCGCGCGCCTTCTGCGTGGCGGAGGTGAGCGACGGGTCTTCCGCCAGGGCGCGTGCGGCGGCGTGCGCGGCCAGCAGCACCAGCGAGGCCTGGGCGTCGGAGGACAGCGCGCGGCCGCTCACGCCCTGCAGCATCGCGCGCTGCTTGGGGTTCGCGTCGGCGGCGGCCACGAAGTGCTGCTCCTCGGGAGTCAGCGGTTCACCCGCCTTCTCCTTGCGAAGCGTCTCCTTGGCGGCATCGGCGGTGAGGAAGCGGGCGAGAACGGGGTGCATGGCGGGGCCTGTTACCACATGGTAGGGACTCCGCGATGGTTGAGGAGCCCGAAGGTCCGGAGGCTGTCCAGCGCGCCACCGACGCCTGCCTGCGCCTGCTCTCGGTGCGCGCCCGCAGCCGCCACGAGCTGACGCTCGCCCTGGAGCGCAAGGGCTACCCGGGCCCGGTCCGCGACGAGGTGCTCTCCAGGCTTGCCCAGTGGGGCTATCTGGACGACGCGAAGTTCGCCCGCGACCGCGCCACGTCGCTCTTGGGCAAGGGGAAGCTGGGGCCCCGCGCCGTGCTCCAGCGGCTCCAGGCCCACGGCCTGGAGGGCACCGTGGCCCGGCAGGCGCTGGCGTCCGCGAAGGACGCGGTGGGCTTCGACGCGCTGGAGGCCGCCCGGCAGGTGCTGGAGAAGCGGCGCTTGACGGGCCGCCCGCTGGACGCGAAGGAGCAGGCCCGCGCGGGGAGGCTCCTGCTCAGCCGTGGGTTTTCGCCGGACATCGTTACCCGACTGGTGGGTGAACCTTCGCTGGACCCCTCCGGGCAGGACGAATAGCTTGGGGGCGTGATGCGCTCTGTCGTCCTGTGTGTGACCGTCCTCTTGCTCTCCGGCTGCGCGGCCCTGTCCCAGGGGCCCGCTGGCGAACCCAACTACGCTGGCCAGGCCGCTGAGAACCTGGCGCTGGGCGACGCCGCCATGGAGGACAAGGACTTCCTCAAGGCGGAGAAGTACTACGACCACGTCCGTGCGAAGTACCCGTACCTGGAGGCGGCCCGCGAGGCGGAGCTGAAGCTGGGCGACCTGGACTTCGCCCGGGAGATGTTCCCGGAGGCGCGCGAGAAGTTCGACTCCTTCATGAAGCTGCACCCCACGCACCCCAAGGTGGACTACGCCGCCTACCGCGCGGCCCTGTCCTACGTGGAAGAGTTCCCCTCGGAGTTCTTCGCCCTGCCGCCTTCCTACGAGAAGGAGCAGAAGCCCATGTACGACGCGCTCCGGGCGATGAACGCCTTCCTGCGCCTGTACCCGGAGTCGCAGTACGCGAAGGACGCCAAGGTGCACGCGGACGACGCGCGCGAGCGGCTCGCGCGCCATGAACTCTACGTCGCGTCCTTCTACGCCAAGCGCGAGCGCTGGAAGGCCGTGGCCCAGCGCCTGGAGGGGCTGCTCAAGGACTACCCGGGCACGCCGCTGGAAGAGGAGGCCCTCTTCGACCTGCACAACGCCTACGTGAAGCTCAACGAGCCCCAGCGCGCCCAGGACACCCTGCGCGAGGTCATCAAACGCCTGCCGGGCACCCCCGCCGCCGCGCGCGCCCAGAAGATGCTGGGGTCGTGAGACGGCTGGAGGACTGGGGCCGGCTGGGGGGCATCTTCATCGCCGCCCTCGCCGGGCTCGCCGTTCTGGTGTTCCTGGGCCCGCGCCTGCTGGGCGCCGCGGCCGGACCCGAGGCGGAGATCATCACCTCCCTCAAGGAAGCCGAACACGACGGCGTGTCGCTGTCCGTGCCCGGCTCCGCGCTTCCGCTGGTTTCCCAGAAGCTCCAGTACGCCCGCATCTCCGTGTCGGTGGCGCCGGACGGGAACCGGGCGGAGGCCGCCGCGACGCTGGATTTCGAGGGGAAGCTGGGCGCCACCGTGGTGAGCACCGCGGGGGTGGAACTCACGCCCTTCTCGCGCGAGTCCGGGCGGTGGAAGCCCGTGCCTTCGGAGGCGCCCCGGCTGGTGGCGGTGGTGGCCGCGCTGGAGGCGCGCCGGCGGGCCCTGGAGCAGGGATTGCCGGACGTGCTGACGCGGCTGACGGCCCCGGGGGGCGACGGCGGGGCAGGGCACACGTGGGAGGAGATGGCCCTCTTGCGCAAGCGGCGCCTGACGGTGGTGGCGTGGTACGTGCGGCTGGAGCGGGACGAAGCCGTGGTGACGGAACACTACCGGGTGGAGGGAGACCTTCCGTCACGCCCGGTGGACACCCGGGGGGAGCGTCCGCTTTTGCTGGTGCGCCAGGGCGATCAATTCTTGTTTTCGCCCAGCCTCATGTAGGCTACCCGCGGAGGAAGGGGCCCGCGCGGGGCCGAGTCATGGAAGAAGCCCTCAAGCAGCTACTGACCCTCGGGCGCGGCTCCTTCGAGAAGAAGCAGTACGCCCAGGCCGAGCAGTACCTGACGAAGGTGGTCGAGCAGAATCCGACCTTCGCCGACGTCTACAACATGCTCGGCATCATCTACCACGACCAGGGCCAGTTCGCCCGGGCGCAGCGTGCCTTCGAGTCCGCGTTGCGGCTCAACCCCGCGTACACCGAGGCCGCCCTCAACCTCGCGGTCATCTACAACGACATGGGGAAGTACGCGGAGGCGAAGGAGGTCTACCAGGCCGCCTTGTCCCGCCAGAAGGGCGCCCCCGGCGAGCTGGACCCCTACGTCATGAAGAAGGTGGCCAACATGTACGCCGACATCGGCGACGTGTTCGCCTCCAGCGGCGTGTGGGCCAAGGCGATTGAAGAGTACCGCCGCGCGCTGGCGCACTTCCCGGAGTTCGTGGACATCCGCCTCAAGCTGGGCAACGCCCTGCGGGATGCCGGGGACAACGCGGCCGCGCTCTCCGAGTACGAGCAGGTCATCGCGCAGAATCCGTCGTACATTCCTGGACGGATCAATTACGGAATCGCACTGTACTCGGCGGGACGTCGTGACGAGGCGGTGAAGGTCTGGGAAGACGTGCTCGTGCGCAGTCCCGGCAACAAGAGCGCGCAGATGTACCTGAACCTGGTGAAGAGCCCGGGGAAGGCGGAAGTGACGGGTTGAGCACCATGGCAACTTCCATCATCGAGGTCGCGGCACCGTGAGCACTCCGAGCGGTACGGCGCAGTCGTTTGCCCTCAAGTTCATCTCCGGGAAGTACCAGGGCGGTGAGTTCCCGCTGAAGGCCGACAAGCAGATCGTCGTCGGACGGTCGAGCGAGTTGGACATGGTGCTCGTGGAGGACATGGTCTCGCGCAAGCACGCGAAGATCTTGTTCTCCGACGGGAAGATCACCATCGAGGACCTGGGCTCCACCAACGGCACCTTCGTCAACGGCGAGAAGGTGAAGCAGGCCCGGCTCAAGGAGGGGGACCGCATCCTCATCGGCACCTCCATCCTCAAGCTCGTGCACCAGGGCGCGGAGAGCGCCTCCGTGGACGAGAGCGTGGTGAAGCAGAAGCTGGAGGAGGCCGCCGCCGCCCAGGCCGCGCGGACCACCAAGGCCAGCTCCATGACGGGGAAGATCGAGGAGATCCCCCTCCCGGACCTGCTCCAGCTCTTCCACACGTCGAAGAAGAACGGCGTGCTCGTGGTGAACAACGCCCACGAGGGCCGCATCTACCTGCGCCAGGGCCGCGTGTACTACGCGGTCATCGACGACAACCACAACCTGGGTCCGCAGAAGAGCTTCAACCGCATCGTCACCTGGGAAGAGGGTGACTTCGAGCTGCGCGCCGCGGACAGCCAGGAGTTCATGGTGGAGCTGGACTCCTCCACCGAGGCGCTCCTGATGGACGCGCTCCGGCAGCTGGACGAGTTCAAGCGCCTGCAGCCGCAGCTGCCGCCCATGGCCACGGCGCTCCGGCTCGCGCAGCCGCTGACGCCGCCGCTCAAGGAACTGACGCCGGAGCTGATGGACGTGCTCCAGCTCGTGCACAACCACGGCTCGCTGGGCGGCGTGCTGGACCACTCGGACGGCGACGACGTGCTCACGGCCGAATCCGTGGTGCAGCTCATGAAGCGCGACTACGTGCGCGCGGAGTAGGGCGGGGACACACGATGGCGGGCGAGAAACCGGTGAAGGCCAAACGCCTCACCGAGATGAGCCACTGCGCGGGTTGCGCGGCGAAGTTGAAGGCAGGGGACCTGGCGCGGGTGTTGGGCGGGCTGAAGACGGCCGCACCCCCGCAGGCCCTGGTGGGCTTCACCACCAGCGACGACGCGGCGGTGTACCAGCTGGCGCCGGGCATGGCGGTGGTGGAGACGGTGGACTTCTTTCCGCCGCTCGTGGACGACCCGTTCCAGTTCGGCGCCATCGCCGCGGCCAACGCGCTGTCGGACATCTGGGCCATGGGCGCGAAGCCCCTGTTCGCGCTGAACCTCGTCTGCTTCCCGGAGGAGCTGCCGCTCAAGGTGCTCCAGAAGATCCTCGCGGGCGGCCAGTCCAAGGCGGACGAGGCGGGCATCCCCATCCTGGGAGGCCACAGCATCCGCGACCCGGAGCCCAAGTACGGCATGGCCGTCACCGGCGTGGTGCACCCGAAGAAGGTGCTCACCAACGCGGGGGCGAAGCCGGGGGACGTGCTCATCCTCACCAAGCCCGTGGGCACCGGCATCGCCACCACCGCCATCAAGCGGGGCCTCGCGTCCAAGTCGCTCGTGAAGCGGGTGACGGCGCAGATGACCACGCTCAACAAGACGGCCGGCGAGGTGTTCGCCTCGGGCGCCTTCAAGGTGAACGCGCTCACGGACGTGACGGGCTTCGGGCTCCTGGGCCACCTGCTGGAGATGATGACCGGCTCGAAGACGAAGGCGCTCCTGGACCTGGAGCGCATCCCGCTCATCGCGGAGGTGCCGGGGCTGGCGGAGGACGGCGTGGTGCCGGGCGGGACGAAGACGAACCTGGCGCACGTGAAGCCGAAGGTGCGTTTCCCGGAAGGGCTGCCGGAGCACATCCAGTGGCTGCTGGCGGATGCGCAGACCAACGGCGGCCTGCTGGCCAGCGTGCCTGCGCGCCATGCGCTCAAGGCGGTGCAGGCGCTGGAGAAGGCGGGCGTGGACGCGGCCCTGATTGGCGAAGTCCAGGCGGGCCGGGCGGGCATCGACGTGGTGGGCTGAGTCGAAGGCGGAAGTGTTGGCGGCACGGGGGCGGATTTCGCCTCCGGGCCGGGCCTCCGGTAGCATCCGGGGGCGAATGTCGCCGCGCCCCTCCCCTTTGTGTCTGCTCGCGCTGCTGTGCCTCCTTCCGGCCCTGTCCCAGGCGGGGGAGCGCGGTGCGCGCATCGTCATCGACCCGGGACATGGCGGGGCGAAGGAGGGCGCGAAGGGGCCCGGAGAGCTCTGGGAGAAGGAGATCGCCCTCCAGATTGCCCAGCGCCTGCGCGACAAGCTGGAGGCGGCGGGCAGCGAGGTGTTCCTCACCCGCGAGCAGGACACGCAGATGGCGCTGTCGGAGCGGGTGGAGTTCACCAACACCCAGCGGCCGGACCTCTTCCTCTCCATCCACGCCAACTCCATGCCCACGAAGCGGCTGCGCGAGCGCACCGAGGGCATCGAGACGTACTTCCTCTCCGCCAACGCCTCCGGCGAGGCGGCGCGAGCGGTGGCGGACCGCGAGAACGCGGAGGCGCCCACGGCCCGCGCTGGACGTGGACACTCCACGCTGGCCTTCATCCTGGATGACCTGGCGCGCACGGAGGCGCACTCGGACGCGTCCCGGCTGGCCTACGCCATCCACCCGCGCCTGGTGTCGAAGAGCGGCGCGGCGGACCGGGGCGTGCAGCAGGCGCCGTTCTTCGTCCTCACGGGCGTGGAGGCGCCGGCGGTGCTCATCGAGGTGGGGTTCATCTCCCACCCGCAGGAGGGCGCCCGGCTGGGGAAGGCCGCGTACCAGGAGGCGCTGGCGGAGGCCATCTCGGACGGGGTGCAGGCGTTCCTCCGGGAGACGCGCCGACGGGACCACACCCCCTCCGCGCCGGTGGCTGGATCCACCGGGCCCTGATAAAGCGCGGGGCTCACGTCCCCTCGCGTCAGGAGCTTTCCTCGTGCGTTCCTTCCAACGTGGTGCGCTGGATCTCCGGCCGGTCACCCTCACGCCCAACGTCAACCGCTACGCGGAGGGCTCCGTGCAGGTGGAGTTCGGCCACACCAAGGTGCTCGTCACCTGCTCGGTGGAGGATCGCGTCCCGCCGCACCTGATGGGCAAGGGCTCCGGCTGGGTGACGGCCGAGTACGGCATGCTCCCGCGCGCCACGCACACCCGCGGCGCCCGCGAGGCCGCCAAGGGCAAGCAGACCGGGCGCACCATGGAGATTCAACGGCTCATCGGCCGGGCCCTGCGTGCCTCCGTGGACCTGACCTCGCTGGGCGTGCGCACCTTCACGCTGGACTGCGACGTCATCCAGGCGGACGGCGGCACGCGCACCGCGTCCATCACCGGCGCGTACGTGGCGCTGGTGCTGGCGATGCGCTCGCTCAACAAGCCGGGCATGTTGGCGAAGCTCACCCCGCTGGCCGCCGTGTCGGTGGGCGTGGTGAACGGCGAAGTGCGCGTGGACCTGGACTACGACGAGGACTCCACCGCGGACGTGGACCTGAACCTCGTGGCGACGGCGGACGGGCGCATCGTGGAGGTGCAGGGCACCGCCGAGCACAAGCTCTTCGACCGCAAGGCGATGGACGCGATGCTGGACGGGGGCCTCGCCGCCATCCAGCAGCTCGCCGCCGCGCAGGCGAAGGTGCTGGGATGAAGCCCCGGCTGCTCTTCGCCACCGGCAACGCCGGCAAGCTGCGCGAATTGCGCATGCTGGTGGGCGACGCGGTGGAGGTGGTGTCCCTCAAGGACCTGCCCCCCGTGCCCGAACCCGTGGAGGACGGCGACACCTTCGAGGCGAACGCGGTGAAGAAGGCCCGGGAGTACTCGCGGGCCACCGGGCTGCCGGCGCTCGCGGACGACTCGGGGCTGTGTGTGGACGCGCTGGGCGGACGCCCCGGGGTGCTCTCCGCGCGCTATGCGCCGGGGGATGATCGGGCCCGGTACGAGAAGCTGCTGACGGAGCTGGCCGGCGTGCCGGACGATAAGCGCACGGCGTCCTTCCGCTGCGCCCTGGCGCTGGTGGTGGGCGCGGGCGAGCCCTGCGTGGAGGTGGGCCGCTGCGAGGGCGTCATCCTCCATGCGCCGAAGGGGACGCACGGCTTCGGCTACGACCCCGTGTTCCAGGTGGCGGGGCAGGGCGGTCGCGCGATGGCGGAGCTGACGCCGGAGGAGAAGGCGCGGGTGTCTCACCGGGCCAAGGCCTTCCAGTTGATGCGGCCGTACCTGTTGGCGCTCTGACCGGACGGGCGGGCGTCAGGAACAGCAAGCTTGCGCGTCCGTCCGCGTTGGGCGAAGAATGCGGCACTTCTCGGGGCGTAGCGCAGCCTGGTAGCGCACCTGCCTTGGGCGCAGGGGGTCGGAGGTTCGAATCCTCTCGCCCCGATTTGAAGTGCCGTCGTTGAGCAGTGCAGTGAGGGTTTTCCGGCAGGCTCCAGTAGCTCAGCTGGATAGAGCACCGACCTTCTAAGTCGGGGGTCGCAGGTTCGAGTCCTGCCTGGGGCGCCAACCTGCTTGGAAGGGTTGTTGATTTGGACCTTGAACGGTCCCGGTTTCCACGGTAGGAGACCGCCGCTTCAAAAGCCGTGATGTGGGTGAGTGACGGCGGACATAGCTCAACTGGTTAGAGCGCCGGACTGTGACTCCGGAGGTTGCCGGTTCGATCCCGGTTGTCCGCCCTTTTTCTTCGCTTCCCGCCGCGCCTATAGCTCAACTGGATAGAGCATCGGCCTTCGAAGCCGAGGGTTGGGGGTTCAAGTCCCTCTGGGCGCACTGTCTCAACCCCCTCGAAGCCGCGTTTGACGCTGGTGCCTCCAGCTCCGCGCTCGTGGATGTATCCCCCGGAAATGTCTGTGATTGTCGCCCCGGACAGCACAACGCCCGCGCCCCGATAGCGGGACGCGGGCGTCATTTCATCCAACGGCGGCGCCTTCGTGGCTCAGGCCTCCGGAGTCGTCCCAGCGCCGTCCTTCGAGGACGGCACCCGGCATCTCAGCTCCGTCTCCGCCTCCAGGGCGGTGAGGTTCTCGCGCATCGCCTTCGCCCAGCGGGCCCGGGGCTGCTCCATCAGCTTCTCGTGCGCCAGGTCGATGGTCTCGCTCAACTCGTCGTCGGACAACTCCGCCGTGGTCTTCCCCTTGTGCGGGCCGAACGCCACCACCACGGCGCTCGCCTTGGGGCGCTCGGGCTCGACGACCGGAACGGCGGCGGGGGCCGCCGGGGCCAGGGGCACGTCGATGGAGAGCTGCTGCGTCTCTACCTCCGCCGGACGGGCCGTCTCCACCGGGGCCGGTGCCGGAGCCAGGGTGGGGAAGGACGCCTTCATGGGGCCGGGCTTGGAGCCCAGCACCTCGTAGCCGCCTGACGGAGGCACGGGCTCCTCGTGCGGCGGAGCATGGCCGTGGGCGTCGAACTCCTCCGCTGGCATCTCCTCGCGCACGTACAGTCCGCCGAAGGCCTCCGGGTACGCCTTGCGCAGCGCCGCCACCCGGGCGCACTTCTCGATCATCGTCGTGGGAATCTTGGCCCACAGCGGCGTCTGCTGGACGTAGCCGGCGAAGTCCAGCCACACCACCACGGGCAGCTTCCCTTCGCGCACCACCCGCGACCAGGCGCCCACCAGCGCGCCCTTGCGCTTGGCCGGGTTGAAGCGGTGCACCACTTCGCCCTTGCCCTGGTCCACGACGATCTCGTCCTCGGCGAACACCGCGCTCGCCTGGATGCCCTTGAAGTCCGGGAAGCGCTCGGCGCGGGCCAGCATGCCGGCCTCCGAGGGCTGGAACTCGTACTTGGTCACCCAGTTGGGCCGCTCGCGGTTGCCCACGTTCTGCCGGCGCGCCACGCAGAAGGCTTCCTTGAGCAGCGGATCCAGCCCGCTGCGCTTGCACTGCTCGATGAAGAGGGCGAACTCGTCCTCGCTGATGCCCCGGGGGCAGATGGTCCGCTTCACCAGGTCCACCCGCTCCCGGTTCCAGGCCGCGCCCTGCGGCGACGTCGCTCCGTCCGCCTTCACGTTGGCTTCCATCACAGTCATCTCCTGCATCCACTCCACGAAAAGGACGGGCGACCCTCGCCCGCCCACCTGGTTGCCGCCGGATGCCGCACCCCTCCCGTGCAGGCAGGGGCTTTCCCCGGGCCCGTGCTACAGGCCTGAAGCGCATCGCGGCGTGGATCAACATGCAGGCCGGCCCGCGCCTTCGCATCGTCGCGGCGATCCAGGGATGGCCGGCAGCACGCCGGCCATCCGGTCACCACGCGAAGAATGAAAGGGGGGTGCAGAAACGTTTTGACAGCGCGCGTGGCGACGGGTATTCACCGCCGCCATCGACGTCGCGCAGCCAACGCGTCGAGGCCAAGCAGTCGGGAGCGTAGCTCAATTGGCAGAGCAATGGACTCTTAATCCATAGGTTGTGGGTTCGATTCCCTCCGCTCTCACTCGCAGGGCCCCTTCAGGAATGAAGGGGCCCTGTTTCTTTTCCGGCGTCGTACACGCCGGAAGGCCCCTGTCCCGCCCCCAGGTTTCGCGGTAGGACAGTTGCCTGTCGCGCCGGGCGGGTGGCGAAACTGGTAGACGCGCCAGACTTAGGATCTGGTACCGCAAGGTGTGAGGGTTCGAGTCCCTCCTCGCCCATTTCGCGTTGACCCGTTCGTGCCTATCCCCTAAAGCCGCACGTCCCACTTTCCGGTTGCCGCCCGGGCATCAAGACCCGTGGGTGGCGAGCGAGGCCCGCATGAAGGTCCAGGTCGAGGAGCTTTCTCCCATCGAGAAGAAGCTCTCCATCGAGGTCGACAACGCCCGCGTGGCGGAGGAACTCAACCGCGCGTACGCCGCGCTCAGCGGCCAGGTGAAGCTGCCTGGTTTCCGCCAGGGCAAGGTTCCCCGCCGCATCCTGGAGCAGCGCTACCGCGAGCAGGTGGAAGACGACGTCATCCAGCGCGTGGTGCAGAAGGCCTACCTGGAGGCCGTGCGCGAGCACAAGGTGGAGGCCGTCGCCTCGCCCCAGGTGACCAACTCCGGCATCAAGCCCAATGCCCCCTTCTCCTTCGAGGCCCGCGTGGAGGTGAAGCCGCGCGTGGAGGCCAAGGACTTCGAGGGCGTGTCGCTCACGAAGATCGACGCCACCATCTCCGATGAGGCGGTGAACGAGCAGATTGAACGGATGCGCCAGAACCAGGGCCGCATCGAGCCCATCACCGACCGCGACACCGCGGCCTCCGGCGATCAGGTCACCATCGACTTCGAGGCGAAGGTGGATGGCAACCCGTTCCCCGGCAGCAAGGCGGACGGCATCGGGGTGCGCGTGCAGGCGGGCGAGCTCATCGAGGGCAACATCCCGCAGCTGGAGGGCGTGAAGGTCGGCGAGTCGAAGGACGTCGAGTACACCTTCGGCCCGGACTACCAGGTGGAGGACATCCGCGGGAAGACGGCGACCTTCCACATCACCGTCAAGGAGCTGAAGAAGTCGGTGGTGCCGGAGCTGGACGACGCCTTCGCCAAGGAGTCCGGCGTCGCGCAGACGGTGGACGAGCTGCGCGCGAAGATCCGCTCCGACCTGGAGAAGAACAAGAAGAACCAGGTCCAGGTGGACGAGCGCGACGCGCTCATCAAGGCCCTCTTGGAGAAGAACCCGTTCGAGGTTCCCCGCGCCATGGTGGAGCGCGCCATCGACTCCATGATGGAGGGCGCCTTCCGCCAGATGCAGCGCCAGGGCATCGACCCGCGCCAGCTCAACCTGGACTTCAACCGGCTGCGCGAGGAGATGCGCGAGAAGGCCGTGCTGGAGGTGAAGGGCACGCTCCTGTTCGAGGCCATCGCCCAGCAGCAGAACATCCAGGCGTCCGACGAGGACGTGAAGAAGCGCATCGAAGACCTCGCCATCGAGGCCAACCAGCCCGTCGCCCAGGTGGAGAAGTACTTCAAGGGCCCGGATGAGCGGCTGGGGTTGTCTCTGCGACTCCGTGAGGAAAAGACGATTGAATTCCTCAAGGGTCGGGCGAAGTATTCTTGAGGCTTTTCTCCCAGTAAGACTCAAGCGCTCCTTCTAGAGGTCCATCCGACATGCCCTTCATGCCCGTCCCCTACGTCATCGAGCAGACCCACCGGGGTGAGCGCTCGTACGACATCTACAGCCGGCTCCTGAAGGACCGCATCGTGATGCTGGGAACGGAGATTGACGACGATGTGGCCAACGCCATCGTCGCCCAGCTCCTGTTCCTGGAGTCCGAGGACCCCGACAAGGACATCAACCTCTACATCAACTCGCCGGGTGGCTCCGTCACGGCGGGCCTCGCCATCTACGATACGATGCAGTACGTCAAGGCGCCGGTGTCCACCATCTGCGTGGGTCAGGCCGCCTCCATGGGCGCGGTGCTGCTGCTGGCCGGCGCGAAGGGCAAGCGCTACTCGCTGCCCTCCAGCCGCATCATGATCCACCAGCCCCTGGGCGGCGCCCGCGGGCAGGCGACGGACATCGAAATCCAGGCCCGTGAAATCCTCCGGATGAAGGCGAAGCTCAACGAGCTCATCGTCAAGCACACCGGGCAGACGATCGAGCGCGTGGAGAAGGACACGGACCGCGACTACTTCATGAGCGCGCCCGAGGCGAAGGCCTACGGCATCCTGGATTCCATCCAGGACCCCCGCAAGGTCGCCGGCGTGAAGGCGGAAGAGAAGAAGTAGACAGAACGGACCGGGGTGACAGGGACTCGGCCGGCGGCCGGGGGTGCTGGGAATGCCTTCCCGCGCCTCCGGCCTTCTTCTTTCCGCGTCGCGGTCATTTTCTCCTTGTTAAGTACCCGGAAGGTGCGTGGACGTCCCCGATGGGGGCTGACTAGATTGGGGCAGGGGCAGGGGACCGGACGCGAAGTCGGTTGGGGCCTTACAGGCAGCGAGGGATTTCATGGCGGGTAAGAACGTGGAGAAGCGAGACAACCAGACCCTCTGCTGCTCGTTCTGCGGAAAGTCGCAGAAGGAGGTCAAGAAGCTCATCGCGGGCCCGACGGTCTACATCTGCGACGAGTGCATCGGGCTGTGCAACGACATCATCGCGGAGGAGATCGACCGCGAGGAGACCAAGGACACCAAGCTGCGCATCCCCCGGCCCTCTGAAATCAAGGCCGTGCTGGACGAGTACGTGGTGGGCCAGGAGCGGGCGAAGAAGACGCTGTCGGTGGCGGTGCACAATCACTACAAGCGCATCGAGTCCAAGGTCGCCATGGACGACGTGGAGCTGCAGAAGAGCAACATCCTGCTGCTCGGCCCCACGGGCTCCGGCAAGACGCTGCTCGCGCAGACCCTGGCGCGCATCCTCAACGTCCCCTTCACCATCGCGGACGCCACGTGCCTCACGGAGGCCGGCTACGTGGGCGAGGACGTGGAGAACATCATCGTCAACCTGCTGCAGGCCGCCGACCACGACATCGAGCGCGCGCAGCGGGGCATCGTCTACATCGACGAAATCGACAAGATCGCCCGCAAGTCGGAGAACCCGTCCATCACCCGCGACGTGAGCGGTGAGGGCGTGCAGCAGGCCCTGCTGAAGATCATCGAAGGCACGGTGGCCAACGTCCCGCCCAAGGGCGGCCGCAAGCACCCCCAGCAGGAGTTCCTGCAGGTGGACACCACCAACATCCTCTTCATCTGCGGCGGCGCGTTCGGCGGCCTGGAGCAGGTGATTGAGCGCCGCATGGGCGGCCGCAGCCTGGGCTTCGGCGCGGAGATTCAATCGCGCAAGCAGCGCAACCTCAGTGAGCTGCTGCGTCAGGTGGAGCCGGAGGACCTGCTCAAGTTCGGCATGATTCCGGAGTTCATCGGCCGTCTGCCCATCATCACCGCGCTGGAGGAGCTGGACGAGGGCGCGCTGGTGAACATCCTGGGCGAGCCCAAGAACGCGCTCACCAAGCAGTACCGCAAGCTCTTCGAGCTGGACGGCGTGTCGCTGAAGTTCACCGACGGCGCCCTCAAGGCCATCGCGTCCGAAGCCATCCGCCGCAAGGCTGGCGCCCGTGGCCTGCGCTCCATCCTGGAGACCGCCATGCTGGACGTGATGTACGAAATCCCGTCCCGCAAGACGGCCCGCGAGGTGCTCATCTCCGAGGAGGTCATCCTCAAGAAGAGCGAGCCCGTGGTGCTCCACTCCCAGGACAACAAGGAGACACCGGAGCCGAAGAAGGAATCCGCCTGAGCCCGCGCGGCGGTTGAACGCCGCCGCACGGACATGACGGGGCGCGTCACGGAGCACCGCGAGCAGGAGCGCGGCCCGGGACGCGCCCTTCGTCGTTTCGGAGGGACGCAGGCGGGAGGCCGAGCCCGCACTTTTTCCGGGCCGGGGCCGGGGGCTTCTTGTATCTGCTGTCCCCCATGAGAAAGCACCTCATGCCTGCCCTGCTGTTGCTGTCGGCCTGCACGTCCACGAAGGAGGCCACGCGCGAAGAGGTTCCTCCTTCCGCGTCCTCGCAGGTGCCCGCTGGCACCAGCGCTCCGGCCCAGGAGGGCCCCTCCCGCATGACCTACCCGGCGACCCGTTCCGAAGCGGTGGTGGACACGCTTCACGGCCAGCAGGTGGCGGACCCGTACCGCTGGCTGGAGGACGAGAAGGCCCCCGAGGTGCAGGCCTGGATGAAGGTGCAGGACGGCTTCACCCGCGACGCGCTCGCGAAGATGCCGGGCCGCGACGCGCTGGCGAAGCGCTTCACGGAGCTGTTCTACGTGGACTCGGTGACGGCGCCCTTCCGCCGGGGCCAGCGCTACTTCTTCATGCGCACCCACAAGGACAAGGAGAAGGCCATCGTCTACTGGAAGGACGGCGAGTCCGGACAGGAGAAGGTGCTGCTGGATCCGAACGCCCTGAGCAAGGACGGCCAAGTGTCCCTGGGCCGGTGGGTGCCGTCGTGGGACGGCAAGCGCGTGGCCTTCCCGTTGCGCCCCAACGCCGCGGACGAGGCCGTGCTGCACGTGATGGATGTGGCCACCGGGGAATGGTCCAAGGTGGACGTGATTGAAGGCGCGAAGTACGCGACGCCCCACTGGACCCCGGACGGCAAGGGCTTCTACTACGAGTGGCTGCCCACGGACCCCTCCATCCCCGTGGACGCGCGCCCGGGCTACACCACGCTCAAGTTCCACGTGCTGGGCCAGGACCCGAAGAACGACGTGGTGGTGCACGAGCGCACGGGCGACCCGACGACGTTCCTCCAGGGCGACCTGTCGCGCGACGGCAAGTACCTCTTCGTCTCCATCCTGCGCGGCTGGAGCGAGAACGACGTCTACTGGAAGCACCCGGGTGAGAAGGACTGGCGGCTGCTCGTGAAGGGCAAGGGCGCCAAGTACAACGTCATCCCCTGGAAGGACCGCTTCTACGTCGTCACCGACGAGGGCGCCCCGCGCCAGCGCGTCTTCGGCGTGGACCCGAAGAAGCCCGAGCGCGCGAACTGGAAGGAGCTGGTGTCGGAGGACCCCAAGGCGGCGCTGGAGAGCGTGTCGCTGGTGGGGGGCCACCTGGCGCTGGAGTACCTGAAGGACGCGACCACGGAGCTGCGCATCACCACGCTGGAGGGCAAGCCGGTGCGCACCGTTCAGCTTCCGGGCGTGGGCGCCGCCAGCAACCTGCTGGGCCTGGAGGACCAGGACGACGCCTACTTCGCCTACAGCTCCTTCACCACGCCCCGGCAGGTGTACCGGACGTCCGTGAAGAGCGGGAAGGTGGACCTGTGGGCGAAGGTGGAGGTGCCCATGGACCCGGACGCGTACACCGCGGAGCAGGTGTTCTACCCGTCCAAGGACGGCACGAAGGTGCCCATGTTCCTTGTCTACAAGAAGGGGCTGAAGAAGGACGGAAATGCGCCCACGCTGCTGTACGGCTACGGCGGCTTCTTCGTGAGCATGCAGCCCACCTTCCGCGCGAGCATCCTGCCGTGGCTGGACGCGGGCGGCATCTACGCGGTGGCCAACCTGCGCGGCGGCGGCGAGTACGGCACCGCGTGGCATGACGCGGGCAAGGGCGCGAACAAGCAGAACGTGTTCGACGACCTGACCGGCGCGGCCGAGTTCCTGGCGAAGGAGCGGTACACGCAGGCCAAGAAGCTGGCCATCTACGGCGGCAGCAACGGCGGCCTGCTGGTGGGCGCGGCGATGACCCAGCGGCCGGAGCTGTACGGCGCGGTGGTGTGCGGCGTGCCGCTCCTGGACATGGTGCGCTACCACCTGTTTGGCAGCGGGCGGACGTGGGTGCCGGAGTACGGGTCCGCGGACGACGCGGCGCAGTTCAAGACCCTGTACGCCTATTCGCCCTACCACCACGTGCGTCAGGACGTGAAGTACCCGGCGCTCCTGATGATGTCGTCGGACCACGACGACCGGGTGGACCCCATGCACGCGCGAAAGTTCGTCGCGGCGGTGCAGAACGCGAAGGGCAATTCGGCGCCCACGTTGCTACGAATCGAAGCGAACGCGGGTCACGGAGGGGCGGACCAGGTGGCCAAGGCCATTGAGTCCAGCGCGGACATGTACGCCTTCCTCTTCCAGGTGCTGGATGTGGCTCGCCCGGTGGGCGGGGTGGCGGCCGAGGGCCAGTAAACCCCTGGGAGGACATGGTCCCGCCTCCCGGTGTTCCCTTGAAGGCAGGGTGCGGACCCCCCATCTTGTGACGGGAACGGGGGCCGCGACCGGCGTGTTATAGAGCGGTGTTTCACCCTGCATGCGCGCTCGGCGGGCATGTGGGCAACTCTTGAAGGGCCTGCCTGTCTGGCAGGCCAGCGGGTGGCGGATACATGTTCTTCGGACGTGACGACAAGAAGGAAGCCCAGAAGCGGGGACTCACCATCCCGCTCTTGCCCCTTCGGGACATCATCGTGTTCCCGCACATGGTGGTGCCGCTGTTCGTCGGACGTGAGAAGTCGATCGCGGCCCTGAAGGACGCGATGGCCCACAAGGGTCCGGATGACAAGGCCGTCATCCTGTTGGCCGCCCAGAAGAAGGCCAAGACGAACGACCCCTCGCCGGACGACATCTTCCACTTCGGCACCATCGGTCACATCATCCAGCTCCTCCCGCTCCCCGACGGCACGCTGAAGGTGCTGGTGGAGGGCGTGCGCCGGGCCAAGGTGAAGAAGTTCCACCCGAACGACGCCTTCTTCATGGTCGAGGTGGATGAGGTCGAGGAGACGCAGGAGAAGAGCGTGGAGCTGGAGGCGCTGGTGCGCTCCGTCCACTCCGTCTTCGAAGCCTTCGTGAAGCTCAACAAGCGCATCCCGCCCGAGATGCTGATGCAGGTCGCCAGCATCGACGACCCGGCGCGTCTCGCGGACACCATCGTCGCGCACCTGTCGCTGAAGCTGAACGACAAGCAGGCGCTGCTCGAGACGGAGTCCCCGGCGAAGCGGCTGGAGAAGCTCTACGAACTCATGCAGGGCGAGATCGAAATCCTCCAGGTGGAGAAGAAGATCCGCACGCGCGTCAAGAAGCAGATGGAGAAGACCCAGAAGGAGTACTACCTGAATGAGCAGATGCAGGCCATTCAGAAGGAACTGGGTGAGCGCGACGAGTTCAAGAACGAGATCCAGGAGATTGAAGAGAAGCTGAAGAACAAGCGGATGAGCAAGGAGGCCACGCTCAAGGTCAAGAAGGAGCTGAAGAAGCTCCGGATGATGAGCCCGATGAGCGCCGAGGCCACGGTCGTCCGCAACTACATCGACTGGATCATCAGCCTGCCCTGGTACGACGAGACCCAGGACCGGCTGGACGTCACCGAAGCGGAGCGCGTGCTTAACGAGGACCACTACGGCTTGAAGAAGCCGAAGGAGCGCATCCTCGAGTACCTGGCCGTGCAGCAGCTGGTGAAGAAGCTCAAGGGCCCCGTGCTGTGCTTCGTGGGTCCTCCGGGCGTGGGCAAGACGTCGCTGGCGCGCAGCATCGCGCGGGCCACGGGCCGCAAGTTCGTGCGCCTGTCGCTGGGCGGCGTGCGCGACGAGGCGGAGATCCGCGGCCACCGCCGCACGTACATCGGCGCGATGCCGGGCAAGCTCATCCAGTCCCTGAAGAAGGCGGGCAGCAACAACCCCGTGTTCCTCCTGGACGAGATCGACAAGATGTCCACGGACTTCCGTGGCGACCCGAGCGCGGCGCTGCTGGAGGTGCTGGACCCGGAGCAGAACCACAACTTCAACGACCACTACCTGGACCTGGACTACGACCTGTCCAAGGTGATGTTCATCTGCACCGCGAACACGATGCACAACATCCCCGGTCCGCTGCAGGACCGCATGGAGGTGATTCGCATCGCGGGGTACACCGAGCCGGAGAAGCTCTCCATCGCGCGGCGCTACCTCATCCCGAAGGAGCAGGAGGCCAACGGGCTGGCGGACCTGAAGATCGACATCAGCAACGACGCGCTGAAGACCATCGTGCACCGGTACACGCGCGAGTCGGGCGTGCGTTCGCTGGAGCGTGAGATTGGTGGCGTGTTCCGCAAGATTGCCCGCGACGTGCTGAAGAACGGCAAGCGGGACCTCATCGAGGTGGACCGCAAGCAGGCGATGAAGTTCCTGGGCACGCCCCGCTTCCGCTACGGCGTGGCGGAGAGCGAGGACCAGGTGGGCATCGTCACGGGCCTCGCGTGGACGGAGCTGGGCGGTGAGATCCTCACCACGGAAGCCACGTCCATGCCGGGCAAGGGCAAGCTCATCATCACGGGCAAGCTGGGCGAGGTGATGCAGGAGTCGGCGCAGGCGGCCATGTCCTACGTGCGCAGCCGCGCGGAGCGCTTCGGCATCGACCGCAAGGTGTTCGAGAACTACGACATCCACGTCCACCTGCCGGAAGGCGCCATTCCCAAGGACGGTCCGTCCGCGGGCGTCACCATGGCCACGGCCCTGGTGAGCGCGCTCACCCGCGTCCCGGTCCGCCGCGACGTGGCGATGACGGGTGAAATCACGCTGCGCGGCCGCGTGCTGCCCATCGGCGGTCTGAAGGAGAAGACGCTGGCGGCGCACCGGGCGGGCATCAAGACGGTCCTCATCCCGAAGGCGAACAAGAAGGACCTGAAGGACATCCCGCTGAAGATCCGCAAGGCGCTGCGCATCGTCCCGGTGGAGTTCGTGGACGACGTGCTGCGCGAGGCGCTG
Source organism: Corallococcus praedator (assembly GCF_003612125.1). Taxonomy (GTDB): domain Bacteria; phylum Myxococcota; class Myxococcia; order Myxococcales; family Myxococcaceae; genus Corallococcus; species Corallococcus praedator. The sequence continues at coordinate 18,937 of NZ_RAWI01000079.1, forward strand.
CTCTTGGACAAGCCGGAGGAGTTCGGCCGCAAGGGCGCGGGCGACAACCTCAAGGGCGGCCTGCCCATGACGGAAGTGGTCTCCACGCCGACGGCGGCCCCGACTTAAGGGGCCTTGAGCCTCGGGGCCCGTGAAGGGCCCAGGGGCGGGTGGTACCGAAGCCAGGATGCCGGCCGACCCTGCGTCGGTGGGCTTCCTGGCTTCTGTTTTTGCGGGCGTGTCGGGGTACAACGCGGGCGGTGGCTCCTCGCGCTCGAATCCTTGGGTACTCCCTGGTGCTGGTGATGGTCGCGGCCTGCGGGCCGTGCGGCTTCCAGCCCGAGCCGGGCGTGAAGGTGGTGGTGCCGGCGATGCCCACCACGCTCGACTGGAGCCACTCGGATCCGATGAGCTGGGTGAACTACCCGGTGATGCTCGCCACGCAGAAGGGGCTCACCACGCTGGGCCCGGACCACTCCGTGCGGCCGGGACTGGCGGAGCGGTGGACGCGCGAGGCGGATGCCTCCGGGCGGGAGGTCTACACCTTCCACCTGCGCGCGGACGTGAACTGGTCCGACGGTTCCCCTGTCACGGCGCGCGACTTCGTCTTCGGCTGGCACCGGGCGCTCTTGGGCCGCGAGCGCGGGGAGATGGCGGACCTGGAGGGCGCCGAAGCGGTGCTCGCGCTGCTGGAGCGCGGGGCCCCGGCGGCGGAGGTCCAGGCCGCGCTGTCCCGCGTGGGCGTGGAGGCCGTGGATGCACGGACGCTGCGCGTGACGCTGGCGCGGCCCCGGAGCTACTTCCTGGCGCGCCTGGCGAACGTGTACCTGTTCTTTCCTTCTCCGTCGGTGGACCTGGAAGGGAAGTCGGACGAGGCGGTGCGCGACTACTTCGACCGGCCTCGCGATGGGCGTCCGCTGGCGGTGGGGCCCTATCGCGTGGAGCGTTGGGACCGCGCCGGGGAGCGCGTGCGGCTCGTGTACAACCCGCTGAGCGCGTTCCCTCCGCCCATGGGGCCGGGGGAGAAGCCGGCGCCGGTGCTGACGCTGATGAAGTCGGAGATCGGCCCGGCGCTGTATGAGCGGGGGCGCGTGGACTTCGTCTTCGTGGACAGCGCGGCGGCGCTGCGGGGGATGCGGCCCGGGGACCTGAAGCGCGAGCCCCTGTTGTCCACGTACTTCCTCGGCTTCAACACGGAGCGGCCGCCGTTGGACAGGCCCGAGGTGCGTCGGGCCCTGGCGCGGGCGTTGGACCGGGAGGCGCTGCTCGCGGGGCTGCTGCCGGCGGCGCGCGCGACGAACGTGCTGCTGCCGCCGGAGCTGCCGGACGCGGCCACGCCCGAGCAGGCCGCGCGACTGCCCCACTACGAACCGGAGCGCGCGAAGGCGGAGCTGGCGGCGGTGAAGGGCCTGGACCGGCCGCTGCGGCTGGTGGTGAAGGCGGGGGATTCGTTCGTGCCGGAGGAGGCGCTGGCGGAGCGCATCGCGGCGCAGCTCGCGCGGGTGGGGGTGCGGGTGGTGGTGGATTCGCGCTCGGACTTCTCCGCGGAGGTGGCGCGGCGGACGCCGCAGGGGACTCGGGCCTATGACCTGTACCTGCGCCGGCTGGGCGCGGACTACGCGCACCCGAACACGTTCTTCACGCTCTTCGAACGGCAGGGCAACCACCAGACCGGCTGGGAGACGCAGGGCCGCGGCGAACCGATGCAGCGCTTCGAGCAGCTGCTGGAGGCGGCGGACGGCGACGCGGATGCCGCGCACGCGCGCGAGCTGTACGCGAAGGCCCAGGAGGTGCTGGTGGGCGAGCAGGCCGTCATCGCGCCGCTGTACCACCCGGACCGGTACTTCCGGGCGCGGGCGCGGCTGCACGGGCTGGACGTGGATCCGTTCAACTTCCTCGCGCTGCGCGCCCTGCGGCTGGGCCCGGATGAAACGCCTGCGGCCCGCGCGGAAGGGCAGGGGCCCTAGCGCATGGGTACTTCGAGCATGGCCTCCCGGCGGCGACAGCGCCTGCGAGTACCCGGTGGTGTCGCACGCATCGGTCCTTCGGGACTCCGAACCGTGCGCTCCTCGCAAGCCTCAAGGCAGGGGTCTTAGCGCATGCGCCTCATCGCGACGCGTCTCGTGCGGCAGCTCGTGCTCGTGCCGGTGGTGGCGGTGGCCTCGTACTACCTGATGGCCGCGCTGCCGCTCACCACGGAGAGCGACACCAAGCGGCAGGTGTCCCCGGAGCTGGCGGCGTCGTACCAGCGCGACCTGGGCATCGGCGAGCCGCTCGGTTTCCTGCGGCCCTGGCAGAAGCTCTTCGCCGGGGAGCGGCTGGGCACCAGCGCGCAGGGCATCACCGGGGATGAACTCCTGCAGAAGCTCTCCGGCAGCGTGGGCGTGGGCCTGGTCGCATTGCCCCTGGCGCTCGCGTGGGCGCTGGGCTTCGCGCTTCTTCGAACGCGGTGGCGGCGCGGACGGTGGGCCGTGCTGGGTGACGCGCTTCCCGCCATCGCCTTCGGCACCCCCGTGTTCATCCCCGCGCTGCTGCTGGCCCCTTCCGTGGTGGAGCGCGGACACCTGCTGCCGGAGCTGTGCGCGGCCCTCGTCATCGCCATCTGGCCCGGCACCTTCCTGGGCACGCTCGTGGGCGACGCGCTGGAGACGGAGCTGTCGCGTGACTACGTGCGCACCGCGCTCAGCAAGGGGCTGGACCCTGGCACCGTGATGCGCCGCCATGTGCTTCCCAACGTGTGGCCCGCGCTCCTGGACGCCGTGACACCCGTGGCCACCGCGCTGCTCGCGGGCTCGTTCGCCGCGGAGCGCGTCTTCGGCCTGCCCTACTTCGGCCAGCTCTATGTGCTCGCCGTCCTCAACAAACAGGTGGCCGTCGTCGTCGTGTCCACCACCACCTTCGCCACCGTGCTCGTCGTCGTGAGCCTCACGGTGGAAGTGCTGCGCGTGCTCGTGGATCCGCGCGCCCGGGAGGCCCGCGCATGAAACGCGTTCCCCTGCGCGCCTGGGTGGGCCTCGTCCTCCTCGTGGGCCTGGGCGCCTTGAGCCTCGTGGCCGGCCGCCTGTTCCCCGAGTCCCTGGCCCAGACCTGTCCGCTCGGCTGGGACCTGAACCGCCCCGACCGCAGCGTGTGCGAGCTGGCCTTCGGGGGCCTCTGGGTGTCCCTGGCCGTGGGCCTGGCGGCGGGCGCGTTCTCCACCGTGCTGGGGCTGGGCGTCGCGGCGCTCGCGCGGCTGTCCGGTGGCGTGACGGAGCAGGTGCTGCTGCGCGCGGTGGACGCCGTGTTCGCGCTGCCGGACGTGCTCGTGGTGATGGTGCTCCAGCTCGCCGGCCAGTCGCTGATGGACGCGGGCCTGGGCGGGGGCCTGGGGCCCTTTGGCTTGATGGTGACGTCGCTGGCGCTGGTGGGCTGGGCCGGCCCCGCGCGCATGTTCAGGGACCGCCTGGCCACGCTGGAGGGCCAGGAGTACGTGGCCGCTGCTCGCGCCCTGGGCGGGGGTGGCGTGCACGTGCTTCGCGTGCACCTGTGGCCCCTCTTGCGGCCGTTCGTGCTGGCGGTGTTCTTGAGCCGCCTTCCCAGCGCCATCCTCACCGAGTCCACGGTGAGCTTCTTCGGCATCGCCCGCATGGAACCCATGTCCCTGGGCCGCTACCTGGGCACGTCCTACGCGGCGCTCATCTACGAGGGGGGCAGCCGCGTCGTTCTTCCCGCATGGGGGCTGCTCGTCCTGCTGGTGCTTGGCGCCTCGCTCGCTTCCCAGGCTTTGGGGGGAGGTCCCCGTCGTCAAGTGTGAGGAATGCAGCACATGGGCGCAAAGGTTCCCTACGAACGGAACCCCTTTGCCCCCTGGTGAACACCATGTCCCTCCCCACGGAAGAAATCCCCCTCTCGCCTGCCCGTGAAGAGCGTCCGCGCGACGACGGACTTCGCAAGGAAGCTGTTCGCCGCTCCGTGCTGGTGGTGGAGGACGACGCCGCCCACCGCGAGCTGCTGGTGGAGATGGTGAGCCAGTGGGGCTACGACGCCATGCCGGTGGGCAGCGCCGAGGAGGCCGAGTTCGCCGTGCGCAACAAGCGCATGGACGCGGCCATCGTGGACGTGTTCCTGCCCGGCCGCAGCGGCACCACGCTCATGTCCAAGCTGCGCGAGCGCTTCCCGCAGGCGGTCCTCATCGGCGTGAGCGCGATGAGCGACGCGGCCACCGCGCGCAAGTGCAAGAGCCTGGGCGCGGACCTGTTCATCGGCAAGCCGCTGAATCCGGACAAGCTGGCCACGGCGCTCAAGTCCAAGCACCACAGCTGGCACTGAAGCCCCGACGCTGAAACAGCGAGGGAGCGGGTTCCGGTTGCACGCCCTGGCCGGACGGTCGATGCTCCCCGTGTGAAGAACCTCGCTTCCGGCTTCCTGCTGGCCATGCCCCAGCTTGGAGACCCGAACTTCTACCGGTCGGTCATCCTGATGATCGAACACGGGGAGACGGGCTCCATGGGGCTCGTCGTGAACCGGGGAGCGCCCCTGACGCTCGGTGAGCTGGCGCGCGGTCAGTCGATGGAGATCTCGACCGACCGCGTGTCGCAATCGGTGTACGTGGGCGGCCCGGTGGAGCCCCAGCGGGGCTTCGTCCTGCACGACGACCCGTCCGTGACGGAGAAGCACGCCGTCATGCCCGGCCTCTTTCTCAGCGTCACCCTGGACGCGCTGGGCCCCCTGCTGCAACGCACCGAGCCGCGCGTGCGCTTCTGCCTGGGCTACGCGGGCTGGGGACCCCGGCAGCTGGAGAGTGAGATCGCCGCGGGCTCGTGGCTGTACGCCGACGCCACCGTGGACGCGGTGCTGGGGACAGAACCGTCGAAGCTGTGGGATGCCACCCTGCGCGGCCTGGGCGTGGACCCGGCCATGCTGGTGATGGGAAAGGGAATGAACTGATGCTCGACGCCGAGACGCTCCGCCGTTACCTCCTCGAGGCCCTGCCGGGCTCCGAGGTGGAGTTGAACGATACGACCGGCACGGGAGACCACTTCGAGGCACGGGTGGTCAGCCCCGCGTTCACGGGCAAGACGATGGTGGAACAGCACCAGCTCGTGTACGCGCCCCTGCAGTCGTGGTTGAAGTCCGGCGAGCTGCATGCGCTCGCGCTCAAGACCTATTCGCCCGAGCAGTGGAAGAAGCTCGGGCCCCGCTGAAGCAAGGAGCAACGTTCCATGGATGAGACGCTCAAGGCCCATTTCGACCAGACGGTGAAGTCGCACCCCATCGTGCTCTTCATGAAGGGCAACGCGCTGTTCCCCCAGTGCGGCTTCTCCGCGCGGGCGCTCCAGATTCTTCAGCCGCTGGGGCCCGTGCACACGGTGGACGTGCTGGCCGACCCGGCGGTGCGCCAGGGCATCAAGGACTACTCCAACTGGCCCACCATTCCGCAGGTCTACATCCACGGGAAGTTCGTGGGCGGCTCGGACATCCTGGCGGAGCTGGCCGAGCGCGACGAGCTGCAGGCCCTGGTCGCCGCCGGCAACACGTAGTCGCAACACCCCGGAGCAGGGGGGCGTGCGGGCCCGGGGGAGACCCGGGCCCCGTCCCCCGCTTAGGATGGGCGGCGGTCGCCTAGAGGGGTTCCGCCGCCGTGCTCACCGTCACACCTCCTGATTCCAAGCCGCAGGACGAGTCCAACGAAGTGCCGGGGGTTCCGGTCGCGGGAGAAACGCCACCGCCCGCGGCGAACGTCGCCGTCGCCACGTCGGCCGCCGTCGTCGATCCGGACGACCTCGTCAGCACGGACAAGACGCCCACGCTGGTGGACCGCGTGCAGGCGTTCCGCGCGAAGTACGAGAAGCAGGAGATGGCCCTCTTCTTCTTCGCGGGCTTTCTCTACGACGTCCTCACGCTGAGCCCCATCGACGACACGCAGACGGTGGTGCAGAACTTCGTCTACCTGCTGCTGCTCGCGGGCCTCCTGCTTTTGGAGCAGCGCTACCAGGAGGGCGCGGAGCCGCCGAAGCTGCTCGCGAAGGTCTGGCGCTTCCGCGAGGACGCGCTGCACTTCCTGCTGGGAAGCCTGCTCAGCGCCTTCACGCTGTTCCTGTTCAAGAGCTCGTCGGGCCTTACGCCCTTGTTGTTCCTCGCGGTCATGTTCTCGCTGCTGGTGGCCAACGAGCTGCCGCGCTTCCGGCAGTTGGGGCCCGTCATCCGCGTGGCCCTCTTCAGCCTGTGCGTGACGCTCTACTTCGCGTCGCTGCTGCCGGTGTTGCTGAGCCGGGTGGGGTGGTGGATCTTCACGCTGTCCGTGGCGCTGGGCTCCGGCAGCATCTACGGCATGCTGCGCGTGCTGAAGCGCTGGCGTCCGGATGAGAAGGCGCTCCTGCGCACGGTGGCGGTGCCGGGCTTCGGCGCGCAGGCGGCGCTGCTCGGGTGCTACTTCCTGGGCGTGATTCCGCCGGTGCCCCTGGCGGTGCAGTACAGCGGCATCTACCACCAGGTGGAGCGCGTCGATAAGCGCGAGTACAACATGACGGGCCTGTACCGCCTGACGTCGGAGGCGCGGCCGTGGTGGAAGGTCTGGACGCTGTGGCACCACGGTGACCAGGACTTCACCGTGCGGCCCGGCGAGCAGCCCATGTACTTCTTCCGCATCTTCGCGCCCAAGGGCTTCGAGCGTTACCGCGTGCGCGTGCGCTGGTACTTCGACCATCCGCAGAAGGGCTGGACGCAGCAGGGCAATGGCTACCTGGCCACGGTGAGCAGCAACGGCACGGAGGGCGGCTACCGCTACTACGCGAAGCCGGGCACCACGCCGAAGCCGGGCGACTGGCGCGTGGTGTTGGAGACGGAGGACGGGCACGAGATCAACCGCCTGGGCTTCACCGTCACGCCCGACACGCGCACCGAGGACCGCCCGACGGTCCAGGACATCTCCGAGCTGAAGGTCATCAAGCCTGTCCGCCTGGAGGAGTTCGAGAAGGCCCATCCGCGCGTGGCTTCGAGCCCCTTGTCGGAACCGCCGCCTCCCGCGCCGGAGCCGGCCCCGCCCGAGGCGGCTCCGGAGTAGCGCTCCGTCGCGACGCGGGCGTGGGGGGCCACGAGGCCTCGCGACGCTCGCGGCTTCCGCCCCCCCCACTGTCCGCCTTTCGTCGTTCCCCCTGTCTGGGGACGCGATGGCGTGCGCGGGGCGCCTGCCTACGATGGGGCGCACTCGCAACCGACAATGGGGGGGGCCTCATGCTCCGTACGTGGCGTCTCGCGGTCCTGGCCGCATGGGCCTTCACGGCGGCCGCCAGGGCACAGGCCCTGGACCCCGCGGTCTCCGGGCAGTGGTCGGCCGTGCGGACCTGGCCCTACTCCGCGGTGCACACCCACCTGCTGCCCACCGGCAAGGTGATGTGGTTCTCCGAGTTCGGAGACGGTGACAACCCGCACCTGTGGGATCCGCAGACCAACGCCCTGACGGCGCTCCCCAAGGCGGGCTTCAACATCTTCTGCGCGGGGCATGCCTTCCTCCCGGACGGCCGGTTGCTCGTCGCGGGCGGGCACATCGCGGACGACGCGGGGCTGCCCTACGCCACCCTCTTCAATCCCTTCACCAACACCTGGACCCGGCTGCCGAACATGAACGCCGGCCGCTGGTACCCCACCGTCACCACGCTGCCCAACGGGGAGCTGCTGGTCATCGGGGGCGCCAAGGAGGACACGAGCAAGAACCTGGTGCCCCAGGTCTGGCAGCCGTCGAAGAACGCGTGGCGCACGCTCAGCGGCGCCAGCCTGGAGCTCATGTACTACCCGTGGATGTTCGTGGCGCCCAACGGCAAGTCGTTCATGGCGGGGTACTGGAAGCCCTCGCGGTTCCTCTCCACCGACAGCACGGGCGCGTGGACCTCCGGGCCCCGCACCCGCTACGCGCACAGCCGCAATGCGGGGAGCGCGGCCCTGTATGAGCCGGGGAAGGTCCTCATCGCCGGAGGCGACAATCCCCCCACGAACAACGTGGAGGTCATCGACCTCAACGCCGCGACGCCCGCCTGGCGCACGGTGGCCCCCATGCGCTACGTGCGCCGTCAGCACAACACCACGCTCCTGCCCGACGGGACGGTGCTCGTCACCGGCGGACACAGCGGCCCCGGGACGGACAACCCCCGGTTCCCCCGCTACGAAACCGAGCTGTGGAACCCCACCAGCGAGACCTGGACCGAGCTGGCCCCCATCTCCGCCTATCGCGGCTACCACTCCACGACCCTGCTCCTTCCGGATGGACGGGTGCTCTCCGCGGGCGGGCGCGGCGTGCGCACCCAGCAGGTGTTCTCTCCGCCCTATCTCTTCAAGGGCGCCAGGCCCACCATCTCCTCCGCGCCCACGTCGGTGGCCTACGGCGAGAACTTCCGGGTCACCACGCCGAACGCGGCGCTCATCTCCAAGGTGTCATGGATCCGGCTGGGCTCCGTCACGCACGCCTTCGACGAGAACCAGCGCTTCCAGTGGCTGAAGTTCACGGCCAGCAGCGGCGCGCTCACCATCACCGCGCCCACCCAGGCGAACACGGCCCCACCGGGCCACTACCTGCTGTTCCTGCTCAACGCCAACCGGGTCCCCTCGGTGGCGAAGATCATCCGCATTGGCGGAACGTCCTCGCAGGACCCGACGGATCCCCCGCCCGACACCGGCTACACCGCGGTGGCCTTCGGTGCGGAGTGGAAATACGACGACCGCAACGTCGACCCGGGGGCCGGTTGGACGGCGCCCACCTTCAACGACGCCGCTTGGAAGAAGGGGCCGGCGCAGCTGGGCTATGGCGACGGCGACGAAGCGACGGCGCTGAGCGCGAGCACTCCGCGCCAGCCCAGCGTCTACTTCCGCCGCAAGTTCATGGTGCACGGCATGGTGGACCAGGCCCGGCTCAAGGTGCTGCACGACGATGGCTTCGTCGTGTGGCTCAACGGCACCCAGGTGTTCTCCAAGCTGGTGAACAACACCGCGCACGGCGCCTATGCCCAGGGCTCCAGCAGCGACAACGCGATGGCCGAGGCCACCCTCCCAGGGGCCCGCTTCGTGATGGGGGAGAACACGCTGGCCGTCATGGTGAAGCAGGCCAACGCCACGTCCAGCGACCTCTCCTTCGACCTGGAACTCAAGGTCACCATGCAGGGCAACGCGCACTCCTCGCTCGTCCTCGAAAGCCCCAACGGCGGAGAGACGCTGCGGCCGGGAAACGTCCAGACGCTGCACTGGATGAGCCATGGCTCGGACTTCCACACCTTGCGGCTCCAGTTCTCACCCGACAACGGGGCGCACTGGACGACCGTCAAGACGGGCATCTCCGACACCGGTTTCTTCGATTGGACGGTGCCGTCCACGCCGACGTCGCAGGGGCTGCTGCGCGTCGGGGATGCGATGCGGCCGGACATCTTCGACCAGACCGACACCGCCTTCACCATCTCCACGAGCCCGAGGTTCCAGGCCGTGGGTTTCGGCGAGTACTGGACCTTCGATGACCGCGGCGTGGACCCAGGCAGCGCCTGGATGGCGCTCGGCTTCGACGACGGCGCGTGGCGGTCGGGCCCGGCCCCCCTGGGGTATGGGGCGGGTGACGAGCACACGGTGCTCGACAAGGCGAACCCCAGTCAGCCGAGCCTCTACTTCCGCAAGAAGCTCACCCTCGGTGAGGCCATCCGCTCCGCCAACGTCCGGGTGCTGCACGACGACGGCGTGGCCCTCTGGGTGAACGGAAAGCTCGTCTACTCCCGGTACATGGAGAACGGCTTCGCCCACGGCACCTTCGCGAGCGGCGTGCTGAAGGAGCCGGTGATCAGCACGGCCACCTTCGATGGCGGCCCCTTCGTGGTGGGGGAGAACATCCTCACGGTGATGGTGAAGCAGGCGAACGGGTCATCCCATGACGCCGCGTTCGACCTGGAGCTGAACCTGGAGACGCGGTAGCGGGGGAGGGCGCGTCGCGGCTACGCGGGCGGCGCCTTGAGCAGCGTCACCTGACCCAGCAGCACCGGCACCGCCGTCTCCACGCGCAGGATGCGGGGGCCCAGGGAGAAGGGCTGGAAGCCGTGGGCCTCCAGCAGCTCGGCTTCGAAGGGCACCCAGCCTCCGTCCGGTCCGATGGCGAGCACCACCCGCCGTGCCTCCGCCACACCCACCTTCTGCAATGGCTGCCGCGCCGGAGGGTGGGGGAGCAGGCGCAGGGCTTCGGTGCCGAAGACCGTGTCCAGCTCGTCCTCGACGAAGGGGCGGAAGCGCTCGCGCACCAGGACCTCCGGCGCGCGTGTGTCGCGGGCCTGCTCCAGGCCCTGGAGGAGCAATTCGCGCACGAAGGCCGCGTCCAGCACCTTGGAGTCGAAGTAGCTCTTCTCCACGCGGGCCGCGTTCACGAGCACCACCCGGTCCACGCCCAGGGACGCCACGGCGGGCAGCACCTTCTTGAGGGCCTTGGGGCGGGGGATGGCCAGCAGCAGGTCCA
>NZ_RAWI01000007.1 GCF_003612125.1 Corallococcus praedator
AGAGACAGGGGGAAGGGGCGGGCAAAAGAGGCCGTTGACTCAGGAAAGCGGGTCGGATAGATCCGCCTCCGCTTCGCCGGGCCCGAAGGGCAGTTCCTGGCGCAGCACCGGATATCGGGGAGTGGCTCAGCCTGGTAGAGCACTTGGTTCGGGACCAAGGGGTCGCAGGTTCAAATCCTGTCTCCCCGACCATCAGTGAAGCGGGCTGGAGATCTCAAGGTCTCCAGCCCGTTTTGCTTTCTGGCCACCTGTTTCGGCCTATCCATCATCCCGGCGCCTCCTAGCAGACCGTTGGAGGCTGTCCGCGTTCAGGGCCAACAAATCCGTCCTGGACAGCGGCTCAGCACTCCAGGATGTGCTCCGTGTAGACCGACCGGCCGCCCCAGTAATAGAGCCCGCCGCAGTAGCAACCGAACTCACCGATGAGCTGGGTGTGCGCGGCGTCGTTGTAATACCTGCGCAGATCCGCGTTCGGCTCGAAGGAACAGTCCGGCAGCGGCGCCTCCTGTGTGGCCAGCTCCACGGCCTCTTGATCCACCATGGGACCGCCACAGCCCACCGCCATCGCCAGCAGACCACCGAAAATGAATGACCGCATGTATCCTCCGTGAGGGGACGCAAACCATACGCGGTCCACGACTGCGCTCGAAACAGGTACCGCAGATTCCAGTTGAATGGTGAATGCGGACTGGAGCAGGAGGGCGGGGGACAGAGCCGCATCGTGCGCGATGGCCGCTACCGCGAGAGTCGGTTCGACTTGCGCGCGGCGCATCGCTATCAGTACTTCGCTGCGACCCGGTCCATGCACCTGCCTACCTTGCGGGCTGGGTCACGGTGGCCTGCTGCAGGGCCACGTTCGTCTGCGACAGGATGCGGCCATTCATCGTCGCGCCGGTCTGCAAGGTGACGTCGGTCTTGCAGAGCAGGACACCTGCGAAGTGCGCGCCGGTCCCGACCGTCGTCCGGCCGGCGACCTGCCAGAACACGTTCTTCGCCAGCGCCCCTCCCGCCAGGGTGACGCGCTTGGAGGCACTCATCGTCAGATCCCCCGTCGTCTGGAAGATCCACACGTCGTTCGGACCGCCGGAGAGGGTCACGTCCGCCGGCAGGGTCACCGTGCTCGTCCACTTGTAGAGCCCTGGGACGAGCGTCTTCCCTCCGATGTTGCCGGAACCCAGGTTGAGGAAGTCGGGCGTCGGGCGGCCCGCCGCGTTGTTGTAGGCGCCCTCCATGTTGCTGACCGCCGTGGTCAGGTTCGAGGGCGTCGGCACCGCGGAGTTGGCGGCGTACGCCTTGCCGACAAGCTGGGAAGAGAGCGCGAAGACATTCGTGGCATCCGCGACCAGCGAGAAGCCGGTGAAGTAGCTGGCGGCGGCAGGACTGACGCCCATGTCCCCCGTCACCCTCGAAGCAGGAACCGAAGAGATGCCGCTCTTCGCCAGGATGGCGAAGTTGCCCGCCGTGCCCAGCGACACCGGCATGGGCCCCTTCGCGGCCGTGGCGCCCGTCTGGAAGCTCCAGGCGAAGGGCTCCGCCAGCAGGTTGCCGTTCAGGTCCTTGATGCCGGAGCCGAGCGAGGCGGTGAAAAGGGTGTTGGAAGCCAGCGCGCTTTCGGGAGTGAACGTCGCGGTGGTGCCGGGACCGTACGTCACGCGACCCGACACCTGCGTGTCACCCTGCCGCACGGTGAAGGAGCCAGAGGTGAGGGAGAGCGGATCCATCGCCTTGCTGAAGGTCGCGGTGATCTTCCGGTTGATGGCCATGTCGGTGGTATCCGCGGAGGGTGTCGTCTCCCCTATCCTGGGAGGGCTGGTATCGGCGGCCACGCCCGTCGTGAAGCTCCAGGAGCGGGCCGCCGCGAAGCTGGCACCTGCCGTGGACTTCGCGCTGGAGGTGATGGTGGCGGTGAAGACGGTGCTCGCGGCCAGGCTGCTGGAAGGCGTGAACGTCGAACTCGTGCCGTCGGCGCTGGTCGCCACGGTGCCGGGAACCAGCGTCTCCCCCTGCTTCAGCGTGAAGGTCGACGCACCCAGGGGCTCCATGGCCATGTCGAAGGCCACGGACAGCGTCGCGTTGAGCGGCACGTCGGGCTGTCCATCCAGAGGGGACGTCGAGGTGAACTCTGGCGGCGGCGGTGTCAGGGGCGCGTCCGTCTCCTCTCCACAGGAGGCGACGACGAGCGCCAGCAGGAGGAGGCCAAGCCGGGCCGAAAGACCGCCGCGGACGGACGGGTGGCGGGAACCTGCGATGAAGAATTGCATGGGGGCTCTGGGGGGGGGCCGCGGACGAAGCGAAACGCTTCAAGTCCAGGGCGGTGCGTCAGGAGGAATCCGTTACCCCGAGCGAGGCTCGTCAGGGAGGAGTCAGTGAGCAATATATGCCGTTAATCGCTTACGTCAATGGTGCGAGAAACATTGTCAAAAATCGCCGCCCGTTGCGGCCCCCACGGATGACGCGAGCGAGACGTGCTCGACGGTGACGCGGGTCTGGTTCGTCCGGTCCTGGACGTTTACGTCACGCCACCGCTCCACGATGAAGGTGTCTGCGGACCGAGGCCTGTCGCGTGGGAACCGCGCCCTCAATGATATATATTCGTGCCTCCGGTGATGCCCTCGCCGTGGCCCTGAATACATCCAGGGGATGGCGAAGGACCGCTTCGGGGTCGGGTTGTTGCTCGGCGGCCAGAAGCGGTGGCCAGATGGCTCAGCGGACGCGGAAGACGGGCTCCACCCAACAATTGGAGTCGTTCCAGGTCTCGGTCGGGAAGGTGCTGCTCGGGCCGTACGCGTATACCCCGCCGCTCGCGGGCACCGACAACCCCCAGACGCATCGGGCGAAGAGATGGCCTGTACGGGCGAGCATGCGCGGCGTCAGCCGGGTCAGCACCGCGCCCGGTGCGAACGTGCACAGCAGCGCGAGGTACAGCGCCACCAGCCCTCTCAACGAGTGGCCCACCACATGCGCGCTCGACCTGCCCTGCGCATCCATCAACGCGAGCACGTCCTTGCGCCATCAACTCCACCATCAGCGCCTCGCCGGGCGGCTGGCTGGCGCCGAACCCCGGTGGTCGAGGCAGAGTCAGTGGAACCGGGATGCCAGTCCTTCCACCTGGGGCCGCCGCCCCGCGACGCCAATGCCTACGCCCTGGATCCCCACCACCGGGAGACCGTCTCCTTCCACGAACCAGCTCAGGGTGCAGCCACGATGCGGGGTGCCCTGGCGGGCGGTGGAAGGGTTCATGGTGGCCGCGCAGCTTTGCGCACTGCTGGCGGATAGACCAGACTCCGCGCCATGCCCATTCCTCTACCGCATCGTCGTAGCGTCCTTTCCGCCGCACTCTTCTGCGCGGGGCTCGCGCTCGGATGGCCGTTGTTCGCTGGCGCGAAGTTGCAGGGAGGGGTGTGTGATCCATTGATCGACAAGGTTGAGGGAGTCCGGCTCCGGCTCCTCTCCGCCACCGCCGATGGCGCTTCCATCATCCCGGAGGAAGGCCCCGGCTCGGCGGGCGCCATCTACAGCCTGCGCGGCGCGCGACCCGACGTCGACGCGACCGGTCAATTCGCCAGGGCCGTCCTCTTCGAAGCGAAGCCCACCAGCGGCACCGGCGAACTCTACCGGGAGCTGCGCCTCCAGAGGCAGCCATGAGGCGGCTCGGCATCGTCCTCGCGGGGATGCTGACGAGCGCCCTGGCCTCGACCCTCCTGACGGCCTGCTGCCCGGACCGCCCGCCCCGCTCCGTCTTCCAGCTTCTCCCGGGCACCTATGTCGTCTCCAACTCGGGCGACACCGGCTACCGCCTCGTCGTGACCGGAGACGGCCGCAGCGTGGTCGAGGAGTTCGAACGCGACGGCAAGGCCTACCGGCAGGAGTACGCGGTCACGGAGCACTTCGAGCACGACATCTCCGACTGAGACGCACCGAGTCACCGGCATCCTCCACCGGCTCCAGGCACCGGGCCCGGACCGTGAGGCATGGAGTCGGGGCGGCCAGGCTCTGGCCGCTTCAATCCCACGCAGCAGGTCTCTGGGCCCCCGTCCCGGGTCACGGCCAGAGGAGCCCCACATAGAACAGCGAGCCGCTTGAGACAACCTGGTGAGTCAAACTCCCCGTGTGGGTGTCTCATGAAAACGCCAGCCATTGATTTCAAGTTTCAACGCATCGGGCGAACAGAAGGCCTGTTGAGGTCGAGGGCTGGTGCGGAGGGGCCGAGGCGTGCCGCTGACAGGTGCCGCCGAGCTGGGCGCCAGCCCTATGCGGAGGCCGTGCAGCCCTCATCGGCACACGCCCGCTCAGGCCGCGCTCCCGTCTGAGCCTGTTGAATGGGTCCGCTACGCAAGGCGGCGCAGCATGAGACCGGTCATCGTGATGTGAATGAAGGTTTCGGACGAGTGCTCGTGACGCTCGTGGTCGCGAGGCAGGCGCCGCTGGCGCGTCAGCCACGCGTTGGTGCGCTCCACCACCCAACGGCGCTTTTGCACGACGAAGCCCCGGTCCTCCTCGGAGCCGCCGGACAGTCTCCACCTCCAGTCCGGCCTCCTTCGCGGCGTCCGCGAGCACGGGCCCCTGGTAGCCGGCATCCGCCCTGCGGCGCCGGGTGGGAGGCGGATTGCGGAAGCCGTCGCCTTCGATGACGAGGACGTGGGAGTGGTGGAGGTGCCGGTCCATGGCGGCGCTGGCCATCAGCGGGCCACCCAAGAGGGGCGGCCACTCTTCGATGGCGCGGTTGGAGGTCATGATGCAGGTTCATCCTGGGTGAGGCCACGCAAGCCGAGGTCATCGATGATGAGCAGCTCGGGCGAGGTGAAGCGCACGAGGCGCTTCTCGTAGGTGGCATCTTCCCGGGCGGCGCGCAGTTGCTGGAGAATCTCGTGGGCGCCGGCGCGGCAGGCACGGTGGCCGAGGGCCTGGGCCAGGTGGGACTTGCCGACGCCGGTGGGGCCCCTGGGGCGAGCCGCTGGGCCGACCCGGCTACGAACAGCTTGGGCGATCCGGCTGCGATCCGTGACCCCGGCCTGCTACACCTCTTTTCGGGCCACGTCCGCCGACCCGGTGGGATGATTGAGTTCCCGCCGGTCGCGCGGTGCTCTCATGAAAAACAAGCTCGTCGACTACTTCCGCCGCATCGCTCCTCTGTCGGACGAGGAGGCCCAGGCCATCCTGGACAGCATGGTGGTGAGGACTTGTCCGAAGGGCACGCACCTGCTCATGGCGGGCCAGGTCTGCACCGAGGCCTACTTCGTCCTCCAGGGCTGCGTCCGCCAGTACTCCGTCGTCGACGGTGAAGAGCGGAGCAACGGGTTCTTCACCGAGGACGAATGGGTCCTCTCGATTCTCAGCATGATGAACCAGACCCCGGCGGAGCACTTCCTGGTCTGCGCGGAAGACACCACGGTGGTGGTGGGCACCGAGCAACGCGAGGGGGACCTGTATCGACGCTTCCCGCGCTTCGAGAGCATCTCCCGGAGGGTGATGCAGAAGGTCCTGGCGGAACAGCAGGAGTGGTTCGCTTCCTATCTCACCGATACCCCGGAGCAGCGCTACCTCAAGCTCTCGAAGACGCGGCCGGGCATCCTCCAGCGGATTCCCCAGTACCATCTGGCCAGCTACATCGGAGTGAAGCCCGAGTCGCTGAGCAGGATCCGAAAGCGTATCGCCACGCGCGGCAAGCCGGCTACGCCGCGACGGAAGGCGTGACCGTCCGGAACCCCTTGGCGATGAGCCAGCCGCTGAGGAACAGCTCGAACAGGCCCCCGGGGCCGGAGAAGAGGATGCCCCACGGCAGCCCGAAGAGTTCGAGCATGGCCCCCAGCGCCAGCAGCCCGTAGCCCACCGCGCCCACCAGCGGGAGCAACGAGGGAAGAAGCCGGGAGCGGTACAGCGACAGGCAGAACGCCACGCTGCCGACTCCCAAAATGATCATCGCGAGCTGGTACGCCCAGAAGTTCCCTTTCGTGAAAAGTCTGAACAGGGTCACCAGCTCCGGCGTCGTCTGCCCTTGCGCGGATTCTCCAAGCTGGAGAATGCACAGAAGGAACACCACTCCGATGATGAGGGTCATCGCCTCCATGACCCGCGTGCAGACGTACGCGACGGCGACGCCCGGGCTCCGCTCGCGGAGTATCGGAAAGAACAACACGCCAATCCCGACGATGATGAGGGAGTTCAACAGGAGCAGCAGCGCGCCCCCGACAAACGGTGTCCTCTGACCGGCCAACGCAGCCAGGTGCTCCGGCTCCTTCAGGATGGAGGTGACGAGCGCGGTGCCGATGCCGTAGGCCAAGAACGCAAGCAGAAAGAGGGTTCCCAGGGAGCGGGAGTGAAGGCGGGGGGTGTTCATCGCGAGGGCTCCAGAACGTTCAGCGACGTTGTGGTCTCGAGAGTGGGGGAGAGCGCCCTCGCCCGCATTGATGAGGGTTAATAAACCGGTTCCCGTGGCGCCCTTGCCGGGCCGCATCGCTACGAAGCAGCAAGTCTCCCCCTCCCGGCCACGACCCACTTTCCCGGCTTGAGCCGTGGGAAGCCTCCATGGACACCACCGCTCAAGCCCCGGGAGCGAACCGCTCCCGGGGCCGCGTGGACTTCAGGCCCGTGTCTTCACGGGTGGATCACGGACCATCCACGGTGAAGTCATCGATGGCCAGGCCGCAGCTCACGCCGCTGGATGTGCTCTGCAGCTTGATGAGCGTGCTGGCGGTCGTCGCGGTGAAGACGTACGTGCGCAGGGTCCAACCCGGCAGGGAGTTGGAGACGCTCGCCGTGGACGGGCCGTAGGTGAGCGTCGCGTTGCGCGTGCCCGTGCAACTGGGCGGGAGCGCCACGTAGAAGCGCACCGTGTAGCCATTGCCCGGCACGGTGGAGATGGTCTGCTCGATGCTGCCCGCGCCGTAGCCGTTCAGGTCGATGGACTTGGTCCCGCTGTTCGGCGTCTTGTACGTGCTGTGCATCACCTTGATGCTGCCGCCCACGGTCCAGTTGGTCAGGGTCGTCGCGCCCGTGGTGAGGACCGTGTAGTTGTAGGAGCCTGGCGGCGCCGCTTCGAAGCCACTGTTGGCGACCTTGTTGATGCCCTGCTGCACCGCGCCCAGCTCCGGTGTGTTGGCCTCCTGCGACTCGGGACCGCCACACCCCGCCAGCACAAGCCCCAGCCCCAGAGCCATGCCCCCTCGAATCCAGTTCATCATGTGCATGTTCACCTTTCGTGTTGAGCCGCGGAGGTTCGGCGTTCCCCAAACGCCGCCGGACCCGCGGTGCCGAGCATCGGCGCTGTGAACATTAATCGCTCTGTGAGTGTGTGAGGAGTCCGGCGCTGAAACAGGCGGGTCTTTTCACGTCACGAGAAGAAGTGAGCCATCCTGGGGTGTGAAACACTCGGGGTGGAAGTTCACACCGGCACGTCAAGCCCTTCCTCGCCGGCGGTTCACAGTCGTTCGCCGGGCAAGCGGCTGGCTTGTTTCACCCAGTCGGTGAACCGGGCTTCGTCGAGCGGTTCATCCTCGTGGATGTCGAGGTAGCGCGCTTCCTGGGTCTTGGATTCGCCAGGGGGAAGGGGGCGCAGCAGTTTGCCGCGCAAGAACGCCACCTTGATGTATCGGGTCAAACAATGGAAGCCGAGGAAGAAGCCCTGGCCCTCGACTCCGTAGAACGGCGTGTTCCATTTGACGGCCTTCCGCACGCCGGGGACGGTGCGGACGATGAGCGCATCGAGGCGCTGCCCGACGTCGCGCTTCCAGCCCGGCATGGCCGCGATGTAGGCCTGCACGGTGGCGTCACCATCGCCCTTGGCGATCTGCGGGTTGCCGCCAGAAAGGAGGCGCGGCTGCGCGGTGGCCTTGGATGCCGACGGTTTCTTCGCCGCGGTCCTGGTGGCTGCGCGGACGGATGGCTTCGCGACCGCCTTGCGCGGTTTGGTTGTCTTCGTCACGTCCCGCCTGGGGGCTGTCTTCTTCGCGGCCTTCGCCGTCTTGCGGGGAGACTTGCTTGCCATGGTCTTCACTCCTGGAGTGCGATGCGTCGCTGACCCGCCGTGGTGTACACGAAGGACTCGCGACATTCCCATTCGGAGGCGTTTCCCAGCATGTCCACTCCGCCTCGGTCGGCGGCCGGTGCCCGGTGCGGTCGAGCCCCTTCGGCCAGGACACCTTGTCCCCGTCATTCGCGGCCTGACCCCAGGCGGTAGATCGTTTCGGGGAGGATCTCTTCGACGCCGTCCTCCTCTCCCCTGGCGCCTGCTTCGCGCGGGGATGTGGGTCAGGGGAGCAGATGAGGCGCCTCCCCGGGCAGGGTTGCGCGGGAGGTCGGGGAGCGGCTGCGCCCGCACCGGGTGCCGTGGGCGGCTCCGTCTACGCGCCGCTCATGGTCTTCCAGACACTGGGGCTCCCTGTCTTCGCGAGGGGGGAGTCGGGCGGCTGGGGGCAGCCTTCGCTGCTCGGCTGGTTGCTGGTGGCCGCCGTGTGGTGGGGCGTGGTGTCGCTCGTGCTTCGTGCCTGGGCCTCGTCGGGTCTGCTCAAGTCCCGGTGACGCGCCGGAGGGCCCGTCGTCGTGGACACGCACCACGGCGCAACGACGCATTCTCGTCCATTCTTCATGCGACGGACGTCAGGCGCGGAGCCTGGTCGGCGGGAGATAATCGCCCAGGCGCGTGCGTTCCCACCACGCGCCCGTGTCGCGCCGTTCCTGCCAGGTCGTGAAACGGTAGCGGTACAGCACGGCGCGAAGCATGCGCGGCGGGTGCTCCGGGAAGGGGTTGTGTCGCAGCAGGCGGAGTGTCGCCGCGTCGCCCCGCAGGAGCTTCTCCATGAACGGCGGGAACCACCGGGGCGCGTGCGCCGGCGAGAGCGCGGCGAACCACATGAGCCAGTCGAGCCGTAGGTGGTACGGCGCCCACTGCGACGGGCGCCGCTTCGGGTCGGTCGGCTTGCCTCGGAATTCGTACTCCCGCCACTCGGTGGCCGGCGTGAGGCGCTCGTCGTTCGTGCCCTCGATGACGACCTCGTAGCGCTCGCGAGTGATGCTGCCGAAGGCTCCGTAGGTGTTCACGAGGCGGAGCGGCTCGAAGCTGGCATTCATGAGTTGCTCGCGTGCGAAGAGGTTGCGCGCGGGCCGGTAGGAGAGCACGACGAGGAGCGCGGTGATCGCGAGGACGAGCCCGTCGTGCCAGGGAACGGCGCGCGTGCTGGCGTGACCGAGGGGCAGCAGGTGCCCGAGCACGGCACCGTCGAGTGCCGAGGCCGCGAGGATGATGGTGATGAAGTTGAGCCAGGAGTAGTTGCCGCTCAGGAGAAGCCACGACTGCGTGAGCGCGATGAAGAGCCCCGCGAAGGTGGCGATGGGCTGCGGGAAGAACAGCAGGAACGGTGCGACGAGCTGGGCGAAGTGGCTTCCGAGCACCTCGAGCCGGTGCAGTGGCTTGGGCTGGCGGTGGAAGTACCAGGAGAGGGGGTTCGGCATCGGCTGCGTCTCGTGGTGGTAGTCAAGGCAGGTGAGGTCTCTCCAGCACGGGTCGCCGCGCAGCTTGATGAGCCCGGCCCCGAACTCGACGCGGAAGAGCAGCCAGCGGAAGAGCCAGAGGAGCGGAGCGGGCACCGCGCTCCACGCCGGGCCCAGGAACGCGGCGAGGAACCCGGCTTCGAGGAGGAGCGACTCCCAGCCGAAGGAATAGAAGGTCTGCCCGACGTTGACGATGGAGAGATAGAGCGCCCACAGCACGAGCCAGGTCGCGAGCGTGAGAGGGATGGGCCACGCATCGGGGAGGCCCAGGACGACGGTGAGCGACAGGAGGATGCCGACGAGCGCGACGGCGACCAGCAGGCGGTCGGAATAGCGCAGGTGGAACACGCTCGGCGCGTCGCGGAAGCGCATCCGAGCGAGGAAGCGGGGGACCGGGAGCAGACCGTGCTCGCCGAGGAGCGGCCGGAACTGCCCCAGCGCGACGAGGAAGGCGATGAGGTAGCAGAACCCCAGGCCGCGCTGGAGCACGAGCCGCGCAAGCCAGAGGTCCGGTGCGTGGAGCCATTCAGGCATGCCTCAACGTTATGTCCGGGCCCGGGCTCCTTCAGGAGCGGCAGCCTGCCCGTCTCCGAAACGGGGCCACACGGGCACGTGGGCCTGCTCCGGTTCCCCTTCCGCGCTACCTTGCGCTCTTTGCCGCCACAGCCTGCGCGGCGCGGAGGTAGGTGAACCGTGGCTTTCATGTACAAGTTCGTCAAGCGTGACGAGGCTCTTGATGAGACGATGGGTGGCGACAGCCTTTACGCTTTGACCCAGGCGAACAACGAAGTCTACGCGAAGATCATGGCGATCTACCGCGCATACGTGAACGAGAAGGACAAGCACACCATCGCCGAGGCGGGAGTGAGCTACTTCTCCATGCTGGAGCTGTTCAACAACCTGCTCGGGGACAGCGACGCCGCGCTGAACGATGATCGCATCGCGGCGGAGTTGTTCAAACGCAACGCAGAGAAGGCCCGTGCCATCACCGGCAAGACAAACGCGCCCGCGTTCATCACCCACCTCGACTCGACCATCGAGGCCACAGCGGCGTCCTTCCGCGAAACCCTCGCCGCACTCCGTAATTCCTTCAAGCTGACATACCGCCACACCGACATCGTCTCGCTACTGAAGACGACGAAAGTCGTCACGAAGCCGGGACTGGTGAAATCCCGAGTCTTCGAAACGGCATACATCCTGGATCGCATCCTCGACAAGAAGCGATTCCTTGCGACGTCGCTGTTGCTCGGCATCATGCATGTCGAGCGCTTCCAGACGCATAAGGACACGGACACGAAGCGTCCGTATTATAATCAGGGTTCCGCGCTCTTCACCCTGCTCACGTTCTCCTATACGCCAGCCCTTTCCGTCGAACAGAACAAGGCGTGGTCGGAGAAGGTCCTGAGCATCTTCGAGGAGACGCCGCAGGACGACACGTTCTCGAAGGAGGAGCTCATCGGACAGTTGAGGCGGCTCCACATGGGCCTCAAATGGGCGACCGAACTGGCCACTGAAGTGGAGAAGAAGGGCGCCGCTGGGGTGCAGGCCCAGATTGCCCATTGGAAGAAGAAGATCGCCGGCCACGAGAAGAGCCTCCAGGCGTTGAAGTCGGATCGGGTGCAATACGGCTGGAAGATGTTCGGCTCTTGTCTGGGGATCTATAACGAACTCCTGCCGACCACCTATGTCGAGGCCGCGGAGATGTGGGGCCAGTTCAACGCGCCCGGCTACAAGCGCGTGGTCTCCGACGACAGCCCGTCGCCCATGGGCCGTGAGGGCATGCTGGACACCTTCGACAAGGCGCTGGGCGCGGAGTCCTTCTGGGAGAAGACTGATTTCGCGAGCTTTGGACTGACGCTCAGTGCCAGCGCGCTCACCGAGATGTCCTATGTCGGCCCCGTGGCGCGGATCATTGGCTGGTATACGTCCAGCAACCACGCTGGGCTGACGTGCAGTGACTGCAAGACCGTGCACGGCAGCAGGGTGAGCCTGGTCCGTCTGTGGCACCGCTGCTCCAACTGCCAGAAGGTCTACTGCGCGCACTGCGCCTCGGGGCTGGCGCTCTATGTCGTGATGGCGTTGGGCGTGGTGGGGACGGTGGGCGGGTGGTGGATGGGCATGGGCACCGCGCTCTACTCGGCGACCGTGGGCTGGGCGACTGGCTCGACGGCCACCCATACCACCTCCCGGTTCATGGCTCGCAAGTGCAAGTCCTGCGGCACCCAGACCGCGGCGCTCTATTGACGACCCACCTCGCACCCCTCAGTGCCAGGCCCCAGAGGAGGCAGCACCTTTACTCCACGGGTCATCCCGGATGACCTGGGAGGTGCGACCCATGAGCGATTTCGAGACGGCGTGGCATGTGGAACCGGCGGGCAAGGCGGGTGCGGACCGCGTGTTGGTCCTGACGCGAGGGGACGCGACGGTGCTCGTGGTGGCGGATGGGGCGGGGAACTCACGACGTGGCGCCGAGGCCGCGGAGGCCGTGCTGCGTGGCGTCCAGGACGCCGTGGACGCCGGGGCCGACGTGGAACGCGAGGAGACCTGGCGCGATGTGCTGGTGCGGTGCGACGCGGAGCGGGTGGCCTCGGGACAGGGGGGTGAAACCACCGCCTTGGTCGCCTGTGTCACCAGGCGGCGCGTGGTGGGGGCCAGCGTGGGGGACTCGGAGCTGTGGCTGTTCCAGGGAGGCGAATCGACCGCGCTGACGGAGCATCAACACCGCAAGCCCCTGCTCGGAAGCGGGCAGGCCCGGCCCGTCACCTTCGAGCTCGCGTGGCGAGGCGGTGTTCTCCTCGGCGCGTCAGACGGATTGTTCAAGTACGTCGACCTCCGTCGCATCCAGGAGCATGTGAGCCTCGCCGACGCAAACGCCGCAGTGTTCGCGCTGGCCGCGCTGCCTCGACTTGCGAGCGGCGCGCTCCCGGATGACGTGGGGCTCGTCCTGTGCCGCCCGAGCGCTCCATGCCCCTGACTCCGTCCTGGCACTCCCGAGGTTGTTCGCCATGAGCGAGGCCCTCCACGTCTACCGCGTCACCGAGGACCACGGCTGGTGCTCGAACTTCGCTCCCTGCCCACTCCGATTGCATGGAAGGACCTGGCCCACCTGCTCCTGGGTAACAACCGTCCGGCCAATGACGTGACGGATCGATTGAGGGCGGACGTCGGCAGTACGAAGCCGCTTCCATTCGTGCGGCAGCAGTTCCCCGATGCGGGCGCTCGGGTGCGTCTGGACGCGCAGCAGGACGTCCGCGAGGTCCGCCTCGGGATTGATGCCGTTGGCCTCGCACCCAATCCGGCGAGCCGCGGGTTCGTGAGGCTCCAGGTGCGAACGAACAGCGCGTGGACGCGTTCGTGGACGCCGCCGCGCTGCATCTGCTCAAGTGCCGCCAGCGAACTTCCCTGGGAGGGAATGGATGGGCGACACGTACAAGTCATTGCGCATCGAGAAGGGCGAGGGCGTCGCCGAGCTGGTGCTCACCGGCCCGGGCAAGGGCAACGCCATGGGCCCCGACTTCTGGCGGGAGATGCCCGAGGCGCTCCGCGACCTGGACGCCGACGACGCCGTGCGCGTGGTGTTGGTGCGCGGCGAGGGCAACCACTTCACCTATGGCCTGGACCTGATGGGGATGATGGAGACCCTCGGGCCGCTGCTCACCGCCGAGAGCAACCTGGCGCTGGAGCGCAGCCAGCTTCTCAAGCTGATTGGTGAGATGCAGCAGGCCACGGAAGGGGTGGCGCGGTGCAAGAAGCCCGTCATCGCCGCGGTGCATGGCTGGTGCATTGGCGGGGGCATGGACCTCATCGCCGCGTGTGACTTCCGGTACTGCTCCCAGGACGCGAAGTTCTCCCTGCGCGAGGTGAAGGTCGGCATCGTCGCGGACCTGGGCGCGCTCCAGCGGCTGCCGCGCATCATCGGCGAGGGGAACACGCGCGAGCTGGCCTACACCGGCGGCGACGTGGACGCGGCGCGCGCGCTGCGCATGGGCCTGGTCAATGAGGTCTTCCCCACGCCCGAGGCCCTGCTCACGGAGGCGCGGGCGACGGCGCGGCGCATCGCCGACAATCCGCCGCTCGTCATCCAGGGCGCCAAGCAGGTGATGGAGTACTGCGCGGACAAGTCCATCGCGGACGGGCTGCGTTACGTGGCGGTGTGGAATTCGGCCTTCCTCCAGTCGCATGACCTGACGGAGGCCTTCTCCGCCTTCGCCGAGCGCCGGCCGCCCCGCTTCCAGGGACGCTGACGTGCCGGGCCTCTGCCGTCGCCTGCCTCTGTCTTGAGAACCCGGGGAGGCTTCACCCCCCCCGGGGACCGCGAGCGGTGGACGGCTCAGCCTTCCACGGGACGGGTGAGGCCCAGCGTGTCCGCGTAGCTGTGCAGCCCGCGGATGTGATTGCCACCGTCGACGGCGAGGGTGTCGCCGGTGATCCATGACGCCAGGTCGCTGCAGAGGAATGACACCACCTTCGCCACGTCCTCCGGCTCGCCACACGGCTTCCCGAGCGGCGTGTGGGCGAGGAACTCCCGCCCCATGGCTCCCGTCAGGAGGCCGGCACCCTCGGCCAGGGGCGTGCGGATGGCTCCCGGGGCCACGACATTCACCCGGATGCCGTAGCGCCCCAGCTCCGAAGCCGCGACCTTCGAGAAGTTCGCGAGCCCCGCCTTGGAGGCGCAGTAGTGGGCGAGCCCGTCCGTCACGGCCGTCTGATTCAACGAGGAGATGTTGACGATGGAGCCCGGCTGCTTCGCGGCGACGAGCGCCTTCGCGAGTGCCTGGGTGAAGAGGAAGGGCCCCTTGAGATTGATGGCCAGGATCTGGTCGAACTCCTCCGCAGGCAACTCAAGGAGCGGGCGGAGCGTGGCCGACCCGGCGTTGTTCACCAGGATCCCCGGGAGGCCGAACTCCCGCGTGGCAACCTCGATGGCCCGCGCCACGTCCTCCGCGCTGACCACGTCTCCCGCGAAGGGCACGGCCCGCGTGCGCCCCTCCATCCCCCGGTTGAGCTCTCCGGCGGCTGCTTCCACCTTCTCCAGGGTCCGCCCGAAGAGGAGGACGTTGGCTCCGTCCCGCATGAGGCGCGCGGCGATCCCCAACCCGATGCCCTGGCCTGCTCCCGTCACGATGGCACTGCTCGAAATCAGCTTCATGGTGGCTCCTGTGTGATTCGCGGACGGGTGCGAGGCTACTTCACCGCGCCCGGGTGATGCGGACGTCGTGGTCCTTGGCATCTGATGTTCAGTGCCGCAGTGCCGCAGTGCCGCTGTCGCGTTGGAGCGCCACGTTCCTTGGATGAAGCCAGCCACAAGCAGTGTGCAGGGGCCCCGTCTGTTCGCGGCGCTGAGGTGCTTGGGGTTGTCGTCGGTGATGAGGCAGGTCCGGTCTCTGATGCTCCGCGAGCTGGTGCGCTGCGTGCTGAGGGAGGCTATCGCAGCCCAGTTGGAGTTCCCTGGAGCGGCCGAGGTCCTCACTCAGATGCCCAGGAATTTCGAGGACTTTCGCGAGGCCCCCCGGAGCTTTGTCTTTGCCTCGTCACGCTCCAGCAGTAAACCAGTCGCAGTTGGCGGGTCGTGTCCCTGGCGTCCAGTTCCGGCTCCTCGCTGGGCTGATTCGCATGGAAGGTGCGCTGAAGAGACAGGCACGTCGCTTGATGGGATGGGCGCCAAGCCGCACGACCCCTGTGGGGCTTTAGCCGCCGTGGTGGCTGAATGGAGCTGGGGGGCACATGTGGGCACTGAACAACCGCACGGTGTTTGCTGCGGAGCGCAACTGGACGCGAGACAGGGATGGAATCCACTGGTGGCTCGTCGCCGTCAAGGCGACGTTCGACATCGGGCCTGACGGGCGGCTGAAGCTCGCGGACGAGCAGCTTCCGCCGGTATTGATTCCGGAGTCCTTCGGCGAGCCGGGCCGCTCCAGCCTGCGATACGACTCCGACCTGCTGGCGCCGAAGCCAGGCACGGACATCCTCGTGAGCGCGCATGCGCATGCGCCTCGTGGAAGACCGGCGCCCACGGTGCCGGTCTCGCTCCGGGTCGGGCGGCTCCATAAGATCCTCGTCGTGCACGGGGATCGAACCTACGAGCAAGGCTGGTCCGGCGTGACGCCCGGCCGGCCCCAGCCCTTCACCACGCGGCCCATTCAGTATGAGTTCGCCTTTGGTGGCAGCGACCTGTCAGACCCCGACCCGGCGAAGCACCGCATTGATGAGCGGAATCCCATCGGGCGCGGCTTCGCGACGCGCGGCGCCCACCTCGCTGGAAAGCCTGCCCACGCCATCGAGTATCCCAGCGGAGCCTCCGCGACCATGGGCCCCGCGGGGTTCGGTCCCATCGATTCCTCGTGGATGCCCCGGCGCAAGCTCGCGGGGACTTACGACGCCCGGTGGGAGCGCACGAAGAAGCCACTGCTCCCGGATGACTTCGACCCTGCTTTTGCACTGAGCGCCCCGGTGGATCAGCGGACCGAGAACCCCCTGGAGGGCGGAGAGCCCGTCGCACTGGTGAACATGACTCACGAGGGACTCTTGCGCTTCGAGCTTCCTCGCATCTCGCTCGGCTTCAAGACGCGCATTGGTACGCGTCGCGAGGAGCACGGCTCACGGCTGACGACGGTCCTGGTGGAGCCCGAGGCGCGGCGCCTTTGTCTGGTGTGGCAGAGCGCGCTGCGCGTACGCGCGCCGGAGGCGGACTACCTCGACGAGACGGAGATTTTCGAACTGAGGGGTGAGACATGAGCGCTGAAGTCGAGGTGGTGGCTGTCGGCGCTCGGACCCCGCTCGGTTACTCCGCGGAGAGCAGCGCGGCGGCCGTGCGCGCAGGTATCTCCCGGTACGCAGAGTTCCCCTTCATCGATGCGCGCGGTGAGCCGGTCGTGGTGGCCTCGGATGGGGAACTCGACCCGAAGCTGGAGGGGAGGGACCGGTACGTGCCTTTGCTTGAGAGTGTCCTCGACGAAGTCGAGGGGAAGCTCGGTTCAGCGCTCCTGGAGGGGCTCCGGTGCCGGTTGCTGCTGTCGCTTCCCGAGGCGCGCCCGGGGTTCTCCGATGAGGACGCGACCTGGCTCGTGAGCGCCATGGAGGCACGCCTGCGGGCGAAGGCCGCGCTCACGCGCGTCGAGATTGCCGGACGTGGCCATGCGGGAGCCCTGCGCGCGGTGGAACAGGCCCTACGGGAGTCCTCCGAAGGCCGGGAGCTTTTCTTCCTGGTGGCGGGCGTGGACAGCTACCTCCACGCGGAGACGTTTCTCTGGCTGGAGCGAAATGGCCGGTTCGCGCAGCCAGGGATTCGCAGTGGATTCATTCCTGGCGAGGGGGCCGGGTGCCTGGCATTGATGAGTGCTGGGCTGCGCCGCCGCTTGCAGTTGCCCCGGCTGGCGGTGGTGCGAGGGGCACGGACCGCGCAGGAGCGCCTCCTGCGTGACAGTGACACGGGCTCGTTTGGCGTTGGAATGACCCAGGCGGTCGAAGGCGCGGTCGCGGGGCTCGACCTGTCCCGCGAGAAAGTGGATGATCTCTATACCGACATCAATGGCGAGCGGTACCGCAGTGAGGAGTGGGGATTCGTCGCGCTGAGGACGCCATCGGTCTGGCACTCCACGGCGTATCGCTCCCTGAGCGACTGCTGGGGCGACGTGGGCGCTGCGGCGGGGGCCCTCGGAGGCGTCCTGGCGGTCCGGGCGTTCGCACGAGGCTATGCGCGAGGCCCTCGGACGATGGTGACAGCGGGTTCTGATGGGGGACTGCGAGGGGCGATGCTCCTGCAGGACCCGCGGGTGTCGTAAGGAGGGGGACGCAATGAGCAACGTCTCAGTGAATGCACCGAAGACGCCGGTGACCGAGGGCTCCAGTGGGGTTGCAGCGGCAACGCTACCCAACGTGTGCAAGATGCCAGGGCCACCGGCGCCGTTCGTGCCGACGCCGTTGCCCAACATTGGGAAGAGCGGAACAGACCCGAAGAAGTACTCCAAGACGGTCACCATTGAGGGAAAGAAGGTCGCCATCAAGGGCGCGACTTTCGGCTCCATGGGCGACGTGGCCAGCAAGGGGACGGGCGGTGGCATTGTCTCCGCCAACGTGGAAGGTCCCACCTGCTTCCTCGGTCCCGGGTCCATGGACGTGAAGTTCGAGGGGAAGAACGTCCAGTTGCTCGGTGACCCCATGCTCAACAACTGCGGGCCAAGTGGAAGCCCAGCCAATGCGGCGACGATGCTGGGAGTGGTCCAGAAGACCGGAGCCCTCCTGGTCGTCAGCGGGAAGGACGTGTGCCCCCTCTGCAAGAAGGTGCATGGCAGCGAGGGTTCGTTGAAGGAAACCCCCGCGACCCAGGCCAACGCCGCGCAGCTGGAGGTCAAGCTCACCAAGAAGATCTGCGTCGGTGAGTTCCCCGAAGAGGAGCTTCCTTGGGGGAGGATGCTCGGCGTTGCTCAATGCAAGTGCGGACAGAGATACGCTGACCACTCGAGCAACACCCTCGAAGTCTTCTGCAAGAGCGTCAGTGAACTCGGCTGGAACGCGCCCAAGCCCGGCACCACGCGCAAGGAGGTCCGCGCGTTCATTGATAATCGCTTCAAGAAACACAGCAAGAACGTGGAGAAGGCCTGGGCGCGAGCCCAGGCCTTCAATGAGCAGTTCGCGAGCAAGAAGACCACCGCCGCGGCCTACCCTCCGGGAGGCTGTGCCGGCCCCAAGGCACTCGTGTTGGCGATGGACCATGGCGCGCGCGTCACGGGGCTGTCGGAGCGGTGGTTCCGCAGTGATGGGCAGCCGGTGAGCGCGAAGATCCGGTTCATCGACAAGAGTGGAAGGGAAGTCGAGAGGCACTTTGCACACGGCAAGAGCGTCCCACCGTGCATGTCCTGCACCGTCATCCTTCCCCTGCTCATCTGTCCCGAGGAGGAAATGAAGTGTCAGCACAAGACGAAATAGACCTTGAGTTCCTTGAGGTGGAGGACCTCCTCCTGAGGACCGTGCCCGGGCTCGCGGAGCAGTGGCGGGGTGCCACGCCCGATGAAGTCGAGCAGCTCGAGCGTATCGCCGGGCGTCCCCTGCCACGGTTCTATCGCTGGTTCCTGAGCCGCATGGGGCAGAGCATGGGGCCGCTGGCCTATCCCAGTCAGGACTTCTCTGCGCGGCGCGTGCTGGACTGCTACGCCAGGAAGATCGTCGCGCCCAATCCCCGGTTCCTGCTCATTGGATACGAGTCCGACGAGATGATGCCCTTGCACGCGTTCTATGACCTCGACGCGCCCGCGCGAGGCGATGCGACGGTGACTGCGCGGTACGCGCGCGGGGGCGACGATCCCATCGATCGGTTCGAGACCTTCCACGAGATGCTGTCGTGGAGCGCGCTGTTCCGATTCCGGTTCGAGCAAATGCCCCAGAGGTGCGAGGGGACGCTCTATCGCGAAGACTCAGACCTGCTCTCCCTCCTCGTTCCGGTGCTGAGCAGTCTGGGGTTCACGCAGCCAATCGCTACCGGCCGCTACTGCGGACTGTATGAGCGAGCCGACGCGGTCCTCAGCTGCGGCGGAACGCCCAGAGAGAATCTTGAGAACGTGCGCACGTTCCTGCTCGGGGGGAGTAACGCCGGAGTCCTCCGGAGAATCCTGGGGGAGGTCGCGAAGGAGTCCTCGCTGGAGGTCGAGGTCAACACCTGGACTCCGGCGCTTCGTTGATGCGCCAGCGCCCTTCGCCGTAGGGCCAGCTTCGCGCTCCACCTTCAAACTGGCATGGCCCTCATTCAATGACGCGCTTCGCCGAGGACCTGGGGACGACGACACGCAACGTCCAGCGCTTCCTCGCCCGCCATCGGGCGAGCGGCTTGAGGGGGTTGAGGATTCTCACCTCTGCCCGTACCGGTTGCCGCCCTACAGCCCCCAACTTCAACCCATCGAACGAATGTGGCGGCCCCTGCGCTCGGGCCTGGCTGCTTCCGGACACGGCCTCACGTCGTCCTCTGGCTCTTCGGCTCGCTTTGGACGACGACCGGATGACCCGAGGCGTGAATCAGGACTCAGACATCGAGAGCGGATGGAGGCCCTATGGAGGGTGGGGCGCTGGTGCGGAGAGCTGGTACGCCCCGCGCGTCCACGGGTTCAATTCCTGTCTCCCCGAGTCTCGGTGCAGTGGGCTGGAGCGCTGCTACCAGTCGTCCTTCTTCCTCGGGAACTTGTTCTTGTCCGCGATGCGGTGCAGCAGCGTGAAGTCCGTGAGCCGTCCGGCGGCCAGGGACTGCTTCTTCGCGTCGTAGAAGAGCTGCTCACCGCAGCCGAAGCACACCACCACGTCCACCCAGGTGTCGCCGCGCCAGAAGCGCAGCGCCATGTCCGGGTTGAAGGGGCACATCATCCGCCCCTTCTTGGGCGTGTTCTCCGGAGAGGTCCAGGTGGCGGCCAGCTCCTTGCGCTCCTCCGGCGTCAGGTCTTGCCCTTTCACGGTGAAGACGGCCATGCCCACCCGGGGACGCGTGTCCTCCTTGGGAGGCGTGTCTGGCGTAGGGTCCATCCGGGCCCGATACACCTCCACGCGGTCCGGCTTCTGGAAGAAGTCGGCCAGCGTCGGCGGGCTCGCGAACGTCAGGAACGCCAGCCAGTACAGCGGAACGAGGAGGCTCACCATGGGTCAAGCCTGACAGCTATTGGCAGGACATGCCAACCCCCTCCGATTAGGGTCCCGTGTAGACCGAGCCACTCAATGGAGAACCCCATGACGTCAGCGAAGCACCAGCCCATCGTCGCGCCTGGACTGCCCAAGCCCGCGGGCCCGTACTCTCCCGGCATGCAGTTGGACAGACTGCTCTTCATCTCCGGACAGGCCGCCAGGGATCCTTCCACCGGCGTGCAGGCCGAAGGAATCGAAGCGCAGACGGAGCAGGTGTTGCGCAACCTGGAGCGCATCCTCGTGGCCGGTGGCTCCAGCCTCCAGCACGTCCTGCGCTGCGGCGTCTTCCTGGTGGACATGCAGGAGTTCGCCCGGATGAACGCTGTCTATGAGCGCGTCTTCGCCGGCCATCGGCCCGCGCGCACCACCGTGCAGGTGTCCGCGCTTCCCAACGCCGGCCTGCGCGTGGAGATTGATTGCATCGCCTACGTGCCTTGAGCCTCCTGGCACGGAGTGCACCCGGGAGCTCCGAGCTCACCGTCCAGCGCGGAGCTCCCGGCGTTGAAGCGAAGGCGCCCTAGAACGGCGGCGGGTAGGGACAGATCAGCGCGCCGGTGATGGGGTGCCGATAGCAGCCCGACGGCAGCTCCGCCGCCTGAGCCGTGCCCGGAACCAGGGTGAGCCCCGCGACGCCAACGCCAGCGATCGCGGAGAGAAGGGCAACGATGCGAAGGGTCTTCTTGGACATGCACGCGCTCCTGTCAATGAGTCGGTACAGCGAGCCAATCCTACTGCTGGCGGCCACTGCGCGGAACCTCCAGCGCGCAGAGGGCTGATGCCGCGGCGAGGGGGCCACGCCCCACAGTCTGGGGGGTGGAACCATCGCAATCGCTGACGGCGCA
Source organism: Corallococcus praedator (assembly GCF_003612125.1). Taxonomy (GTDB): domain Bacteria; phylum Myxococcota; class Myxococcia; order Myxococcales; family Myxococcaceae; genus Corallococcus; species Corallococcus praedator. The sequence continues at coordinate 20,988 of NZ_RAWI01000007.1, forward strand.
AGCCCCCCCGCGCGCACCTCCCGAGTGAGCGTCCGTGCACCGCCGTCGCTCAATGCCCTGGCACATGCATTGCGTGGGGGCCGCGAATGAATCCGCGCATCTCGGCCGCTCCTGGCGCGCCCCCGGAGCCTTCCTCTTCCCGTCGGGGGCCCGCACGGCTGCCACGCTCCGTCTGCTGTCTCCTCGCACTCATCGTGTGGACGGGCTGTACCGGCGTGGTGGGCGGAACGCCTGACTCGCCGGTGGATCCCTTGGGCTCGACGGACGCCGGCTGCGAGGAGCCCACCCCTTCGGGGGGCACCGACGCGGGGGAGAAGAGCGACCTGCTCGCCCCCAGCCGGCTGCTGCGGCGAACGTCACTCGCGCTGCGGGGCACGCCTCCCACCGATGAGGAGTTCGCCGCGCTCGAAGCCGCGGGCGACGACACCGCGCAGCGGGCCTTCGTGGATGCCTTCGTCGACCAGACGCTCGGGCAGCCCACCTTCTACCGGACGATGTTCGAGCACGCTCGCGACTGGTTCAACATCCCGCTCACCCCACTCACCGCCGATGCTCCGGAGTACGGGGTGCAGCAGCAGCGCTCCGTCCAGCGGTGCCCGGCGGGCACGGCGAAGGCCGGCGCCTGGAAATACTTCCGCGGGGACACCACCGCCTGTGACGGCGTGAAGACGGATGGCTCGCCCGTCGAGGAGACCGCCCTGGAGCCGTGGTGGGCTCCGGGGACGACGGTCACGCTGGTGGGCGTCGCGGCCAATACCTCCACCGAGGGCACCACCAGCGTCAACGGCAACCCCGTGCCCGTCATCTGCGCCAAGGTCGGCCCGGAAGGCACCTGCGGGTGTGGCCCGAACGCCGTGCGCTGCCACGCCGACTTCCAGCAGTACGCGGGCTTCGAGAGCTTCCTGCACTACAACGAGCACGGCCAGCGGCGGCTCGTCTCCGAGGAACCCGCCCGCCTCTTCGCCCACCTCGCGTGGCACGACCGGCCGGTGACGGACCTCATCCTCGGCACCTACTCCGTCGCGCCCACCAACCTCCAGGCCGCGTATGTGATGCAGGGGCTCGCGGGGGGCGCGACAGGCCTCCTCGACGATGACTCCTGGTGGCGGCCTTCGCGCTTCGCCGGCGCGGCGGTGGACCCGGACCACGCGCCGTCGGATCCGCTGGCCTGGCGCGAGTACCCGGTCCCCGCGCGCAATCCCTTCCTCCTCGCCGAGCGCGACTACCGCTACGACCCGCGCACCCAGGCCGGCCCGTCGCGGGGCGTTCCCGCCGCGGGCATGCTCACCAGCATGGGCTTCCTCACGGGCTACCCGCGCGAGCGCGTGCGCGGCGCCCGGGCGCTGGAGACGCTGGCGTGCGAGGTCCTCTCCCCGCCGCTGGGCCAGAAGTTCAATGAGTACCGCCGCGACCCTGGCACCGAAGGGCCCTGCCAGCACTGCCACAGCCGGCTCGACCCGGCGGCCATCCACTTCAAGCGCTTCGCGAAGGCGGGCTCGGCGTTTGAGGGCTATGGCGCGAAGTACCCGATGCCGGGCGTGGGCACGGAGTGGCACTGGCCCGACCGGTGGCGCACCGGCGCATACCCCTACGGCGGCGACCCGTTCAGCCACTGGAACCGGTGGTACGCGCCCGACACGAAGCTCACGCCCGTCACCGAGGCCCAGGCGCAGCTCAACCCCGAAGCCATCTTCCTCGACTTCCTCCCCCCGGAGCAGACGCTGCTCGGACAGCAGGGAGATGGGACCGTGGGGCCGCTCGGCTTCGCCAAGCTCATCGTCGCGGCGGGGGCCTTCGACCGCTGTGTCGTGCGGCACCTGCATGCGCAGGTGCTCGGCCGCGACATCGACCCGACCCGGGAGGCGGGCTACCTGGACGAACAGGTGACGCGCTTCCTCGCGGGAGGCCGCAAGGTGCGCCCGTTCGTCAAATCACTCACCCAGTCCAGCCTGTTCCGGCGGGGGCGCTGACATGAAGCACCTCTCACTCCTCCTGCTCGTGCTTCCCGTGACGCTCGCGTGCGGCAGGGACGGCACCGCCTCCCCCCGGGCCCAGGAACAGTCCGCTTGCGGCACGCCGGCCAGCTCCGAAACCGTGCGCGTCATGGAAGGCCTCAAGCCGCACTGCGAGGGCTGCCACGCCCAGGGCGCGCGCGGGTACTTCTCCTCCGTGGACGCGTTCCAGAGCCTGCTGGTGGCCGACGCCCGGCTGGTGAAGGCCGGCAGCCCGGATGACAGCGAATTGGTGCGGCTGTTGGAGGGCGGGGGCAGCGCCGCGTTCAAGCAGATGCCCATTGGAGAGAAGTCCTATGCGCAGCTCGTCTCTGAAGGCACGGCGAAGCTGCCCGTGGCGGAGGTCCGCGCGTGGATCCAGGGGCTCACGGCGCAGCAGCGCGACGCGCGCCCCGACCCCGACGCGCCGCGCATCACCCGCCTGAGCGCGACCCAGGCGCAGCGGGCGCTGTACCAACAGCTGGGCCTTGCCCATGAGGACTTCTTCGTCTCCGCGAACGAGTTCGGCATCCCCATGGCGGAGTCCCGCGGTGACGACCTCTACCCGCTCCAGCCGCCGGACGCCGTGCCCGCCCCGCGACAGGGCACCACCTCCGAGCGCTTCTATGGGCTGGGCGGCGGCTCCGTGATGACCCAGACGTCGTCGGACCGGAGCCCGTCCCCCACGTTCGCGCTCACGCTGACGCAGGTCTCCCAGCGGTGGTGCCGCATGGCCCTGGCCAAGACGGGCAACGTGGCGCTCTTCCCCGCGGGCACGCGGCGCACCGCCGACCCCACGGACGTGAAGACCACGCTCCGGCGCTGGTCGCTGCACTTCCTGGGGGAGCGCTTCTCCGACGCGCAGGTGGAGGCGCTCTACGCCGACGTCTTCGTGCCGCTCTCGTCACCGACGGACACCGAGCCCGCCTACGTGGGCGTGTGCTCGTACTTCATCCGTCACCCGCATTGGATCTTCTACTGAAGGGGCCACCATGAAGCTCTCTCGTCGAAAGCTGTTCGGGTTGGCCCTCGGGGCCACCCAGCTGGGACTCATGGCGCGCTATGGGCTGTCCACGGCTTCGGCCGCGCCGGTCCCGGGACGTCCCACCAAGCTGCTGGCCATCTGGCTGGATGGAGGCCTCCACTGGGAGAGCTTCTTCGCCCCGCTGTCGCGCGCGGGCATCAACAAGTTCATCCCCCCGGCGCAGGGCGGCGTCATCCCCTGGGGCTACCTGCCGGACCAGGTGGAGAACTTCGACCGCTCTCCGGCGGACCTGGACGCGCCCGGACCGGTGCGCAAGCTTCGCGGGCCCATCTACTGGAACTGGGCGAACCCGGCCGACACGCGGGGCGCGAACCCTGTCGTGAACAACCAGCAGCTCTTCCGCCCCTGGGGCTATGCGTGGGCGGACCCCACGTACAAGCTCTTCGAGAAGGCCTCGCTGCTCGTGGGGGCGGACCAGAACACCGCCGCGCACGCGAGCGGCATCGTCGCGAGCATGTGCGGCGTCGCGGGCGCGAGCTTCCGGGCCCCGGCGGTGCAGGCCGTCATCGCCAACGCCATGGCCAGCCGCTTCCCCGACCGGCCCATCCCCAACGTCAGCCTGGGCGGCACGCTTCCCACGGCGCTCGGGCTGCCCGCGCTGGCGAACCCGACGGTGCTGCGCTCCGCGGCCTCGGTGGAGCCGACGCTGTCCGACAGGCGCGACAGCGCCTGGAAGGGCCTGCGCACGCGCACCGACGTGCCCGACCTCGCCTTCGATGGCTCGCCCCGCGAGGGCACGGTGCCGGCCACGGCGGTGGACGCCGCGCTCCTCAAGGTCCTGCGCGCTGAAAGGGGCGTGTCCACGAGCGGCACCGACGCGCTGCTCGAACAGCTCTATGAGACCTACAAGGGCGAGAGCAGGACCATTCGCCGCGACATCCTCTCCGTGCTCGGCAACACCCCGGCGTGGGAGCACCTCAAGCAGGACGCTCGCTACCCGGTGGATTGGACGGCGTGCATCGGCTACGCGGACGCGTGCGGCCCGGGCGCGTCGATGGGCTCCTATGACTTCGCGCTGCGGCTCTTGAAGTCAGACCTGGTGACGTCGGTGAACCTGCGGGCGTCGAGCTTCAACAACTTCACCTTCGACACCCACAGCGCCAACGGCGTCCAGATGCACACCAACCACCTGCGCATCGCGCTCGAGATGGTGGGCCAGATGTGCATCGAGATGAGCCTCACCCCCAGCAAGACCGACCCGGCACGGTCGCTGCTGGATGAGACGCTCGTGTATGTCTACAGCGACTTCGGGCGGACGTTCCCGAAGCAGGGCAGTGACCACCACCCGGCGACGTGCGCCCTCCTGGTGGGCGGCGGCATCCAGGGCAACCAGATGCTCGGCGGCTACGATGAGACGATGAACGGCTCGCCCATGGGAGCGCCCGTGGCGCTGGTGGAGGAGGACGGGCAGCGGACGCTGCGCGCCCCACGCTCGCAGGACATCGCGGCGACGGTGATGAACGCCTTTGGGCTGGCGCCGGGAAAGGACTTCTTCATTCCCGGGGGCTACGGCGTCTACGACGGCGTCGTGAAGGGCTGAACGCGGACCAGGGGACGCGCGCTCAGAGTCCGTGGCGGGTGCGCCAGTAGGGCGCATCCGGCCAGCGCTGCTCGCTGCGGTAGATGCGCAGGGCTTCGCGTCGGTAGTCATCGAAGGCGCGCGTGAGACGGGCGCCATAGGCCGGCAGGGCGCTGGTGTCACCGCGAGCGTCGGCGACGAGCGCGGAAGCGGCGTCGATGCCCGTGCGCAGGGCGAGCGTCAGGCCGTGCGCGGAGATGGGGTCGTAGGTGAGCGCGGCGTCGCCAACGGCCACCCAGTTCGGGCCGTGCGGCGTCGCGAGCCGGGCACTGCCGGCGTCGACGAAACGCGGGAGGCCTTCGAGCGTCGCGCCATGGGCCTCCAGGCGGGCCCGGGTGTGCGTCGAAGCGGCGAGGAGCGCGCCCATGCCTTCCGCGGAGCGCGCGCTCGGCACGTGGTGCAGGGCGGCCTCGGTGAAGAGAGAGAGGACGAAGCGCCCGCCGGGGACAGGCGCCGAGTACCAGAAGCCCTCGGGCACGGCCTCGATGAGCGTGAACGCCTCGTCGATGGGCCGGGTCGCGCGCGCGAAGGCGAAGAGCGCCACCTGCTCCCACGCCGTCTCGCGCTGCACACCCTGGCGGCGCGCGAAGGAGGCCGCCCGTCCCGACGCGTCGACCCCGTAGCGAGCGCTGACCGCCGGGTGCCCGGCACTCGCCTCCGCGCGCCAGACGCCATTCTCGCATCGCAGATCGCGCGGCGCTTCGCCCTCGAACAGGCGCGCCCCCACCTCGGCGGCCCGCTCGCGCAGCAGGGTCTCGAAGCGCGCGCGGTCCACGTGGAAGCCGTGTCCGCGCGGATCGCGCAGGAAGTCGTGCCACGTGAGCGCGGCGCTGCCCCACGCGGAGGCATTCGCGTGGCAGGGCAGGGGCCCGTCCGCGAGGAAACGCTCGCGAAGCCCCAGGTGCTCAAGGAGGGCCATCGCCCCGGGCGAAAGGCTCTCACCGATGCGCTCGCCCGGCTGCGCGCGCCCGAAGACGGCCACGCGCAGGCCCGAGCGGGCGAGCGCGATGGCCGACGCGCACCCGGCCGGCCCCGCGCCAACGACGACGACGTCTGCTTCAAGCTCGCGCGTCACCGCGTCAGTCTTCAGAGGCCCAGATGTACTCAAGGCCTGTCATCGCCGGCTGGTCGTGTTCAATCTGCCGGCCCGTCTCCACCCACACTTCGCCAGGAAACGCGCCCCCCGGTCCGGGCAGCGCTTCGACGATGCCGACCTGCGCCCATTCGCGGATGAACTTGTTGATGGCTTCCTTCGAGGGGTAGATCTGCGGCGGGAACGTCGGCTTCATCGGGTAGCGGATTCCGCGCAGCCATTTCACGCGCTTCTCGAAGCCGAACTCCCGCTCCTTCTCGTTGGCGGGCGTCTTGGGGTCCATCAGCTTCTCGTACTGCTGCTCGCTGAGCACGTCGTTCGGCACGCGCGCGGGCCAGAACGTCGGCAGGTAGTCATCGACGTAGGGCACGTAGGCCGACAGGCAGGACGAGGTGTCGGTCTGCCACGGCGTCGCCATCCAGCGGGTGATGTCGCCCGCCGTCGAACCGTCCAGCGGCCCACCGCGCATGAGGGCAATCGAGGAGATGAGCTGCGGGCCGTAGTCGGGCTCCGGAGCGGCGCGGCGCTTGATGCGAAACGGCTCCGCGTAGAGCAGCGGGTTGCGCATCGGCCACGTGAACTCCGCGCCGGGGTGGAAGGGTCCACCGAGCACCTCGTCGAGCACGGCGCGATCGATGAGCCGCACCTGTTCTGCGGCGCTCAGGCTCTCCCAGGGCGGAGGGGCCGCGGGCTTCCCATCCGCCACGAAGTCGCCGTCCGCCCACTGTTCGAGCCACCGGTACTGGGTCGGCAGGATGGCCATCCACGCGCGCGGGCCGGCCTTGGTGACGTCGATGGTCATCGCATCGCCGTAATAGGCGGGGAGGGAGGCCGGCTGCGGGGCGTTGTAGTTGGCGTTCCTGAACCAGTCGAAGACGCGGAAGCGGAGCGCGCGGGACGCCTCGGAAGGATCATTGAGGCGGGCGACGAGCGCGGGATCGGTGAAGTCGCTCGGCGAGCCGAAGCCGAAGTCGCGCGCGAAGCCTGCGTTCACCCACTGGGTGAGCGTGAAGCGCCGGAGCAGGGCGTAGATGTGCTCGGAGAACTTCGGGCGCTCGGGCATCCGCGCCGGCTCGAGCTCGGTCGCGACCTGGAACAACAGGTCCCAGCCGGTGACGATGCCCTGCACGCCCGGCGCGTAGTCCGGCGGACCGACGAGGACCCAGGCGCCCTTCGCCTCATAGGTTTTTCCCTCGTACTCGACCGTCGCGTCGACCGGCCCATCGGAGGTGTCATCGTGCCAGCCTTCGTTGTTGGCGAACGTGGTCGCGGGCTTGCCGTCGAAGCTCGCCGCCTCGCCTCGGCCGCCAAGGAACACGAGGCGCCCCTTGGCGTCGGTGTGCAGCTCCCCCAGATAGACCGACCTGCTCATGAAGCGGCCGTTGAGCGCGAAGGAAGCCTCGTTGCCCAGCGCGTTGATGTTCTTGCCGGCGATGGTGACGGCGGGCGGAGTGATCGCGAGGCTCGCGCGCTCGGGGCCCGGCACGTTCGCGTTGCGCAGCGTGCTCACGATGCCCGGGGTGCCATCGATGAGGCCTTGGGACTCGGGGATGTCGAGCGCCTGCTCGAAGTCGAACCACGCCGCCTTCTTGTTCGCGACCTCCACCTTCCACGTGATGCGCGCGTCGTCCGCGGTGATCTCCTTGACGACCTCTCCGCGCGCGTCGAGCCCATAGACGCGAAAGCGCGCGGCTTGCCGCTTGATGCGGCCGCTCGCATCACGGTAGGCGCCCTTGTCGCGAGGAGCGCCTGGCTGCTCGGGTCCGAAGAAATACCCGTCAGGGCTGTTGCCGACCCTCGCGACGCCGATCGACGGATAGATGGCGAAATGCGTGATGACCTGCGGCTCGCTCATGACAACCCCCCGTGGGAAGCAAGACACCATCATTCGGGGGCGACCGGCCGAGCGTCAATGGCACCCGCCAGGATTGGCGAAGCGGTCAGACTGACCTCACCCCCGGCATCACAGGGTTCAGGTCGCAATCATAGAGGGCGGCCCGGCCGACCGATGAGGTAGGTGATGACCATTCCCGGCGTGCGATAGACTCCGCTGCCCCAGCGATACCCATGGGTGTCGAGCCCCTCGGTCAGCTTGTCGAGGTCCTCCGGGGTATAGGTCCTCAGCGACGACACCACGCCATCCCAGAGGATGATGAGGGGAATGATGGGCACCAGGTAGGTGAGGACCAGTCGCCACCAGTGCAGCGGGCGGATGAGCAGGGTGAAGACCCACACGAGGGGCACGACGAGCAGGAGTTGGATGAGGAGGTACGGCAGCGAGCGCTGGGTCAGCTCGTAGGCGGCGAAGGGGGCCCCGCGCGCGGCGGCATCCGCGAGGAGTGCGCGGGCCTGCTCCGGGGGGAAGTGGTGCAGCCCCTCGAAGAGGGTCCGCACGCCCGTCAGTTCCTCGGGGATGCGCGTGGCGTCCACCGGGGTGTCCCGGTAGTGCGCGCCGGGAGGCAGCTCCTGCACCGGGGTGGGATGGAGGTCGGTGAGCGTCACCTCGGCCCCGCCGTGTGCCGCGCGCAGCGCCGGGAGCAGGGTGCGCCACGGGCCCCCCGTTCCGGAGCAGAGGTCGACGATCTGGTCCGTGCCGGCCGTGCGGAGCAGCTCCGCCAACTGCGGCACCACGGTGTCGTAGGGCCGCACGCGGTCGAGCACGACGCGGAGGTAGTCGACCTCGCCACGGCGCAACGGCCCGGGCAGCCACGGTTGGTCGAGAAATTCGAAGAGCTGGAGGCGAGGGAGCAGGGGCATCGAGAAGAGGATAGCGCCTGCGCGCGACTCCCATCCCCTGAATCCCGACGCTATACCGCGCGGGCAATCCCCCGGCGCTCCATGAAGTCCCGCAGCTCGGGCCACCGGGCGACCAGGACCTCGAAGTCGCCGGGGCGCGCGGGCTGCAGGGAGGCCAGCGCGGCATCGATGGCGGCCGCGTGGGTGGCCGGGTCCAGGGCGTCCAGGGCGAAGGCCCTGATGAGCTTGAGGTGGCGGATGTCCCGCCCCCCCAGCGCATCCGCCTCGCCCGCCCGCGCATCCAGCGCCGCCACCGCGCCAGCGGGGTTGCCTTCACGGCAGAGGAGCGCGACCTCCGGAAGCAGCGCGTACATGGGAGGCAGACCGCCGTTCCGCTTGCGGCCCTCCTCCAGCCATGCGCGCGCGGAGGTCAGGTCTCCCTGGGCGAAGCGCGCCGTGGCGATCATGTTGGGCATCCACCGGTGTATCACCGGCACGGAGCCCCGTAGATTGCGGGAGCGCTCCACGGAGCCGAAGAACTCCAGCGCGCGCGCTGCGTCTCCCAGCGCGAGCTGGCACTGACCCATCATGGCGACCGACACCGCCCGCTGTGCCCCCTGGGTGCTGCGGCGGGCGGCTTCCTCGAAGCGGCGGATGGCTTCCGGGTAGTCCCCCGCGCCGAAGAAGGAGATCCCCTCATTGTAGGCCGCCGCCCAGCGACGGATCCGCCAGTAGAAGAAGGCGAACAGCACCAGGAACACGGTGACGATGAGCGGGATGAACAGCCGAGGCCCCAGGGACTCGAGAAGCTCGCCCCCTCCGCGGCTGGCGTGCTGATAGGCGAAGAGGAAGACGACGACGCAAGCCAGCCAGATGAGGCCCCGCTGCACCGACAAGAATGGAAAGGGTTTGAGGTGGGGCTCTTTCGGCAGGGGAAGTTCGTTCATCTGGAAGTCCATGACGTGGCGGGTAATGCCAGTCGTATCTTGAATGGCGCTTCACATGCCACTCTCCAGGGACAGCGCATTCCACGGGATGGGCAGGCGCTCGGCCGGGCGCAGGAGTGCGGCGGCGCTCCACGAGGGAATCGTCAAGCCGGACTCCGAGCCCTGTCGTGCATCCCATGGCCTATCCCGCCCAACAGCCTCATGCGCCCTTGCCCCCCGGCACGCCAGCGCCGCCCCTCGATGCTTCGGTGACCCCGGACCCGAGAATCACCCTCGAGGATTTTCGCGGGACCCCAGCTGGTGCTGGTGTTCTACCCGGCTGACCGGAGCCCGGTGTGCACCGACGAGCTGGCGCTCTTCAACGAACTGCTGCCGGAGTTCGAACGCTACAAGGCCCGGGTGGTGGCCATCTCCTGCGACAGCGCGTGGTGCCACGCGGCCCTCGCCCGCGACCTCGCCGGACACCGTCCCCTCGCTCATCGCCGCCCTCCAGGACGGGAGCGCCGCATCGGTCGGGTCCTTCCGACGTTCTTCCAGGTTTCACATGGAAATCCAGACCCCCCCTAGCCGCGTCCAGGCAGGCTCTCCTATGCTGGGACGCGAGGGGGGTACAAATTGATGAGATGGGGAAAGCCCGTGGGGCTCGCGTCTTCGCTGAGCCCTTTGTTGATCCTGGCCTGTGTCTGTCTGGCCTCTCCTGCGCATGCGCGCGACTGGTTCGTCCGAGCAGGCTCCACCAGCGGTGACGGCTCGCGTGAGAAGCCCTTCGCCGATCCCTGGATGGCGCTCGAGCGCGTCGAGGCGAACGACAAGGTGCACGTCGCCGCTGGCAGGTACTTCGGCAAGCTGGAGAAGGGGAACTGGGTGCTCTCGTTCCCCGGCGTCGAATTGCTCGGGGGCTACGACGCGAACTTCCGGGAGCGCAACCCCTGGAAGAGCCTGACGGAGCTCACCTGGCGCAAGGGCGCCGCGAACCGGCCGGACATCTCGCTGGCGCGGGTCAGCACCAGCGCCGAGCGCGACACCGCCGGCGCCACCATCGATGGCTTCCTCATCGACATGCAGGACTATTACGAATACGCGGGCGAGGGCGGGAACTTCAACCCGATGGCGCTCCTGCGCAACGGCGCGGTCGACCTCGCGAAGGGCGGCATCCTGCGCAACTGCATGATCGTCAATTCGATCAACGCGGTGCGGACGTCGCCGGGCGCCGTGGTCGAGAACAACGTCATCGTGAACTCCCTCTTCGCGGCCGTGAGCGCCAAGGGCGGTGGCGACCACGACCTGCCCGTCACCTTGCGCGACAACACCATCGCCTTCGTGTGGGCCACCAAGGCCATCGCCGAGGGCGGCACGGAGGGCGCTGGCATCGACGTGACGAACAAGGCGCTCGTGGAGAACAACCTCCTCGTCCACTCCGACAACCACGGCGCGCAAATCATCGTGCCCGCGAAGGTGACGTTCCAGAACAACGCCTTCTGGCGCAACCTCTACTCGAACGTCACCTTCTACTTCCAGGGCAAGAAGTCCTCGCTCGACGACTCGGACATCGCGGAGGCCGAGGATGCCGGCTTCGCCAGGGCGGGCGGCAACATCGCGGTGGACCCGAAGCTCCCGTTCGACAACGCCTGGTATGAGAAGTTCACCCGCCGCGCCACGCTGGGGAAGAAGTTCGACGCGAAGGCCTGGGAGGAGACGCGGACCGCCGCGGGCTTCCCCGCGACGGGCGAACAGGTTGAGCTCTTCGCGCCTGCGTATCCGCCCCAGGCGGTCGCCGCGCTCATCGCTCCGAAGAACCCCGCGTTGAAGCAGGGGGCCCGCGTGAAGACGCTCCCGGTGAGCTTCTCCGCGGTCGCGGCGACGACGGTGTCGAAGACCTATGCGAAGGCCGGACTGGACAGCCTCGCCGCGAACCCGAAGGGCTACGACGGCAAGGACCTCCAGCTCATCGTCGGGGTGCAGGGCGTGGCCAATCCGGACAACGGTCCGCCGGGCACCTCGCGTGAGACGCACAAGGCCGTCTTCCTCATCGACGCGAAGAACGAGTCCCGCGTCACCGGCTTCTTCAAGAAGGGCACGGCGCTGGAGCGCGCCATCGACGCCATCCCGAACTATGGCTCGGGTCCACCGCGCGACCTCTTCGTCGTGCGCGGCACCGCGCACTTCCGCGCGGGCGGCTATCCGAAGCACGCCCTCGTCATCGACGCCATCGAACCGTACGAGAAGGAGGTCGTCGCGTCCGAGCGCCCGAAGGGACGGGACTGGTTCGTGCGCGCCGGTGAGAGCGGGGGCGACGGTTCGCGCGAGAAGCCGTTCCGCGACCCCTTCCAGGCCATCGAACAGGCGGGCAGGGGAGACCGCATCCTCGTGGCCACGGGCGAGTACGGCGGAAAGCTGAAGAGCGGCAAGTGGATGGTCGACGGCAAACAGTACCTGGCACTGCTCGGCGGCTGGGACCGGGACTTCAACAAGCGTGACCCCTGGAACACGCCGAGCCTCTTCTCCTGGCCGTCGGACTCGAAGACCGCTCCGCAGGGCTATCTGTTTGAAGGCAACGGCGACCACACCGGGCTCATCGTGGATGGCTTCGTCTTCGACCGGCGGACGTTGAACCGCTACGACAAGGACGGCTTCATCGACCTGAACACCTCGCCTGACAACGAGCACCTCTGGGTGTCGTCTCCGGAGTCCGTGATTCGCAACTGCACCTTCGTCAACGGCGCGGGCGCGGCGGTGCGGATGAGCAACGGGGTCACGTTCGAGAACAACCTCGTGGTGAACGTCTTCAACGAAGGCGTCCGCGTCACCGGGGGCTTTGGCACGCGGCCGGCCCAGATTCGCGACAACACCTTCCTGTTCGTCTGGAACCGGAACCGCCCGCACCAGGGCTCGTCCTCGACGGGCAGCGGGCTCGCGGTGACGGGCAATGCCCCGGCGGTGGTGGATGGGAACGTGTTCCAATACATCGACAACTTCGGGGTGAAGTCCGAGTCCCAGCTGAACGAACTCGTGCTCACGAACAACGCGTTCTTCCGCAACTGGGCCGCGTTCCGCTCGACGCTGGGAACGCCGCCGCCCACGGTGGATGAGAAGTCGATGCACCTGCTCGCCGACCTCCCCTTCAAGAAGGCGGAAGGGAACGTGGTGGTGGACGGCGGCTTCGACATCGACCCGGCCTTCTACGCGAGCTGGTTCGCTCGGACCTCGCAGCTGACGGGCCTGTTCACCCCCGAGGAGTGGAATCAGATCGCCCCCAAGCCGACGGGCGGTGAGGCCGCGAAGCCGGGCGTGGGCCGCGCGCTCGACTGGAAGCAGGCCGCGAAGCTGTTCCCAAGGAACGCCCAGGTGAAGGGCGCGCGTCTGAAGAAGCTGGAGAGCGGGAGCGACCGATGAAGAAGATCCTGAACGTGGTGGTGTTCTCGCTCCTCGTCGCCGCGCCCGCGTGGGCGGATGAAGTCGATGACCGGGTGCGTGCGATTGACGACAACCTCTCCCGCATCAAGGACAAGCTCGATGGCATCGTCTCGGATTCGAGCTCCAGCGACATCGACTCCGCCCTCGACTACCTGAACACGGTCAAGAGCGAGGTCGACCGGCTCAAGTCGCTCGACCCGCAGAGCGACCCAGGCAAGTCGATGGTCTATTACTACCCGGACTGGATTCCGAAGTTCCGGGAGTCGGCGCAGGCCTTGAAGCGGATGAAGGACTTCCAGGTGAAGGCGGACGAGTCCCGTCTGGCCGAGCGCTGCACGGAGGCGGACCGGAACCTGAAGGCGTTCATGCAGAACTTCGTCGAGCGCAAGGACCCGAACGGGGTCTCAAAGATCTCCGACGAAGTGGAGAAGATCGGGCGCCAATACTCCGACGAATACAAACGCATGCAGGAGGTCCACGGTGAGATGGACCGCGCGCGGGGGTACGCCAGGTACTTCTCCGAGTCCCAGGGCCGCTGGTCGGACGTGAAGGGCGAACTCCACGACGGGGTGAGCGACATCTGGGACCGCTGGACGCGCCGGATGGACGAGACGAAGACGAAGTGTCAGGAGCTGGCCCGGGGCCGCGACGCCGACGCCGTGAAGGACGCGCTCGCGAAGCTCGGCGACAGCAGTCGCGCACGCCGGGAGATCACCGAGAGAATCCATCAGGCGCTCGACCAGGCCAGCAACGTCCTGTCGGGCGCCGGCGCGCGCACCGGCACGTCGGAGCTGGACTCCGCGCTCGGCTCCAGCACGGAGGTCGCCACGCAGCTTGATCAGCTCCGCAACATGCGCGGCGAGGACGACACCGCGAAGCGGATGACCGACGTCTGGCCGGACAAGAACAAGGAGTTCCGCCGGTCGGTGGAACTGCTGAAGCAGGTGAAGGCGCAGCAGTTCTCCTTCGACGGGATTCCGGTGGCGTGCAAGACGACCGAGGACCAGCTCATGGGCACGGTGCGGGCCTACCTGGGGGCCCTGGACGACGCGGACGAGGGCGTCAAGGTCGTCACCGAGCGGTCCGAGCGGTTCGCCACGGAGACGCGCCAGCAGCTTGATGCCGCGGAGCGCAAGTACTCGGAGCAGGAGCGGCTCCTGGAGGAGGCGAAGCGCTTCGCGTTCGACGAAGGGCGCTGGCGGACGGTCCGCGACCGCGTCCAGGAAACCGCGGTCGCCATGCAGCGACACATGCGGACCCGGCTGGATGAGTCGAAGGTCGCGTGCGGCAAGCTCTCGCAGGGCACCAACAACCCGGACATCGTGAATGCGCTCAAGGTGCTCAGGGACCGCGACCTGCTGGTGAAGACGACCCTGGAGCGTGTCGCCCGGGACTACGAGGAATGGAAGAAGGAGCGCCGGGGGCTGAAGCCCGGCGGACGGTTCCGCCAGGAGAACGCGGACAAGCTGCTCCAGGCCTTCTGCGACCAGGACGAGTACCAGCTCGCCGACCGCGTGCAGCGCGTCGCCGACGAGGTGGCGTCCGTGATGGGGAACCTGCAACGCCAGTACCTCGACCGGCTCAAGCGCCTGCAGGAGGACGTGAAGGCCGTGGAGTCCACCAAGAACCCGACGCTCAAGGCCGAGGTGAACCGCCAGAAGCGGAACATGGCCGCGACCTACAAGCGACTCGAGGATGCGGGGAACCTGGGCATCCTGCGTGGCAGGAACAACCCCATGGTGAACATGTACCTGGAGAACGGAAACAAGAAGCACCTCGCGTACCAGACTGGCTGCACGGCGATGGAGTACGAGATTCCGGGAGGCCGGATTGACTGCGTGAACGTCTCGGACGGCTCCTGCGAGGTCATTGAAATCAAGCCCAACAGCTCCTCCGGGCGCAGCGCGGGCGAGGCGCAGATCGCCAGCCGGAAGTCCGTCCTGGAAGACCTGCACAGGAACAACAGGCTTGGGGGCCTGATGCAGCGCTGCGTGAAGGATGGCAGCCTGAACATCCGGTACTCGGTGAGGTACTACGAGTACTGCCCCGTGGGGATCGCCCACATCGACGTGCAGTCGGAGGACCCCGACGAGTAGGGCGCTGTCCGTCGCGGGTGACGCGAACAATTCACGGTCGGGAACGTCCCCGGCCCGGATAGGTTTCCGGGCCGGGAGGCGTCCACCCTTGCGCATCGAGTCCATCCAGCCGCTGTTGCGAATCCTCGCCCTGGTCCTCGTCACCACGGAAGCCCACGCCGCCGGGGCGGGTTCGCCCAGGGCGGGCGAAATCATCACGGAGGCCGGCTCGACGAAGACGGCGCAAGGCGAGACGGTCCAGTACGAATTGGGCACCTTGTTCGTGCCGGAGAACCGAGCGGTCGCGAACAGCCGGCTCATTGGCGTGGGCTTCGCTCGCATCAAGGCGGCGCGGCCCACCGGGGCTCCTCCCATCTTCATCCTCCCGGGAGGCCCCGCGCGCAGCTACCTCAACGCCTTCACGGACGAGGATGCCGCCGCGAAGAAGCAACTGGCGGGCGTGTTTCCCTTCACCGCCGCCGGGGATGTGGTCGTCATGGACCAGCGCGGCTATTCGAAGCGCGGAGAGGAATTGCTGGTGGCGCGTCCACGCCAGCCCCTGGACCGGCCGCGAACCCTGGCGGCGGATGCCGCGGAGCTGGTGACGCTGGCCCGGGACGCGATGGCGGCGCATCCCGACAAGGACCTTGCCGGGTACACCATCGTCCAGTGCGCGGAAGACGTGAACGACCTGCGCCGGGCGCTGGGCTACGAGCAGCTCACCTTGTCCGGTCAGAGCTTCGGCTCCCAGTGGAGCTTCGCCGTGATGAAGCTCCATCCGGAGATCGTGGCGCGCGCCTGGCTCTCCGGCGTGGAGCCGCTCGACAACGCCTTCGACATGCCGTCGCACGTCTTCGCGGTCCTGCAACGGATTGCCTGGGACGCGGACCGGGCTCCTGAACTGGCCCCCTGGCTGCCCAGGGGAGGCGTCATGGAGGCCGTGCGCGCCGTCCACGCACGGCTCGCCAGCGGGCCGCTCCGGGTGAAGGTCAAGGACGCGGCGACGGGCAGGGAGCGCACCGTGGTGCTGGGCCTGGAGGACTTCCGGGCCTCGCTGCTGATGCCCCCGGAGGCCTGGCCCGCGTTCGTGCTCTCCCTCTACCACCGGCACTACGACGACTGGGCACGGGCGGTCCTCCAGGAGCGGCAGGCAGAGGGCTCACCGGTCCGCCTCATCGCCCCGTTGATCGACAGCAGCCTGGGCGTGTCCGCGCAACGTGCGCACCTGCTGCGGACCGACTCGGGCACGGAGGCCCTGGGCATGACGGACTTCGACGCGCTCATCGCCTCCGCGGACGCGTGGCCGACGCCTCCCATGGAGGACTCGCTGCGGCTGCCGGTCCCCAGCCCCATCCCCGTGCTCTTCTTCCACGGGGACTGGGACACCTCCACGCCCATCGACAACACGCTGGGCGTGCTGCCGTACTTTCCCAACGGCCGGGCCCTGCTGGTCCACCGGGGCGTGCACCACACCCGCGCGCCGGTGTTCGAACAGCACCCCGAAATCCTCCCGCGGGTCATCGCCTTCCTGAAGACAGGGGACACGCGCGACTTCCCGGTCAACGTGTCGCTGCCCGTCCCCACGTTCCAGAAACCGTCGTTCACTCCGGGCCAGTAGCACCCGCACGTGGGACATGCAGGCGCGGACGGCTGCCGGTCCGCGCCCGCAGGCTTGCTTCAACTCAAGGCACGGTCACGGTGACGGGGTTGCTGCGCCGGGTATTGCCCGCGCGGTCCGTGGCGACGGCGACAATCACGTGCGTGCCGGACTTGCCCGTGGTGTCCCAGGTCTTCGTGTACGGCGCCGTGGTCGCGTAGGGCGTGAGGTTCACGCCGTCGACCTCGAAGATGACGTAGGCCATCGCCTGGCTGTCGCTCGCGGAGGCCGCCAGCGTGACGACGCCGCTGACCACCGCGCCGTTGGCCGGCGAGGTGATGTTCGACACGGACGGCTTCGCGTTGTCCACGATGAGCGACCGGGTGTTGGTGACGGACGCGTTGCCCGCGGCGTCGGTCGCCTGGAAGCCGATGTTGTAGGCGCGGTTGCCCAGCACCAGCGTGTTCCACGAGATGGAATAGAGGGTGCCGGAGACGGTGGGATTCGACGTCAGCACGGACCCGTCTTGGAAGACCCGCGCCAGGGCCACGGGAGCGCCGCCCTGCAGGGCCACCGTCCACGACACGGTGATGTTGCCGCGCACGTAGTTCTGGTTGGTGGGGTTGTACTGGGGCGCGCCCGTGAGGATGAGCGGGGGATTGTTGTCCACCGTGACGTTCACCGCGCTGGAGGTGCCGCTGTTGCCGGCGGCGTCGAAGGCCTGGGCCGTCAGCGAATGCACCCCCGCCATCACGGACGCCGTGTTCCAGGACGCGGAGAACGGCGCCGTGGACGAAGAGCCGATGAGCGAGGTGCCGTCGAAGAAGTCCACGCGGGCGACGCCCACGTCGTCGGTGGCGTTCGCGGTGACGGTCACGGTGGAGCGCACATAACCACCCTCGACCGGCGCGGTGAGCTCCGCGGTGGGCGCCTGGGTGTCGTCGTCCAGCAGGGTGACCGGGTCGGTGGCGCGACGGGTCGCATCCGTGGGGAGCGGGTCGGCCGCGCTGACGGTGGCCCGTCCCGTCCCGGTCGTGAAGCCATCGGTGATGGCCTGGAGCGCGCTGTTGAACGCCTCGGTGCCGGGCGTCAGCCGCGCCAGTGCGTTCCAGCGCTGCGCCTGCGCGAGCACGTCCACGGGCGTCCGCGCGGGCAGCTCGTACGCGAGGGTGACGGTGCGGTCCAGCGGCTTGCCGCTCGCATCGAGCACGTCGAAGACGAAGTGACCCTCACCGGCGGTGCCCCGCGACACGTCGCGCAGGTCCATGCGGTTGGCGATGGCCCGCAGGCGCAGGGGCGACCGCGTCAGGTCCAGCTTCCCGTCGGTGCGCGTCGGCCAGTCCCAGGCGACCTGGGAGAGCTCCCGCGCGAACAGGTCCCGCACGAAGTCCTCGGGCGCCACGGACCCGCTCATCCGCGCCACCAGCCGACCGAAGCTCCATGCACCCTCCGCGGTGCTCCCATCCGCGGGCAGCGCGCCGGACCACGTGGTGCGAAGCGTGTCGTTCACGACGCCCGGGTCCTGGATGACCAGCGCCTGTTCCGGGGCGATGGCGGACGGGGTGCGTTCCAGGGAGGCCTTCGCCTCGAGGACCTGGGACGGGGTGTTCTCCGGCGTGCCCTGGACCTCACCGCAGCTGGCGGAGGCCAGTGCGCCCGCACCGACGAGCGCGATGGCGATGCCACGGGTGCCTCTCGAAACGATTCTCATGTGGGTTTCCTTGGGGAACGGGCGCCCGCGTGGGGGTGGAGCACCCGTGACGAAAGACATATCAAATCCTGCCTTTCGCTGGCTCCCAGGAACTTCAAGAGAAAGAGCTTGTAACTCCAACTGCTCGGGCACGTCGCGCTTTCAAGAAAAGAGGGTGGGGCTGCCGCGACGGCCGGGCTCTGTTGGGGGTAGTCTCCGATGGTGCGAGGACGTTCGATGATCGACGAGGCCATGCCCGGGACGCAGTCGTTAGAATCAACCCCCAAGCTCCCAAACAACGCATCGCAGCTCCTCTCTGGCGATGAGGCGTCGTCAATGCCTGTCCAGGCCACGCCTTGTTCTCCGGATGCGGCGGGGACTGGACACCCCTGGATTCCAGACGTCCCCATCGCTCCCCTCGCTGGAGCCGTGAGTGCTGCGTCGATCGCAGCGGCAGGCAGTGCGGCCCAGCACAACGTGCTCGCCGCCGTCGCCAATGAGGCCCTTTCGAAGGGCGAAGCGGCGCTCAACTCGGTGGGACGGCAGTATGCGAACTCGCCCGACGCATCGCTGGCGGGCCGCGTGGTCGAGGAATTTCATGCCGCGACCTTCAACGCCGATGCGGCCTTGAAGGGCCGCATGGAACTTCACGCCCGCACGACCGCTAGCGCAGGTCGCTCCTTCGACGCGGTGGACATCGAGGTCACGAAAAGCGGCGCCAAGGTAGTCGACGCGCAGGTGAAGTACCTGGGCACCGCCGAGAAGACCGCCAAGGGACTCTCCCAACCGCGCTACGAGGGGCAGGCGAAGATCTGCCCGGCGGAGCAACTTGAAGGTGTGCGCTCGACAGCCCATCAAGAGGCTGTGCGCAACACCATCAAGCGTCCCGCTCAGGCGAAGCACTATGAGGACACCGCCGCGCATGCCAGTGACCGGCTCCAGTACGAAACGGTCCAAAGCCAACCGCAGACGAAAAAGGGTGCGGTGAAGCTGGCCAAGAAGGCTCGGCGGGGTCAGGCGAAGTTCAAGCGCGTTCCCACTCAGGACGTGGCCCGGCATGTGGGCACGGCAGCGGGCCGTGCGGCCTTCGCGGGTGGCGTCGTGGCCGGACTGGTGACGGCCGTGGTCTCGGGAGTGAGCAACGGTATCGATGCGGCGAAGGGGCGCAAGAGCGGACGCGAAGCCGTGGCCGACACCGCGCAGGACGCGGGGCTTGCAGCAGCGGATGCAGCCGCGAAGAGCGCCGTGGGCGCCGGACTTCAGGCGGGAGCCACGGTGCTGGCGCGAAGTGCCGCTGCGCAGGTCGTACGTGGGGTGGCCGGTGTCGTCGCGCGCTCCAATGCCGCCCTCGCGGTGGGCGCGGTTGCGGTGGATGCGCTTGTCGGCGGTGTCCAGTTCGCGCGAGGGAAGATCGACGGTGGCGAATATGCGACCCGAGTCGGGGAGTCCGCGACGGGGGCGGCAGGTGCATTCGCCGGAATGCAGGGTGGCGCAGTGCTTGGAACGGCCGTGGGAGGGCCCGTGGGCGCAGCGGTGGGGGCTCTCATCGGTGGGACTGCGGTAGCGGTGGGCGCAAGCGAACTCGGTCGTAAGATCTTCAGACGCAAGGAGCGCAAGAAGTAGGCGCTCTGGGGCAGCGCCGCGGGCTCAGGCAGCGCGCTGAAGAAGTACGACCCTGCTGTCCACGTTGAGCACCTGCGCTCCTCCGGGGAGGGTCGCGAGCGGCGTCTCCCAGTGGGCATGGCCGCACACCACCAGGGGCGCCTCCCGTTCTGGCAATGCCAGGCGGATGGCCGTGCTTCCCCGCAACTGCGTGCCGGGCACGTCCGGACCCTGGTGCAGCACGAGCATGTCCGGTGAGTGGCTCAGCGCATCTTCCAGCAGTCGCAGCTGATCGGGCTCTTCGCGCCGCCCCTGCTTGTCCCCACGACCCATGATGCTGCCCACGCCCCCCACGCGCAGACCCTCCAGGTCGATGGTTCCTCCATCAAGCAGGTGCAGTCCGGGCTGCTGCTGGAAGCGGGCCTGTTCGCGGGGGCTCCCGAACGTGTCGTGATTTCCGGCCACGCCCACCACCCAGCGGAAATGCTCCGCGAAGGCCCACCACACGCTGCGCACATCGCCGGAGGCGCCTCGCACGTTGGCGCCCGGCGCTGAGTACAGGTCTCCCGCGAGGACCACGCCGATGTGCCCGGAAGGGGGCAGGGTGTCCTCCTCGCCCAGCAGGGCCAGGGCATCCGCGAGCACCTCGCCCAGGAGGGCCACGGCTCCCTCCTGGCGGGGATGTGGCGCCACGCCTTGCAGATCCGAGGTCACCAACAGCGCTTCCACGCCTTCCGGGAGCGTGTCCACCGTCCCGCGCAGCAAGGGCAGGAGCTGTGTCTCCGTCCCGCCGCGCGGCGCTGCATTGAGATAGCGCCACGCGTGCATCGGCACCGTGTCGAGGGTCAGGATTCTCATGATGGCGCGGACGGTCGGCGCGGGGCCGCACTTCCTGACATCCACGCCCCCTTCCGCCGACTACTTCGCCTTCGCCGGGGCGAAGTCGAACGGCTTGTCCTGGGCAATCAGCATCACGCACTCGGACTCCGGCGCGCACTGGTTGCGGTGCACCACCTTGCCGGGCTGGTCCCAGGTGCTGCCGGACTCGACCGCACCGGCCGGGGCGACGCCGTCGCTGGTGTTCGTCATCCGGCCCTTCACCAGCACCCCGTGGTAGTCGGCGGAGTGGGTGTGCGGCCCCGAGTCGAACCCCGCGGGGAACTTCATCAGGAGCCCGTACGGGCCCTTCTTCATGTCACCCCAGAGGACGTGCACCGACGGCCCTCCGGGCATCATCTCCGTCCAGGCGAGCTTGTCGTACGAGGTCTGCTGGAACGCGGCGGCCTCCGCCTTGCCCTTCGCGACGGCGAGACCGAAGGCGGAGACAACGACGAGCGCGGCGGCGAACTTGGAAAGGGTCTTCACGGGTGGAACTCCTCGGTGGAAGCGACGCCGGGAAGAATGGCGGCGGGGCGCCTCTGCGAAAATGCCCGTTTCCGCAGGCTGACTCTGCAAGAATGCAGGCCATGCCCCAGTGGAGTGACCTGCAGCACTTCCTGGCCGTCGCGAGGGGAGGCAACCTCTCCGCGGCGGCCCGCCAGTTGAAGGTGGACCAGACCACCGTGGGACGGCGCCTGGCCGTGCTGGAGCGGGAGCTGGGGGCCCGGCTCTTCGACCGGACGCCCTCGGGTTTCCGGCCCACGGCCGTGGCCCTGCGCATCCTGCCAGCCGCGGAGGCGGTGGAGGCGGAGGCGCTGCGCGTGGAGCGGCTCGCCAGTGGAGAGGATCTGCGCCCCTCCGGCCCGGTGACGGTCACCGCGACGGACTCCTTCCTGGTCCACAACGTGATGCCGTGGCTGTCTGGCTTCCGTGAGCGCCATCCCGAAATCGAGCTGCACCTGCTGTCGGGTTACGAAACGCTCTCGCTCGTCCGGCGCGAAGCCGACGTGGCCATCCGCCTGGTCCGGCCCCAGGAGCCCTCCCTCCGCGCCCGGAAGGTGGCGGCCATCAGCATCGTGCCCTTCGCCTCCAAGGCATACCTCGCCCGCCGGGGGCCGGTGCGCTTCGACGCGGGGCTCGAAGGGCATGCCGTGGTCGGGTACGCGCACGACTCGAGGCGCTGGCCCGAATCCAAGTGGCTGGACGTGCACGCGGCCCGGGCCACCGTCGCGGTGCGGCTCACCTCCATCCTGGGCCTGCTCCAGGCCGCGCGCGAGGGATTGGGCGTGACGCTGCTGCCGGCCTTCTTCGGCCACCTGCATCCGGAGCTCGTTCCGCTCCGCGGCGTCCTGCCCGAATTGGAGCGGACCGTGTGGCTGGTGTTCCACGAGGACCTGGCCAACAACGCCCGGGTGCGCGCGGTGGTGGACTTCCTGGCGGACACCATCGGAGCGCAGGCCGAATCCCTGTCGAAGGCGCCCACGCGTCCACCGCGTGCGGCGCGCGGTATCGGCAAGCGCCGGGGGAACAGGTAGATTGGAGGGATGCACGCTCGCCTTCTGTTATTGCTGGCCGTCTGTGTTCCATTGCTTGCCTCGGCCAGGGAGCCGAAGCCACGCACGTACGACATCATCATCGTCGGAGGCGGGAAGACCGAAGCAGAGGCGCAGGCCGCGTTGGACCGGCTGAAGACCCAGGTGCTCTGGGTTCGCGTGGCGCGCCCGAGCGGAGACTTCCTGGCCGTCAAGAAGTCCGACGACTACCCCGGGCTCAACAAGGGGCTGTACATCGCCGTGCTCGGACTCTGTGCCCGGGACGCTGAAGTGACCGTGGACATGAAGCGCTTCATGAAGGCGCTCAAGGTGCATGCGCCGGGGGCGTACTCCAAGAGCATCAAGGGCCAGTATGGCGACCCGTGCCCTCCGTCAGATGCCTTCACGCCGCCAGACGACGAGGAGAAGCCCTTCCTGGAGCGCATCGCGAAGGAGCCGAAGTCAGCGGAGGCGTTCTACGCCTACGCCCTGTTCCTCAAGAATCAGGGCGGTCTGGAACAGGCCGACGCGATGGTCGGCCATGCGCTGGACCTCGACCCCCAACACGCGGAGGCCAAGGCCCTGGCCCATCTGCTGATGGTGCTGCTGACCGACTGAGCTACGGGGTGCCCAGGCGCTTGCCCTGGACGAACTCCAGGCCCAGCAGGTTGCCCCGCTGGTGCATCGGATCCAGCGTGACCTTCTGGATGCGCCACCCCTCCTTGTCCGTCTTCACCACCTCGTGCGTGTAGCGCCCCACCAGCGTCCACTCCTGCGGCACGCCGTTGAGCTGGAAGAAGTGGGACACCTCCGCGTAGGCGTGCACCGTCGCCTGCGTGTTGCTCGTGAACTCGGTGCGCACGGTGTTGGCCGTGGCGTGCTGCGTGCGGGTGAAGCACTCCAGCGACACGTCGCCGAACTTCGCCAGCACCGCGCGCGGCTGCGTGACGGGCGGCACGCCCATGAAGCGCGAGTAGTCCGCCGTCACCTCCGGCGCGAAGACCCGCTCCCAGCGGGTCCAGTCGCCCGTGTCCTTGCCATGGTCGATGGCCTGCCCGTACTCGGCCACCAGCTCCTGGATGGCAATCCAATCCAGCGTGTACTCCAGGTTCTTCTCGCGCATCGGCGTCTGCCTTTCAGGGGGTGGAGCGCGCGCAGGTTTTCACTGCCGGAGCTCCAGGGCAACGTCGCCTGCACGCCCGGCGGGGATTCCGCCAGGCCCGCCTGGTATCAAAGTGTTTTACTGGTTTTTCTGCTCCTGCCATGCCATCCCGCGAAGTCACTCGAAGTGAAAAAGGGATCACCATGGGAATCATCCGGAAAGCTTCAATGACCGTGTTGGGGAGCCTGATGTTGCTGTCGGCCAATGTGGCCGTGGCCCAGGTTCCGCCCTACACCCCGGTGGCGCCGCTGAAGAAGGTCCACTCCCTCTACAACGCGACGGAGACGGACCAGTTCTTCACGCTCGACGGGAACCTGGCGCAGTACTACCTGGGCAGTGGCGGGTGGAGCAGCACGGGCGAGGTCCTCTATCTGGAGACCCGTCCCCAGGCCACCACGGTTGCGCTGTACCAGTTGTACAAGGGCGCGCCGCAGCGGGAGCACTTCTACACGACGAACTCGGCGGATGTGGCGACCCTGGTCGCTTCGTACGGCTATGTCAGCTCCGGCATCCTCGGGTACATCTACAACGAGCAGGTCCCGGGAACCGTTCCGCTCCACCGTCTCACCCGCTTCGACGGCGTCACGGGGGACCTGGTGCACCGCTACACCGTCAGCTCCAGCCTCGTGACCACGCTCACGTCCCAGGGCTACGTCAACGAGGGGATCACCGGGTACGTCTACCAGGGCCCGACTCCCACGGTGGCGGGAGGCCACGTCTTCGGGGTTCGGTGTGGGCCCACGGGCTGCGGCCCCGGTTCCGGCGCGAGCTACCGCAACTACGCCTTCGGCAGCTACCGCTCCGTCAGCAGCATTGGCGCCAAGCCCGCTGGGGCCCGGTTCCAGGTGATGCGCTTCAAGCTCTGGACGCCGGACATGTTCGCCAACACGGGCTCGCCCTCGTCCACGTCCGGAGATCACCTCGTCTTCGTTCCGCGCGGCACCCTCCAGGTCAACTACAGCAACCTGCTGACCAGCAGCATCCACGGCATCGGGCTCATCGTCACTGCGGGTGACTACGGGTGCCCCCTGTATGACGGCGCCTTCATCGAGGAGTTCTGGCCCGCTCCCGCTCCGCCCCACCTGCCGTCGTGGGGCGGCTACAACTTCACCGCGCTCGCGACGCCGAACACCTGTGGTGCCGGCCGGCTGTACAATCGCAACTGGTACGACGTCTACGTCTCGGTCAGCGACACGGGCCTCGCCATGTATTCCATCCGCCTCAACGGGACGGTCGTCGCAACCAACTCCGTCACCTATGGCACCGCCACGCTGAAGGACACCAACGGCGACGGCATCCTGGATGATCCGGATGCGGCGGGATGGTTCGACGCCGCCGCCAGCGGCTGGTTCATGACCAATGCGCAGGGCGCGGGGCGTGACTACACCGCCTATGTGACGGACCTCACCGTCGTCTGGCAGTAGGCCTCGCGACACGCGCAGGGCCGGTGCGATCGCGGGTCACGTCCGGAGGGCCTTCACCCCTTGCGTGAAGGCCCTTCCGACTATGCTCGGAGGCATGTCCCTGATCCTCATCGGATGGATTCTTGTCGCGCTCCTCGCCGGGGGCGCCCTGGCGTTCTTGCAACGTCGCCTCCGTGAGGGCTCCTCCCGAGATGAGCAGGCGTTGGATCCGCCGCCCGTGGCCGCGC
Organism: Corallococcus praedator; assembly: GCF_003612125.1. Taxonomy (GTDB): domain Bacteria; phylum Myxococcota; class Myxococcia; order Myxococcales; family Myxococcaceae; genus Corallococcus; species Corallococcus praedator. Next base: position 45,981 of record NZ_RAWI01000007.1, read on the forward strand.
CGTCCCGACTGGCCCCGGAGGTGTTCCAGGCCCGCATCGAGGCGCTGATCGACGCCAACCAGACCATCAACGCCATCAAGCTGTACCGCGAGCAACACGGGGTCGGCCTGAAGGAGGCCAAGGACTCCGTGGAGGCGCTCATCGCGGAGCGGCACCCCTTCGGGCGCGCTCCGTCGGGAGCGGTGGAAGGGGATGCGGACATCGAGGAGGCCCTGCGCGACGACAAGCTCATTGAAGCCGTCAAGCTCTACAGGGATCGCTACGGCGTGGGCCTGAAGGAAGCGAAGGACGCATGCGACGCGATGCGAAGGCGCCTGCGAGGATGAGTGCCAGGGAGGAACTCCTCGTACGCCTGTAGGGACTTCTGGCATTGCATGCGGCGTGGGTGGCCTCGCTGCGGTGGATCCCGTGCGGGTCGATGGTGGACAGCCTGGCCGTGGAGGGAGGCTTCCTGGTGGCTGCGTCCGACGTGCAGGGACGCATCCAGATCTTCCGGCTGGATACGGCCCTGGCCCGGGTCGCGACCACGAATGTAGAGGTGGAGACGGGCCTCATCCCGGCGACGGTGACCCAGCTGGTGCGCACGTCCAGAGGGCCCGCGCTCTTCTATGTCACGGAGGGCGCGACCGCAGCCTCCACACAGGGGCATCTCGTGCAGCTCGATGAACAGGGTGTCCCCGTCGTCCGGCCAGAGGGCGGGAGGGAGGACGCCATCCTCTTCGAGCAGCCCGCGGTATGTGCCGACCCGAGCGGGCGTGTCCGTGGACGGTTCCCGGGTGTTGACGGTCTGGACGTCGGACCATCCCGTCGGCGGTATGGCTCATGAACTTCCAGGCGACCTGGCTCTCCGTGCAGTACGACTACAGCCTCCCGGACGGCTCCCTCTACAACGGGCAGGGGCGGCTCTGGGGGCGAAGCCCGACGGGCGTCGTGACGGACTGGACCCCCGGGCCGGGTCTGCTGCCCCTGCATCGACAGCAGGAGTGGGTGCTGATGCACGAACTGCCGAGCACCCGAGCCGGTGGTGCTCGCGCGAAGCTGAGCCCTCCCGGCTTCGGGGGCTTCAGCGGTAGTGGACGGCGATCCACTTCCCGTCGAGCTGGTGGATGGCGATGTCCAGGTCGTAGATGCCGCGCAGGACCTCGGTGCGCATCAGCTGCTCCGCGTTGCCCTGGAAGGCGACCTTGCCCTCGCGCATCGCGATGATGTGGTCGGAGTAGCAGGAGGCGAAGTTGAGGTCGTGCAGCACCAGGATGACGCTCTTGCCCAGGGCGTCCGCCGCGCGCCGCAGCTCCTGCATCATGGACACCGCGTGCTTCATGTCCAGGCTGTTGAGCGGCTCATCCAGCAGCACGTAGTGCGTGTCCTGGCACAGCACCATCGCCACGAAGGCGCGCTGGCGCTGGCCGCCGGACAGCTCGTCCAGGAAGCGGTGGGCGATGGGCTCCAGGCCCAGGTGGTGGATGGCCCCTTCCACGAAGGCGCGGTCCTCCACCGTCGGGCGCCCCCGCGAGTGCGGATAGCGGCCGAACGTCACCAGGTCCCGCACGGTCAGCCGCGCGGTGAGGTGGTTGTCCTGGCGCAGGATGGCCAGCCTGCGGGCCAGCGCGTCGCCGGGCGTCTTCGTCACGTCCAGGTCGTCCACCAGCACCACGCCCGAGGACAGCGGCAACAGCCGGCTGATCATCGACAGCAGGGTGGACTTGCCGGCGCCGTTGGGCCCGATGATGGACGTGACGCCGCGTTCGGGGATCCGCAGGGAGACGTCGTCCACCACCAGGGTGTCTCCGTAGCGGCGGGAGACGTTCCGGGCCTCGATCATCGCAGGGCACCTCGCATGAGCAGGGCAATGAACATCAGCCCGCCCAGGAACTCGATGATGACACGCAGGTTGGCGCCAAAGGAGAAGACCTGCTCCAGCAGCAACTGCCCGCCCAGCAGGCCAATCACCGCGAGGAACACGGCGGCGGGCAGGATGTGCACGTGCCGGTGCGAGCCCACCAGCCCATAGGCCAGGTTCGCCACCAGCAGGCCGAAGAACGTCACCGGCCCCACCAGCGCCGTGGACACCGACACCAGCACCGCCACCACCACCAGCAGGAGCGACACCGTGCGGCGGTGGTCCACGCCCAGGTTGATGGCCAGGTCTCGGCCCAGCCCCAGCACGTCGCAGGCGCGCAGCAGGCCCAGGCCCAGGAGGGAGGCCCCCACGGTCACCACCGCCGACACGGCGAGCAGGTCCGGATCCGGGTTGTTGAAGCTGGCGAAGAAGCGGTCCTGGAGGAAGGCGAACTCGCTGGGTGCGATGACGCGCTGGAGGAAGGTGGACAGGCTGCGGAACAGCACGCCCAGCACCACGCCCGTGAGCAACAGCAGGTGGATGCTCCGGCGCCCGCCCCAGAACAGCCACCGGTGCAGCACGCCGGAGAAGAGCACCATGACGGTGACCTCCACCGCGAACAGCAGGCGCACGTCCAGGGACGCCACCGCGGTGGAGCCCAGGAAGAAGAGCAGGCACGTCTGCAGCAGCACGTAGAGCGTGTCGAAGCCCATGATGGCCGGCGTCAGCACGCGGTTCTCCGTCACGGTCTGGAACAGCACCGTGGAGACCGCGATGGCGTAGGCCACCAGCACCACCGTCGCGACCTTGCGCCCGCGAAAGGGCAGCACGAAGTCCCACCGGCCCTGGGCGCCCAGGGTCATGAACACGACGACGCACAGCAGGGCCAGCCCCCCCAGCAGGAGCAGCCGCCGCTCGTGGCCCTCGGGCTTGAGCGCGCTAGCCCACACGGGCGTCCCGCCGCAGCAGCAGGTGGAGGAACAGCAGGCTGCCCACCACGCCCGCCACGGTGCCGACGGGAATCTCATACGGGTAGCGCACCACCCGCCCGACGATGTCACAGAGCAGCACGAAGCCCGCGCCCATCACCGCCACCCACGGGATGGAGCGCCGCGCGTTGTCGCCCAGCATCAGGCTGACCAGGTTCGGCACGATGAGTCCGATGAAAGGAATCATCCCCACGGTGGCCACCACCACGGCGGTGACCATCGCGACCAGGGCCAGCCCCAGCGCGACGATGCGCCGGTGGTTCAGGCCCAGGTTGGTGGTGAAGGCCTCACCCATGCCGGCGACCGTGAAGCGGTCCGCGACGACGTAGGCGATGCCCGTGAGGACGAAGGCGCTCCACAACAGCTCATAGCGCCCGCGCATGACGCTGGAGAAGTCCCCCGTCGTCCAGGCCGACAGCGACTGGAGCAGGTTGAAGCGGTAGGCGAAGAACGTCGTCGCCGCGTCGAAGATGGCCCCCAGCACCAGGCCCACCAGCGGCACCACGAGCGCCGAGCGCAGCGGGATGCGCCGCAGGATGAGCAGGAACAGCGCCGTGCCCGCCAGCGCGAAGCCCGCGGCCACCAGCGTCTTGAGCAGGACGGGCAGCTCGGGCGCCAGCACGGTGACGGCGAGGATGCCCAGGCTCGCGGACTCCGCGGTGCCCGCCGTGAAGGGCTCCACGAAGCGGTTGCGCGCGAGCATCTGCAGGATGAGGCCGGCCACGCCCAGCGCCATGCCCGAAAGCATCAGGGCCAGGGTGCGCGGCACGCGGCTGATGACCAGCACCTGCACGGCCCGGTCATCCCCTCCGGCCGCGAAGAGCGTGTCCCACGACACGTGGCTGACGCCAATCAGCAGGCTGAGCCCGGCGAGCACCAGCACGACGAGGCCCGCCACGAGCAGGCGCGGCACGGCGAGCGCCGGCTCCGGGACCACGGCGGAGCGGTGGGGGGCGCGTCTGTCGAAGGTGCCCGACTCAGGGAGCGGAGGGCTGTCGAGGCTGCGCATAGACATCCGAAATCTGCTCCATCAGGCGCCGCACCGACTGGATGCCTCCGCCAATGAGGTAGGTGTTGGCCGGCTCCAGGTAGACGACCTGTCCCTGCTTCCAGGCCGCCGTCTGGCGCACCAGCTCGTTGTCGAGCAGCCGCTGGGCGCCGCCCCCCTCGCCAATGGCCGCGTCGCGGTCGATGACGAACAGCCAGTCCGGGTTGGTCTCCAGGATGAACTCAGACCCGATGGCCTCCCCATGCAGGGACGCCTTGAGCGCTGGGGCCGCGGCCGGGATGCCGAAGCCCTCGTGCAGCACCCCGAAGCGGGAGCCCGGGCCATAGGCGGTCATCCGCCCGCCCGTGGTCAGCACGACGAGCCCCCGGCCCCGCGTCGCGGTGGTCTTCTTCAGGGCCTCGATGGACTGGCGCAGGTCCGCCAGGAGGGCCCGGGCCTTCTCCTCCCTGCCGAACACCGCCGCCAGCCGCTCCGTGTTGGCCGTCATGGTGTCCAGGTAGTGCGCGTCGTCCGTGGGTTGATCGATGGCGGGCGCGATGTCCTTCAGCTTCGAGTACCGCGCGCTGGAGCGCCCTCCGGTGATGATGAGGTCGGGCCGCGCGGCGCTCAGGGCCTCGTAGTCGGGCTCGAACAGCGTCCCGAACCGGGGGTACTTCTTCGCGTCCCCGTACTTCGCCAACTGCCCGGGGAAGTACTCGCCGGCCACCCCCTGGACGTCCACGCCCAGCGCGTCCAGCGTGTCCAGCGCGGCCAGGTCGAACACCACCACCTGCTTCGGATGCTCCGCCACCACGGTGCTGCCCTGCCCGTGGGTGAAGGTCCGGCCCGCGGAGGGCGCCGACGCCGCAGGCACGGCCGCTTCCGGGACTGGCGTGGAGGAACGCGAGGCGCGCAGACCGAAGACCGCGAGCCCGAGGACCGCGACGCCGCCAACGGCCGCGAGAAGGGGAGGGAAACGCCGGGGAGAGGTGCTCACGGGGTCGTTCAATCCAGGCTGGCTACTGATATCAAATGATTTTGATAATCAATATCGCGGTGGGTATAGCGGATCGCGGCCGGAGCGTCAAAGGTCGTCCGTCCCGCGACAGGCCTCCGGGCGGGCAGGGCTTCCAGGGGGCCGCCGGCTTGACGGGGCCGAACCCACGCGGGGAGCATTTGGAGACCGATGTTCTTCTATTTCGAATGCAAGACCTGCAAGCAGGTCAGTGAGCTCTTCACGGAGAGCGAACGGCCCGGCGCGGTCCCCAAGTGCGTGCCGTGCTCCACGAAGCACGGGAGCAGCATCGTCGAGACGCGGTCGGTGAACTACTTCACCTGGCACTGTCGGCGGTGCGACCGCACCTCGGGGATGTGCACGGCGGACGACTACCCGACGCTCAAGGGCGCCCGGCCCGTGTGCATGAAGTGCCACAAGTCGGACGCGGTCTTCATCGTCAAGCCGCAGGTCTCAGGCAAGCCGGCGCGGATGGCGAAGCGCAAGGAGCTGGGGGTGCTGGGCAAGCGCGAATGGGACGACCTGGACCTCTACGACGACACGACGGCGCTGGAATTGGAAGCGCTGGAGGAGGGGTTCCGCGGCGGCTCGCACAAGAAGCCGAACCTGGCCCTCGAGTTGGAGAGCGCGGACAAGCTCCCCCGTGCGTTCGTCTTCGGACCCACGGACCCCAACGCGCACCTGGCGAGGAGCGAGGCCACGTACCAGGAGAAGAAGCGCTTCCGGGAGAGGTTCAAGACGAAGAACGGAGCGCTGCCGGACAAGCGGAACCCGCTGAAGACCGAGCTCCACGATGGGACGGTGGTGGCCCTCAAGCGGTACCGCGACGACTTGACCTCGGAGGAGACGGTGGGCACGACGGTCTACCCGAAGATGAACAAGTCGGCGCCCACGGTCGTCAACGCGGCGAAGCTCGCGGACCGGAGCCTCCCGTGGGACTACCGGGAGCTGGGCCCCAACTCCTTCCTGCGCAGGCTCTGCTCGCTGCTGTACGTGGTGGAGTTCAACGGAGGCGGGGATGGCAACAACCCGGTGGAGCTCCAGGCCCTGTGGGCCAACGGCTCGCTCTTCCTGTCGACGAACAACCTCACGTTCTCCACCAGCCTGCTGGCCGCGCTCAAGACGGAAGGCTCCGTCAAGGCCTTCCTGGCGAAGGTCGACCTGAAGGGCACCCTGACAGGGGGCTACAAGACGGCGATGCGCAACTTCGGCAAGGAGCACACGGAGAAGCTCCCCGTGTACCAGGCCGAGTTCGGCAGTGAGAAATACCCGGACTACTTCCGGTTCAAGTGGGAGTACGTGTTCCAGGAGATCCAGCGGTCGCTGAAGTTCGCGGCCACGGACATCGAGGAACTGGTCGTCGCGAAGAGCGCGACCCAGGACGGCTTCAAGCACTGGTCGGTGGAGTCCCCGGTGGTGAGCGGCAAGGTCTACGTGGTCCTGCCCAAGAAGAAGACGAAGGGCGAGGGCGACACCTACTTCACGAAGAAGAAGATCCACGCCGAGGAGCTCTTCCATCCCATCCTGATGGCGCTCGACGGTGCGGGCCTCCTGAGCGAGGTGCTCCCCGCGTTCGTGGGCGGCGTGAAGACCCCCTGCCGCACCTGCTCCATGGTGCTGGAGGATGCGGCGACCACGTTGGGGACGAAGCTCATCCTCCCCACCAACGCCTTCGGGCACTACTGGAAGGCGTCCGGCATGCACGTCCCCAGCCCCGTGTTCCCGCCGAATGTGCAGACGATGGTGTTCGGGTCGAAGAAGTCCATCGATGACGGCTCCATCAACATCTACAACACGGAGATGCCTCCGTCCCCCAAGCGGGATGACTGACTCCGCCCTCTTGCCTTCTTCCTGATATTTCTAGAAATTCCAGAAATATTGGTTTGAGGGAGAGGGCTCATGAAGACCGTTCGTGTCGTCGGGTGGCTGTCCACGCTCTTCGCGGGGGTTGTCGGGTGTGGAGGCGGGACGGTCCCCGCGCCGGAGGAGGTTTCAAGCGCGGCGCTGGCGGCCGGTGACAACGCGCGGACGCTGGTGATGCCGTGGCTGGCGGACCCGGAGGTCTACAAGGAGAACGACGACCTGTTCTTCCTCACCGGCACGGGCAACGGCGTGGTGCTGCCGCTCTACGAGTCGAACGACCTCACGGCGTTCCGCTTCAAGCGCGACTACAATCCGTCCGCGGCGGATCCGACCTACGACTACTGCTTCCTCTGGGCGCCGGACCTCAACAAGTCCAACGGTGCCTACCAGCTCCACTTCTCCGCGCACCGGGTGCCCAACGGCGCGGCGTGCCCACCGGCCGGCCAGGAGGTGACGACCTTCGTCGCCACGGCGCCGGACCTGAACCTGAACTTCGGCGCGCCCCAGCCGCTCAACGCCAACACGACGTGGCCTCGCACCTCCACCGCGACGGGCTGCCTGCCGCAGGGCTGCAACCGGAACATCCGCATCGACTCGGCGACGTACAACGACGTGGCGGACCGCTGGTTCTTCTATGTCTGGTTCGACCGGGGCAACAACATCTCCTCCTTCAACATGGCGGCCCCGGGCACCGTCTACAACCACGCGGGCCCGGCCGTGTTCGCGACGCCTGCCCATGAGGAGGGCATCAACGAGGCCCCGGAGGTCTTCAAGCGCAATGGCATCTACTACCTGCTCTTCAGCGGCGGTTGGTACAACAGCCAGTACGCCATGTATTACGTGATGGCGGACTCCATTCCCCAGCTCACGCGGGCGCGCGCGGTGCGGCGGTTGTCCCTGCCGCTGCGCAACTCCGCCGGCAAGCTGGTGCAGAGCCACGGCCACAACGTCATCGTCGAGCGCCGGGGGGAGTACTTCAATGTCTTCCATGTCGGCGCCTTCGACACCGCGGGCAACCTCACCTCGCGCAGCACGTACATGCAGCGCGTCGGCTTCAAGCCCGACGGCGCGATGACCTCCCTCAATCAGGTGAGCGTCCGCTGGAACAAGCTCAACGGCTACAGCTACTCGCTGGACGTCGTCCTGCGGGACGGGTCGGTGATTGGGCCGTGCAGCTCCGTGGCGCTCCTGGGCCAGTCCAACAAGACGGTCTTCGACGGCGTGTGCCGCAGCGCGGGGGACCGCGTGGTGACGAAGGGGGACATCGCCGCCTTCCGCATCTTCTACGCCATCAACGGCGCCTGGGGGGCCTTCGTGGAGAAGGCGTATGACGGCATCTCCGACGACGTCTCCCTGGAGCTGCCGGGGGGCTTCACGCCGTTCGTGGACCTGGAGTGGAACGAGCTGCAGACCCCGGCCCAGTACTCCATCGACGTGCAGCGGCGGGACACCGGCGCGTGGATTGGCCCCTGCATCGGCGTGGCGTCCGTCAACAAGAGCCTGGCCTGGACCTACCAGGGGCGTTGCGACACGCCGGGCATCAACGTGGCCCCTTCCAACATCCAGGCCTTCCGCATCTGCTCGGCGGTGAATGGGGACTGGGCACATGCCCGCTGCGGCGCGGCGGCCTACGACGGCCGGGGCCTGCACTCGCGCATCGTCATCCCCTGAGCCCCGGGGTAGGGTGCGCGTTCGATGTCGCTCCCTCTCGTCCACATCTACTGCGACGGCGCCTGTTCGCCGAACCCCGGCCTGGGCGGCTGGGGGGCCATCCTCATCGCCCCGGAGCGGAAGTCCTACCGCAAGGAGCTCCAGGGCTCGGAGGCGGACTCCACCAACAACCGGATGGAGCTGACCGCGGCGCTCGTGGCGTTGAAGGCCCTGAAGATGCCGTGCCGCGTGCAGGTGTTCACCGACTCCAAGTACGTGTGCAACGCCTTCGAGGCGAAGTGGCTGGACAAGTGGCAGGGCAACGGCTGGCGCACGTCGGACAAGAAGGCCGTGTCCAACGCGGACCTGTGGCGCGAATTGCTGGAGGCCGTGCGCACCCACGAGGTGTCCTGGCACTGGGTGCGGGGCCACTCGGATGACGTGGAGAACAACCGCGCGGATGCGCTGGCCGTCGCGGCCCGGTTGGAGCTGGCGGCCCGGCTCGGGCGGTAGCGGCCCCGGGCCGAAGCCATCCACATCCGACCCCAACCTCCCACCCTCCGGAGGGCAATTCTTTTCACGGCCTCGCGGTGCAGCGCTTGCACACTCCTGGTATGGTAGCCCTTTCGGTCGCAAGCCTTGCACTGACGGGGGAAGTCCATGCCCAACGCCAAATCACCCGCCTTCACCCTGCGGGTGGGAGCCCTCGAGGCTGACTCACTGGTCGTGGAGCGGTTGAAGGGCGAGGAGGGCCTGAGCCGCCTCTTCGACTTCAGCGTGGACTTCGCGCCGCTGGCGCCCGAGTCCCTGGACACCGCGCCCCTGGTGGGGGCGGAGGCCCTGTTGACGGTGACCCAGCCGGGCGGGACGCCGCGCCACGTGCACGGGATGGTGCGCACGGTGGAGTCCCTGGGGCTTCGCGACGGCCGCTGGCGCTACCGCGCGCGCATCGTCCCCGCGCTGTGGCGCCTCACGCAGGTGAAGCGCAGCCGCATCTTCCAGGGGAAGTCCGTGCCGGACATCCTCAAGGACGTCCTCACCTCCGCGAAGGTGGAGGTGCGCGTCAGCCTTCACGAAAGCCACGCGCCGCGCGAGTACTGCACCCAGTACCGTGAGACGGACTTCGACTTCCTCAGTCGCCTGATGGAGTGGGAGGGCATCTTCTACTTCTTCGAGCACTCGGAGGAGGGGCACGTCCTGGTGCTCGGGGATGCCCCCAGCGTCCATGAGGCGCCGCCCGGTGGCGCCGCGCTGCCCCTGCGTGACGAGGACGGCCGGGTGGAGACGGGCGAATACCTGACGGACCTGCGACGCGTGCGCAGGCTGCGTCCCGGCGCGGTGCACCTGAAGGACTTCGACTTCGAGAAGCCGTCGCTGGACGTGTCCGGCAAGTCGAAGTCCTCCGAGGGGATGGAGGCGCTGGAGGTGTACGACTACCCCGGCGGGTACGTGGCCGCGGGCACGGGCAAGGCGGCGGCGCGGGTGCGCGTCCAGGAGGCCACCCAGGCCGCGCTGACGCTCGAAGGGGAGGGCATCTGTCCCCGCCTCACCTCTGGTCACCTGTTGCAGGTGGAGGACGACGGCACGCACGAGGGCCGCTACGTCGTGGTGACGGTGCGCCACCACGGCGGCCAGCCGGAGACCCACGGAGGCCGCGAGGCCCTGGGCGGGCTGTACCGCAACCAGTTCCAGGTGATGCCCGCCAACGTGCCCTTCCGTCCCCGGCGGCTCACGCCCCGGCACCGCATCACCGGGCTCCAGACGGCGCAGGTGGTGGGCCCGGCCGGCGAGGAGATCCACACCGACGTGCACGGCCGCATCAAGGTCCAGTTCCACTGGGACCGGGACGGCCAGCGGGATGAGAAGGCGTCCTGCTGGGTGCGCACCAGCCAGGCGCTGGGCGGCCCCGCGTGGGGCGCGCTCGTCCTGCCGCGCATCGGGCAGGAGGTGGTGGTGCGCTTCCTGGAGGGGGACCCCGACCGGCCGCTGGTCGCGGGCTCCGTCTACAACGGCGCCAACGCGACGCCCTACGCGCTGCCGGACGAGAAGACGAAGAGCACCCACAAGAGCGCCTCCAGCAAGGGCAGCGACGGCTTCAACGAGCTGCGCTTCGAGGACGCCAAGGGCCAGGAGGAGGTCTTCCACCACGCGCAGAAGGACCAGGACCTGGTCACGGAGAACGACAAGGACCAGGAGGTCCGGGCCTTCGAGGACCTGCTGGTGAAGAAGGACCGGGCGCGCACCGTGGAGGGCAACCAGTTCCTCTTCGTCAAGAAGGACGACGTGGGCGTCGTCGAGGGCCACCAGACGCTCCAGGTGCACAAGGACCGCACCAGCACCACCCAGGGCAGCCACGACGAGACGGTGGAAGGCAATCAGGCGGTGACGGTGGGCGGCAAGGAGACGGTCTTCGTCGCGCAGGGCGCGATGATGGACGTGGGCGCCGCGCGGGCGCAGACCATCGGTGGGGCCTCGCTGGTCAACGTGGCGCTCGCGTACAACGAGGCCACGGGGGGGCTGCGCTCGCTCCAGATTGGCGGCGCCTCCACCGAGTATGTCATTGGCACGCGGCAGGAGTCCGTGGGCGGGGACAGCTCGCGCAAGGTGGGCGGGGACTTCGTCACGGAGGCGAAGAAGCAGCTGACCGTGACGGTGGGCAAGGACCTGGGCGAGCAGGCCGGGGCGGACTCCCAGGTGAAGGTGGAGGAGGCGACGGCGTGGCTCGCGAAGACGTTCGGGCTGAAGGCGGACCGCTTCTCGCTGATGGTGGGTGACCACCTCATCCTCGACATGGAGAAGTCCGGCGCGGTGAAGCTCTTCGCGAAGACGCTCACCGTCGACGGCTCCGAGGTGAAGTTCAAGGGCGCGAAGGTGAAGATGGAAGGCTCCGGCTCGCTCAAGGACAAGAAGGCGAAGCTCAAGGACATCGAGAAGCTCACGCAGGAGAAGCCCGCGCCCATGGACCTCCAGCTCAAGGGGCCGGACGGCAAGGCGCTCTCCAACGTGGCCTTCGAGGCGGAGCTGCCAGACGGCACCGTGCAGAAGGGCACGCTGGATGGCAGCGGCAAGGCGAAGTTGAAGGACATCCCGCCCGGCCCGCTTCGCATCTCCTTCCCCGACCTGGATGCGGGAATCTCCAAGAGCTGAAGCGCACCTGAGGACACCATGAAGAACTACACCGTCCAGGATGGCGACACGCCCCAGGGCCTCGCCTCGCTGTTTGGCTTCAGTGACTGGAAGAACATCTACGAGCACAAGTCCAACGAGTCGCTGCGGGGCAAGCGCGGGCCCAATGAAATCAAGCCCGGGGACAGCGTCACCATCCCGGATGCCTTCATCGAGCTGCCCGGTGGCTCCAGCGCCTCGCTGCTCGCGTCGGAGAAGCTGCCGCTGCCGCCCGTCGTCATCGACGCGCACATGCACATCATGAGCGGCAACTGCACGCCGTTCCCGGTGGCGTACTACACGCAGTTGGAGCCGCGCTTGGGCGGCATCCTGTCGCCGGCCAGCTCGCGCAAGTTCCTCAACGGCGTGGGCGTGCTCGTCCTCCAGTGGTTCCAACCCTTCGTGGGCTGGTCTCCGCGCGATACGTTGAAGATTGGCGGGGACACCGTCGATCAGAACGACAGCGTGTTCTCCGTGTTCCGCAAGTCCGACGCGACGAAGCACCTGCGCGACTGCGAGCCGTCCTTCCTGGGCATCTCCATCGTGCTGACCATGGACATGGACCTGTGCCATCTGGATGGCTACAAGGGCCAGAGCGTCTACACGGAGGTGAAGCCTCCCGACGGCGGAGATTCCTACTACACCTTCAGCACCCGCCTCACGGGAGACGTCGACGAGCGGCCCGACCTGAGCGTCGCCCACCCCGGGGAGTTGGGCATCTTCGAGCCCTGGAACGCGCAGGTCCTGGCCACGAAGACGGCGTGCGCCGAACACCCGTTCCGGCTCATCCCCATGTATCACTACGAGCCGCGCCGCTACTCGCAGTGGACGGGCAAGGAGAAGGCCTTCCCGGAGGCGTCACTCTCTCCTGACTGGAGCAAGCCCTTCGCGGAGCTGGCCACGAAGACGCAGGCGGGCATGTTCGCGGGCTTCAAGATGTACACGTCCCAGGCCTACCAGCCCACGGATCCGAACGTGCCGGCCCTGGCGGAGTTCTTCGCGAAGTGCGCGGGGGAGGGCGTGCCCATCATGAACCACTGCACCCCGAGCGGTCACTTCACGCACGACCGCAAGCTCTACATCGAGCTGGATCCGGCCGCGGCGGGTGCGCTCAGTCAGGCGGACAAGGACGCCTACGCGGACGCGCGCAAGAAGCGCGGCACGTACCTGGACGCGAAGGAGACCTTCTCCCAGAAGGAGAAGACCTTCGAGGACTACTGCGCCGAGCACAGCCTGCCGCTGGACCCTCATCTGTACACTCAGTACGGGACGCTCGCGCCAGACCTGTCGGCCATCTCCATGCTGCCGACCGATCCCGAATACTGGAAGGCCTACGGCGAATACAACGACGCGCGGGCCGCGATGGATGAGACCGGCGAGGCCTATGAGAAGGCCGCTCGCGTCGTCCGCATGCACGAGGACATGCCGGCGCGGCTCGCACGCGCCGGAGGCGACACGCAGAAGATGCTCCAGGATCCGCCCCTGCGCCTGAAGTACTTCAAGGAGAAGCACCTGCACCCGGAGGCGTGGCGGCCGCTGCTGGAGCGCCACGACAAGCTCAAGCTGTGTCTGGCCCACTTCGCCTCGGACCGGTGCCTGTGGTGGCACTACCTGAAGGACGAGAACGGCAAGTGCTTCGACGAGGACGACGTGCCCTACGAGAAGAACTGGGTGACGTCCATCATCGAGCTCTGCAAGAAGTACGACAACTTCCACACGGACCTGTCGTACCTGCCCCTGCTGGATCCGCTGATGCCGTCTCCGGAGCGCTCGAAGAAGGAGGCGCAGGCCTTCAAGAAGCTGGAGCGCGAGGAGAAGCTTCCCTTGATGTGGGAGGGGCTGGCCAAGGTCTGCGAGCAGAAGCACATGCTGACGAAGATCATGTTCGGCACCGACTGGTACATGATCCTCGCGTCCAAGAAGAAATACTCGAAATGGTACGAGGAGACCCTCAAGGGCCTGGCGCTCGTCGAGGAGCGTCTCAACCTGCCCCGGAAGATCAACCTCTTCTACCAGTTCGCGGTGGTGAACCCGATGCGCTTCTACGGGCTGCCCGTCATCGCGGACAACCTCAAGAAAGGCATTGAGGCCTTCGTGGAGACAAAGGCGCTGACGGAGAAGGAGAAGAAGAAGCACTTCGCCAAGACGCAGGAGCGGATGATGCGCAACCATCCCATCCTCAAGAACCTGGCGGCCGTGCTGGAGAAGGTGGAGAACGCTCCCGGGGATGACAAGGGGCTGCTCTACGAGGATCAGGTCCGCTTCGTGAACGTGGTGCCCACGTCGTGACACGCCATCCTGGAGCCTGAATGCCTCCCGTGCCCCTCACACTGAGCCAGAGCCTGCCCTTCCCGTCGGCCGCCCGGAGCTACCCGCTGCCGGTGACAGCGGAGCAACTGGCGTTGGTGATGCCTACGCCCCGGCCCGGCGCCGCGGCCGTCATCCTCTTCGACGAAACGCTGCGCATGCTGACGTTGGGCGCGGACTCCGCCCAGACGTCCCGGGTGGACAAGGGCTACCTGCCGCAGGTGTCTGGCGGAGACCTCCAGGCCATTTCGCCCGCCGTGATTCCCGACGCCTGCGCCTACCTGCAGACGCGGCTGCTGGTCGTCTACGACCTGACGCAGCAGCGCCACCAGATGCACATGGCCGCCAGGAAGATGGATGAAACCCCGGTGGGCGCGCGGTGGCTGTCGGTGGAGCCGCGCCGCATCGCCGTGCTGATACGGGATTTGAAGAACTACCTGAACACCGGAAGCGTGGACTTCCGGCTGCGCGTGCTGGACCTGAGCGGGCCCAAGGCGAAGACCGTGGGTGAGCGGGAGATGGGCCACGACGGCGGCTTCGTCTGGGACGCGGGCGCGGGCGTGCTCGTCCTGCGCAAGGACAACGAGGTGCAGGTGCACGGCCCCGCGCTGGACGGGCCCCTGGACCATCCGCTGGCGCGCGCCCTGGCCGTCCTCCTGGCGGGCTCCGGCGGCCTGCGCCTGGACGAGCTGCGGCTGCATCCCACCCAGCCGCTGGCGGTCTTCACCGTCGCGGGACTGCCTTCCTCGGACAAGGACAAGGACCGGGATGTGAGCGGCGTCTGGCGGGCCACCTGGGACGACCAGGAAGCGACGCTGACACCGCTCGTGAAGCTGTCGCCCCTGGAGCGGGTGGAGCTGGGCGAGTTCTCACCCGAGGGTGGCTGGCTCACCTATCTCCAGACGGAGCCGGGACCCTCGCGCCTCTACGCCCAGCAGGTGCTGGGGACGCCCGGGCCGCTCCATGCACTGGGCGCGGTGGAGGACGCGGAGAACCTGCTCTGGACGCGGGCCCCGCTGGCGCTCGCGGCGGTGATGCCTCGCAAGCAGCTCATCACGCGTTGGGACTTCGGCCGGGCTTCGGGGCCCTGACGCCAGGGCCCGCCGGCTTCAGCGGGACAGCGCGAGGAGGATGAACGTCGGCACGGCGGCGACGAGCACGCCCGCTCCGAGCGCGAGCACCTTCTGGATGAAGAACATGTCCTCCAGCGTCTCCACCAGCGCGCCCTCCAGCCGGTCGATGGCCAGCGTCTCCAGCTCCCGCACCGCGGAGGGGACATCCGGCGACGTCACCACCGCGCGCAGGGCGATGAGGCCCAGGACCCGGCGGGACTGCTCCATGAGGAAGCGCTCCAGCCGTTCGGTGCGGGAGGGCGGTGCGTCAGGCTCCTCCTGTGGCACCTCCTTCAACCGCTCCGCCACGGACTGCTCGATGGCGCGGGTGAGCTCCTCGCGGCTGGTGGCGCCGGCACCTCGCAGGCGCCGGGCGGCCTGGAGCGTGGCGGGCTTGATGACCGCGTAGGCGTAGCCCATCAACCCGCGCTCCTGCACCTCGCGGGCGAGCCGGGCGCTGACGGCGTGGACCATCAGCACGTAGCCTCCGGAGAGGGCCAGGGCGAGCGGCGTGAGCACGAAGCTCAGGACCTCCAGCCACACAGGGGTGGGCGCCGCGCCGGACAGGCGGGGCACCAGCACGAAGACGCCGGCCATCACCAGGCCGAAGCTTCCGAAGAGGAAGAAGCCCTTCAGCGCGCCCCAGAAGCCGGAGCCCACCAGTGAAGGCACCACGCTCACGAGCACCCGCAGCCCGGCCCGGGCCATCCCCGCCATGCGTTCGCGCTGGCGGGCCGGAGGGGCTTGCTCCCCCACTTCCACGAGGGCGGTGCTCATCGCGCCTGCTCCTGGGCCAGCTCGGCGGTGGCCCACCGGTCCACCTCTTCGGCGGAGGGCGGTGACAGCGCCGCCGCGGCGGACTTCGGGTCGCGGCGGCGGCGCCACCACACCAGCAGCGCGGCGGCGCCAAACAGCACGGCCCCGAAGGCCAGCCGGGGCAGCAGTCCGAAGCTGGGGCCGAAGCGCCCGCCCTCGTCCCTCCACGCCTTGAAGCTTCCCGCCGCGGCGAGGACCCCGAGCAGGGCGGCGACGCGGAGGATGTCGCCGCTGGCCGGCCCCGGTACGAGTCCCAGCAGTCCGAGCAGCACGGACACGGTCCACAGCAGCACGCGGCCCACGCGGAAATCCATCATCTTCACCAGCACGGCCGCCACCGGCTGTGTGCCCTCACCGCTCATGTGCTGCCCCCTTGAACCCAGTCTACGGGGGCGCGGCGCTCACTTCCATGAGTGGCAACTGAAGGCGAGGGGGGCGAGCGCGCCCTTCACCTTGTAGGAGAAGGAGTGGCCGTCCTTCTCCGCGGAGGCGTACTCCAGGTCGGTCTGGGCCTGGAGCCACTTCATCGTCGCGGGCAGGTCCTTGCAGGGGTCGTCGAACTTCTCGAAGAAGCGCTTCTCGAAGGCATCCAGCTTCGCGCGGGCCTCGACCACCCGCCGGGTCCGGGCGTCCACCTGCTCCTGGCTGAGGATCTCCCGCGTCTCCGGCGCACTCATCCAGTGGCTGCCGTCGGCGAAGCGCACCTCGACGGCGAGCCGCGCGGTGCGTGCCTCCTTCGTGTCCAGCGTGAGCTTGAGCTCCTGCTCATGGGAGTCCGTCGGGAGCGACGCGTGGCGCCGGCTCACCTTGCCCGCGGCATCCAGCTCCACCAGGGTGGCCTCGGCGGGCCGGGGGATGAGCTTGTCGAGGGACACACGCGCCAACAGGGGCTTCGTGTCGCCCACGAGGAACTCCCAGGGGTCCACCAGGTAGAGCACCTGCCGGCCGTAGGTGACTTCGCCCGGCAGGGGCTCCTCACAGTGCACCGTCAGCTTCACGGGCACATCCCGCTTCAGCACGGGCTTGCCCTGACAGGACATGCCGACGCTCAGGGTGCGCTCGAAGGGCGGCCGGGGGCTGGCGCAACCCTGGACGACGTCCCGGACGGACCAGAGCGGAAGGTCCACCACGAAGCGCTTGTATGCCTGGTTCGCGGAGTCAGGCCGCAGCGTGAGGGCCTGGAAACCGGCCCCACCGCTCAGCTCCACCTTCTCCAGGGGGCTGTGGCAGTCGGCCTTCAGGATGAGCCGCGCATGGGCCTGGAGGGGCGTGAAGCCGCCTCCCATCATCCCTTCGAGCTGGCCCTTCACCACATACGCGCGCGTCTCCTGCTCGGCCTCCAGCGTGGGCTTGTTCTTCTCCGCTTCGGCGGCCTGCGCGAGCCGCGCGAAGTAGTAGTTCATCTGCAGCATGGTCAGCCGCTCCAGCTTCTCCTTGGGGAGGGGCACGACGGGAAACATGTTGTCGGGGACTGGCTCCCGACTCTGGAGGAAGACGGAACCCGGACCCCTCTTCTTCGGATCCTTCGACGCCACCGTCAGTTGGAGGAGTTCTCCCGGTGGGGGCGTCAACGCGTCCAGCAACTCGTCCTGGGTGAGCTGGGGCAAGGGCGCGCGGGAGGTGAAGCGGCGGATCGGCGTGATGATGCGCACCAGCGTCATCCCGGTCTGGAGCCCCGCGGTGTCGGCGAGGCCCTTCTTGACCACCTGGGTGACGGTGACCGTCTCTCCATCCGAGCGGGCGGAGTAGCCCGCGGACTTCACGGTGACGGTGAACGGCGTCGCGGCGAGCAGCCACGCACCCGTGAAAACAGACAGCAGCGACGCCAGGAACATCCGGACCCCCAGGAAGGGAAAGCGGCCAGCAGGAAGGCAGCCCCTGTCATCCTTGGTCGTTTCGCCGGGTTCTGGAAGAAAAGCGCGCGTGGCATTGGGAATTGGGCGGCGCATGACGAATTCCATGCGGTGCCTTCCGCCTCCCAATAGGGACACCTTCTCGGCGGAGTCGGTGGGGCGCACCCAGCTGGCCAGCAACTTCTGCCGGGCGAGCTGACCGCTGTCTCCGACGAGCGCATCCTCGCCGGACGAAGAAGGCCATCACCGCGAGGCACAGCAGCAGCACGCCCACCTCGCGCACCCAGATGCGCGTCGCGGGCCCGGCCGCGACGCCCATCTGGGTGCGTGAGGGGCGTGGCTCTGCTCAATGACCTCCCCAGGTCATCGCGTCGGCGGGGCCGTCCACTATGCTCGCGCGATGACCGGTCAGCTCTTCCCCGCGCTCCTGCGGTACTGGCGCCAGCGACGCGGCCTCTCGCAGCTGGAGCTCTCGCTGGAGACGGACGTCTCGGCGCGGCACATCAGCTACCTGGAGTCGAACCGCGCGCGTCCGGGCGAGGAGATGGTGCTGCGCCTGCTGTCGGTGCTCGGCGCCCCGCTCCGGGCTCAGAACCAGGCGCTGGTGGCCGCCGGCTACGAACTCCGCTTCCCCGAACCCGCGCTGACGGCGCTGGCCCCGGAGCTCGACGCCGCCCTCGCGCAGATGATGCGCCAGCACGAGCCCTTTCCGCTCGTGGCCCTCTCGCTCGACGGCACCATCGTTCGGAGCAACGACGCCGCGACCCGCGTGTTCAGCGCCTTCCTCGCCGAACCCCAGGCCATGCCGGCGACGCCCGACATGTTCTCGCTGCTGTTCGACCCGCGCCTGCTGCGTCCCTTCGTCGTGGACTGGGAGACGCTGGCCCGGGGCATGACCTTCCGGCTGCACCGGGAGCGGCTGCTGACCGGCGATGCCCGCCTCAACGACACCCTGGAGCGGGTGCTGGCCTTCCCGGGCGTGCCGAAGAGCTGGCGGCAGCCGGACTTTTCGCAGGAGCCCCAGCCCCTGGTGCGCGTCGATGACCCGACGCGCGCCGTCTGTCTTCAGCTCGCCGGACGATGAGGTCGGGGGCTGAGCAGGACTTCCTGGCAATGAATGGTGCAGACTGCGTCTGTCGTACCCCGTCCCCCTTCAAGAAGGAGACACACCATGAAGCATTGTCTGGGAATGTTCGCGGCGTTGCTCGTCACGGGGCTGGTGGCCTGTGGCGGCATGGAGTCCGGCGAGGCGCAGGAGGAATTCGGGCAGCAGTCGAGCGCCCTCTCCTGTTCGGCGGCCTGTTCCTCGGGAACGCTCACCTGTCAGGGCGCCAGTTGCTCCGCGGTTGACGGTTCTCACGTGCAGTGTGACGGCGTGTACCAGTACTGCCCGACGACGCCGCCCCCGCTCATCTGCTCGCGCGCCAATGCGTGTGTCTTCATCAATGGCACGGCGTGCCCGTCCCCGGGCGCCTCACGCGACTGCTGTCTGGAGGGACTGCCCACGGGCGGCTGCTACTGCACCTTCAACGGCAGGTGGACGTGCACCGTGCCTCCGGAGGACCCGTAGCCTGCCCCCGGTCCCCGGCACCTTTCGGGTGTCGGGGACCGTTCGGATCCGCGAGAGCATCACCCGGCTGTGGCCGTGAGGAATGCTTCGAAAGGCAGTGCCCTCCGGACGGCGCGGGGCTGCTTCAGCCCGGCGTCAGTCGTTCACGTTGCTGCTGTAGAGGTTGCCGCCGCCCGTGCGGACATCGCCGCTGGCGGTGGTGCCCGTGGCCTGGCTGGTGGCGAACACGACGTAGCCCGGGGAGTCGTCCAGGTCGACGACGTTGCCGGAGAAGGCGTTGTTCTCGCCCGTCGCGTAGCCGGTGCCGTGCGTGCGGACCTGGAAGGCATCCAGCACCTTGGGATTGCCCTGGCGGTAGCCCCGGTTGTCGCGCACCACGGTGTTGACGCCCTTGACGTCCACGAAGCTGTCGGCGCTGTTCTCGCCGGAGATGCCCGCGCCCTGGAAGGTGCAGCCCTCCACCAGCGTGCCATCCGCGCCTTCCTTGATGTCGATGTGCTCCGCCGTGATGCCCCCGGCGAACTCCGTGGTCCGGATGACGTTGCCCACGACGACGTGCTCGTACGGGTTGCTGACGTCGGAGCCGACGTAGGCCCCTTCGCCGTACTTCGCCTGGTACAGGCCGGTGTCGTGGATGCGCGAGGCCTGGAGCGTGTTGTAGGAGCTGCCATCCCGGAAGTGCACGGCCTCGTCCCCGACGGTGTGGACCTCCACGCCGTGCAGCAGGTTGCGATTGCCGTTGTCGATGATGATGCCCTTTTGCGCCTGGGTGACGCGAAGGTCGCGGACCTGCCAGTAGTCGCCCGTCAGGTGGAATCCATAGGAGCCATCCTTGACCGAGGTCCCCGTGAGGGTGGCCGGGTTGGCGGGGTCACAGCTCTTCAGGACGATGGGGTTGGCGGACGTGCCGCTCTGGCCTGAATAGAACAGGCCCTGGCCACCGGGGTCGCCGCTGGTCGACCGGTTGCCGACGTAGGTTCCCGGTGCGAGGAGCAGGAGGGCGCCGGGTGCCGCGCTCTTCAAGGCCGCCTGGATCGCGGCCGTCGAGGCCAGGGCGTTCGCGCACGTCGTCCCGCCTCCGCCCGGGGTCGTCGCGCTGACGGTGACGCTGCTGCCGGACGTGTTGCCCGCCGCGTCCTGCGCCCTGACGGCGTAGCTGTAGGTCGTCGAAGCGGCGAGGCCGGTGTCGCTCGTGGACGTGCCGCTGACGTTCTTCAGGAACGCGTTGTTCCGGTAGAGCGCATAGCCGGTGACGCCCACGTTGTCGGACGCCGCGCTCCACCCCAGGTTGATCTGACTGCTGGAGGTCGCGGTGGCCGTCAGGTTCGCCGGCACCGTGGGTGGCTGCGTGTCACCCGTGCCGCCACCGCTGGGGGTGACGTCCAACTGGGGCACGTTCGCGCTGCCCTCGCTGCTGACCAGCGTGGTGTACTTGCCCACGGTCTCCTGCAACACGAAGGACACCGTGCCGTCCCCGGCCGCCTGCGCGTTCACGTAGGCCGTGACGTCGATTTCGTAGTCCGCGTCCGCGGTCGTGAGCGCCACGGACCCCACCAGGCTGCCCACCGCGGGTTTGTTGCTCCAGGTGAGCGAGGACTCCGCCCAGCCATCCGCCGTCTGGAAGGCCTGGAGTGTCGTGCTGGAGGACGCGCTTCCGTGGACGCGCAGCCGGGCGCTGGTGACACCCGCAATCCCAGTCAGGTTGAACTTCAAGAAGGCATACCGGTTCGCGCCCGCGTCATTCTTGACGAACAGCGAGGTGGCCGCGCCGTAGTTGGAGGCGGCGTTGGTTTCATGGACATAGGCGTCCTCCGTCGCCGTCAACGTCGTGAGCGCCTGCCGCTGTGCGCCATGGGGAACGTCCGCGTCCTCCCGCTCCGCACCGCAGCCCGCGAGCGCCAGCGCCAGCCCCGTGAGCAACCACCGCCGGGTGTTGAACCCATGCGTCATTCCCCGTGAGTCCGTGCTCATGTGTTTCACTCCTCCCTTTTTGAGTAAAAACAGCTTAAGTTGAATTTGCCTCATGAGGGTGCGGCCTTTCCGTCCTGGAGGGTGACGCGCCTCCATGGCGGAAAGAGGGGACGACATGCGGCTCGACATCTTTTCGGAGATGCAGCACCCGAAGGAGCACTGGACCGGTCCGGACCACGAACACCGGTTGATCCAGGAGACGCTGGAGCAGGCACGGCTGGCGGATGAGCTGGGCTACGGCGTCTGGTGGCAGGTGGAGCATCATGCCGCCGTGGAGTTCAGCTACAGCTCCGCGCCGGAGATCATGCTCACGGCCATCGCCACGAGCACGAAGAACCTCCACGTGGGGCATTCGTCGGTGCTGGCGCCGACGCGCTTCAACCACCCCATCCGCATCGCGGAGCGCTCGGCCTTCATCGACCACCTGAGCGGTGGGCGCTTCCAGTTGGGACTGGCGCGCAGCACCATCCCGGAGTGGCGCACCTTCAACGTCGAGCCTGACGCCACGCGCGGGCAGATGCAGCAGTCCTTCGAGCTGCTTCCGAAGCTGTGGACGCAGGACAAGGTCTCCTGGGACAGCGCGGACATCAAGCTCAACAACATCAGCGTCATCCCGAAGCCGTACCGCAAGCCGCACCCTCCGCTGTGGCAGGCGTGCTCCAGCCCGGCCTCGTTCGAGCAGGCGGGACGCAACGGCGTGGGGGCGCTGGGGGTGACGCTCTGGGCTTCTCCGGAGGAGGTCGCGGAGATGATCCACATCTACCGCGAGGCGCTGCGCACCCGCTGCGAGCCGGTGGGCGAGTTCGTCAACGACCAGGTCGCCTTCTTCACCTTCGTCCACTGCGCGGACAGCGAACGCGAGGCGATGGAGAACGGCGCCGCGAAGGCCGCGGCCTGGTACACCGCCGGCTCCTTCACCTTCTTCGAGGCGAAGGACGCCTTCGTGAAGACGGCCGCGGAGCTGGAGGCCCTGGCGAAGGACCCCGCTGGCGGTGGGTTGACGGGCCAGTACGTGCGCAACAAGAACCCGAACGCGCCGCAGTCCCAGGCGCAGCGCATCCTGGGCCGCATCATGTCCGGCGAGAACGTGCCGGACGAGCAGGTCTGGGAGGTGCTGAGCGGGCAGGACTCGCTCATCGTCGGGACGCAGGACCAGGTGCGCAAGGGGCTGAAGCGCTACGAGGCGCTGGGCATCGACGCGCTCATGTCCTTCCACCAGGTGGGCGCCCTGACGCACGACAAGGTGATGAAGAGCATCCGTCTCACGGGAGGGCTCATCCCGGAGTTCAGGACGCCCGCGCCGCCGTAGGGACAGGCACGGGGGCCGGGCAGCCGGCCCCTCCCCGGGAGCAGGCAGGGAGGGGTGTTTCGCCAACACCCACGCCCCGCGCGGCTTCACTGTTGTGACGGGGAGGTGCAAGCTGTTCCATGTGTCGCGCCGCTCCCAGCTGTTCCTCCTGCTCGTCGTGTCGCTGCTGCTGCACGCGGCGTTGTTCGCCGTGTTGTCGCGCATCCCGCCCCCGGCGGCCCGGCGCCCGGCGGTAGCGAAGCCCATCGAATGGGAGGTCGTGCCTCCGGAGGAGCGGCCGGTGCCCCCTCCTCCCGCACAGCGACCAGCCCCTAGGGATGAGACGCCGCCCCGAAGCGCGGAGCGACCAAGGCCTCCCCCTCCGGCGACGTCCGAGAAGGCGCCAACCCAGCGCGCGGAGCGGCCGTCAAAGCCGGAGGAGGCGCCGGCCCAGCGCGCCGAGCGACCGTCAACGCCCCGGCAAGCGCCTGAACAACGCGAGGAGTGGCCCTCCCTGCCCTCGGAGCCGGATGCACCGGCCTCCTCTCCTCCGCTGGCCCAGGACGTTCCTCGCGCCTCCCCGCCGCCCGACCTGGTGCCTCCGGGCCTGCTCGGCGGTGGGCTGCTGAAGGGGCCTCCGTCCACGGGGCGGACCCTTCGCAACAATGGGGAGGCCCCGGACCCGAAGGCGCTGGCGGAACGTCAGGCGGAGGAGGCGCGGCAGCGCGTGGACGGCTGGGCCCAGGACGCGGCGGCGACGGCGCGGGCCTCCGGCGGGCTGGTGCACCCGTACTTCGCGAAGCTCCAGAAGGGCTTCGCGAAGCAGCTGGTGGATCCTCCGCCCCTGGACATGAAGCTGCTCGCCTCGCGGGCGAAGCGCGAACAGGTGGACGCCATCCAGCGCTTCGGCAAGACGGGCAGCCCCGTCGTCTCCGAGCCCCGGGACCTGCGCCTTGAGACACGCAACCGCATGCAGGCCGCCGTGGAGGCAGGGCGCGCGGCGAACATGTACATGGTGGACGTCACCGCGCCGGTGCTCGCGCTCGCCGCCATCGTGGAGGTCCGGCAGGCGCGCGACGGCAAGCTGCTGGACCTCAAGGTGCTCGAAGGTTCGGGCGATCCGAAGTTCGACGTCTGGGCCGTGTCGCAGTTGAAGGAGGCGCTCGCCGTGGCCGACCCGCCCCAGCAGGGGGCCCAGGGCGCCGGCCTCCACGACGACGGGATGGCCAGCCGGTGGAGGCTGGAGGAGTACCTGGGCAACCCCCGCGTGCAGATCCACCTGATTGGCGTCTACTGAGCCCCTGCGCGGGCACCCGCGTCCCGCGCCGGAAGCCTCGGGTGCCCTACCGCGGTCCGTGTCGTGTCCGGTAGTCAGGGCTGTCCATCCGTCGCCTGCGTGCCACCCCGTACGTAAAGGCATACACCCCGCGATGCGGGAACAATGCCCAGGACCAACACCGCGAGCAGCAGGAGCGGGCGAAGTGGCTTCCATTCCACAACCCTGTCTGGGTGGTGGGACGATGAACTTCCATTGAAGCTGGATTGATTGCGATCCTGGATTTGATGGGATTCATAACCAGGACTTCCTGGAAGGGGGCTTCTGATGCATCGGATGATGAATCAGGTGTGGGGCACGCTGGGCGTAGCGCTGCTGGGGCTGCTCGGCTGCAGCGGTCCGCTGGAAGGGGAGTCGCTGGAGGAGTGGAGCACGCAGGAGGCGGGTGTCGCCGCGCTGGTGCCGAAGAAGGTGATGCCGCTGGGCGACTCCATCACCCAGGGGGCGGCAGGGCACGCCAGCTACCGGTGCCAGCTCTGGCGGAAGCTGACCTCGAGGGGCTACAGGGCGGACTTCGTGGGCACCCTGACGACGGGCTACCTGGGGGCGAACACCTGTACTTACGTCTGGTTCGATCGCGACCATGACGGCCACTGGAGTTGGCGGACGGATCAGGTGCTCGCGAACATCTCTGGCTGGGCCGAGCGCACGCGCCCCGACCTGGTGCTCATCCACCTGGGCACCAACGACACGTACCATCAACAGACAGAGGACAGCACCGTGTTGGAGCTGGAGCAGATCATCGACCGGCTGCGCGTGGTGAACCCACAGGTGAAGGTGTTCCTGGCCCAGATCATCCCCACCTCGAGCGCCCTGGCGTCGCTGAAACTCCAGTCCCTCAACCAGCGCATGCCCTTGCTGGCCGCGGCCAAGAGCACGGAGGAGTCGCCGGTCTACGTGGTGGACCAGTGGACCGGCTTCGTCCCCTCAACGGACACGTATGACGGGGTCCATCCGAATCTCAGGGGTGAGGAGAAGATGGCGGAGCGCTGGTACCAGGCCATCCGCGAGCACCTCTGACGTCACCAGCGTCCAATCGTGCCGACCAGGCTGCCCGTGTCGGCTTCAAAGACATCCATCCACGTCCAGTGCGGCACGTAGACGCGCTGGCCCTGGACCCAGACGGCGTCCGGCGCGCTGCCATCCTTGGAGCGGGGGATGGCCACGTCCCAGACCACGACGCCGGTGCGCAGGTCGCGCCGCACCAGCCGCACGCCGCCCTGCTCCAGCTCGTAGGTGAGGTACACGGCGTCGTCGGTCAGCTCGGCGACCTCCGGGGTCCGGTCCTTGAGGGTGAGCGGATCCGTGTCCGCGACGACGCCGTGCCACAGGGGCTTCTTCGTCCCCTTCTGGAACAGCGCCGCCATGGGCACGGACGTCCCCGGCCGCCGGGTGCCTGTCACCAGGATGGCGCTGCCGTTGCGGTAGATGAACGTGGGGGAGAAGCCCCGGATGTCGGAGGGCGGGTAGCTGGAGCGCTCGCAGGTGGTGGTCAGCTCCACGGGACGGGACATGGAGCATGTCTGCGGGCTCAGCGGCGGCGTCGCGCAGCGGGGCGGGGCCCGGGGCGCGGGCCGGGCGGTGGCCGTCCGCGTGTTCAGCAGCAGGTGCTGGCCATCCAGCACCTCCACCCAGACCGACTCGGTGTCACCC
>NZ_RAWI01000800.1 GCF_003612125.1 Corallococcus praedator
GGTCGGTCATGCGATCAATCGCGGCGCGGTCGAAGTGTTCGGTCACGGCGGGGTCGGCGGCCAGCACCTGCGACAGCGTGCCGCCCTGTTCATTGACGACGCGGCAGGCGGCATAAACGATGTCGTGGGCCTGCTGGCGTCCGGTGAACGGCGCCATCTGCATCATCACCGCTTCGGCGACGATTAGGCCCTTCGACATTGCCAGATTTTGCGCCATGCGCTTGTCGTCGACGATCAAGCCTCCGAGCGCGAATTTCGCCTGATGCAACGCGCCCGCGGTAAGCACGAAACTCTCCGGGATCGCGATCCACTCGGCATGCCACGGTCCGGTGGCGCGCTCGAAGTCCTGTATCATGGCGTCGAGCATCAGGCCGGCGTGCTGGCGCACCGCCTTAGAAGCCGCCAGCATCAGTTCGGATGAAATCGGATTGCGCTTCTGCGGCATCGTCGACGACGCACCGCGGCCCTTGACGAAGGGCTCATAGACTTCGGCGAATTCGGTCGACGCCATGATCATGATGTCGAGTGCGATCTTGCCGAGCGTGCCCGTGACCAGCGCGAGAAAATTGATGACCTCGGCCAAGCCATCACGCGCAACGTGCCAGGTCGAAACCGGCGTGCCGAGGCTCAATTCCTTGCACAGCGCCTCCTGCACAGCGAAACCCTTGTCGCCGAGCGAGGCCAATGTCCCGGCCGCGCCGGCAAATTCGCCGACCAGCACGCGCGGCTTGAGTTGCTCGAGCCGTTCGGCATGGCGGTCGAACATCGCCAGCCAGATCGCGGCCTTGTAACCAAAGGTCACCGGCAAAGCCTGTTGCAGGTGGGTGCGGCCGGCCATCGCGGTGTCGCGATGCTTTTGCGC
>NZ_RAWI01000801.1 GCF_003612125.1 Corallococcus praedator
TGAGTCGGCCAGCCGTCTACTTCTGGCTGGAGCGCTATCTGGCGCAGCGTACCCCCGAAGCGCTGCGAGATGCCCCGCGGCAGGGTCGGCCGAGGAAAGCGCCACGCCTGACGGCCGAGCGCCTGCGCGAAGTCGTCCGAGGCAGCCCAGAGAAGGAGTCCTGGGCGAGCCACGGCTGGACGGTGCCGCTGCTGTGCACGCACCTGAAGCGACAGGGCGTCGAAGTGTCGCCCCGCACACTGCGCCGCCGGTTGCACGAGGCGGGTCTGGCGTGGAAGCGGCCACGGTACGTGTACGCCACGGCGGCCCCCCATCCAGGGCAGAAAAAGGGGGCCTTGTCCGCCGTCTGAAACGGCTCAAACGCCTGCTCCCCCGGGCCGTGCTGCTCGTCATGGACAGCACGGTGCTGCGGTGGTTTCCGCCGCTGCGCGCCGTCTGGGCCCCGCTGGGAAAGCAAGCCGTGGTGCCGATTACAGGCGAAAACGCCAAGCGCACGCTGTGGGGCGCCATCAATCCGCGCACCGGCAAGCGCGTGGTGCTGGCAACCCAGCGCGCCAGGCGCGAAGACTTCATGGACTTTCTGCGCGCCCTGCGTGCCGCCTACCCCGGCCGCCCGCTGCTGCTGGTGCTGGACCGCGCCAGCTGTCACACGGCCCAGAAGTCCCAGCAGCTCGCCGCTCGCCTCGGAATCCACCTGCTGCTGTTGCCCAAGCAGCGCTCAGAACTCAACTGCATGGATCATCTGTGGCGCCCCCTGAAGCAACGCGTTTCCGCCAACCGTCAGTACCCCACGGTCGAGCAGCACGTCGGCGCCGCCATCCGCTGGGTGCTGGGCCTTTC
>NZ_RAWI01000802.1 GCF_003612125.1 Corallococcus praedator
TCCAGCGCTCGGGGTGACGAGCGCGAGCGCGCAGGTACACCTGGTGGCGCTGGGCGAGCAGCGAGACATCGAGGCCGAAGTGTCTGGCTTCCGGCGTGACGAAGCGGATGGCGGAGTGCCGGTGCTCGGTGTTGTACCAGGCGACGAAACGCGTCACCCACGCTTTCGCGTCCTGCGCCGACGCGAAGGCACGCTGGGGGAAGGACGGGCGGTACTTCAGCGTCCGGAAGAGGGCTTCGGAAAACGCGTTGTCGTCCGAGACGCGGGGCCGACTGAAGGAGGGCGCCACGCCCAGCCATTGCAGCGTGGCCAGCATCGTGGCGCCCTTCATGGGGCCACCGTTGTCCGAATGCAGCACCAGGCCCTCGGGGCATCCCGCCTCGCGCCAGCTGTCGCGGATGAGGGTCGCGGCATGCGCGGACGATTCCTCCTCGTGGACGCGCCAGCCCATGATGCGGCGGCTGAAGACGTCCACCACGAGGTAGAGGTAGAGGAAGCAGCCCTTCACCGGGCCCTTCAGGTAGGTGATGTCCCAGCTCCACACCTGGCAGGGCCGGGTGGCGGTGTGTTCTGCCTTGGGGCGCGGCGTGGGCGGCTTCGCGGGGCCTCGGTGGGCCAGCTGCCCCGCTGCGCGCAGTACCCGGTAGAAGCTCGCCTCGCTGGCCAGGTACTCGCCCCGGTCCGCCAGCCTGGGCACCAGTTGCTTGGGCGAGACGTCGCGGAATTCCTCGCTGTTGGCTACCGTCAGCATGCGGCGCTTCTCCGCTTCGGAGAGGCGGTTGGCGGGCCGGGTGCGCGGACCGCACCGCCCGTCCTGAGCCGTCTGGGGCTTCCGCCA
>NZ_RAWI01000803.1 GCF_003612125.1 Corallococcus praedator
GCCGGAGGCGGGGGCTTCGAGGGGCTTCGAGGGGTCGGCGACAGGCAGGTGACAGTTCTGGAAGGGGCCGGTGTTCCTGTGTCCGCGAGGGGCGAACACGCCCCGACATGACGGCGGCGCCCCGGGCTTCCCACGCGGGAAGGCACCCGGCGGATGGCCCCATTCGGAAAACAGTCCAGGAAGGTCCAGGCGATGAATCGCAAGGTCGCGGTGTGTGTCGGGGTGATGGTCGCGGTGGCGGGAGGCGTGGCCGGGGCCGAGGAGCCCGCGAAGGTGGCGGCCTCCGTCGAAAGCGCGAGCGTGGGGACGGCGCCCTCGGACACGGTGGCCGCGACGTCCGCCGCGCCGGTGGTGATGGTGCGCACGCAGGGTGCTTCCTCCGCGGCACCGGTCGCGGATCCGCGCCCCGGCACCGAGATGCCCTCGGGCACGGAGCCCTCCTCTGCGACGGTGGCGGCGCCCACCACCGTGCCGTCGGCCGCGCCGCTGGTGGAGGCCGCGACGGGGGGGGCGCCGGCTCAGGCCGCGGTGGCCCAGCGCTCGGAGTCGGATGAAATCCATGTTCCGGCGGTGCTGATGCTGATGCCGCACGTGAGCACCGTGGGCACGGACACGGGCCGCCTGGTGACGACGTTCGCGGTGGGCCTGCTCGGGACGCAGGCGAAGCGGGTGGACGGCCTGGCGATGTCGTTGGGGGCGAACTGGGTGGGGCAGGAGCTGTCAGGGGGACAGTTGGCCGTGGGCGCCAACGTGGTGCGCGGCACCGCGTCCGGCGTGCAGTTCGCGGTGGGCGGCAACGTGGTGACGGGGGAGCTGGAGGGGCTTCAGT
>NZ_RAWI01000804.1 GCF_003612125.1 Corallococcus praedator
GGGGAGCGTGCCCGCGTCCGCGGTGCCCGGAGGGGTGCCGGGCTTCGCGGTGGCGGGCGCGGGGGGCATGGGCGGCACGCCCGCGTCCGGGGCGGCGCGGGCGGCCGTTGGGAACACGAAGAGCGCGGCGCTGGTGAGCGCGGCGACGATGAGCGGGCGGGACGTCATTCCGTGGCGCCGAAGTTGAAGGCCGTGCCCAACTGCACGGTGGGCACGTTGACGATGCGCGACGCACCCGCGAAGACGGTGTTGTTCGTCACGTCCAGACGGAAGGACACGTTGCGGCTGGAGAACACGCGCAGGCCCAGGCCCAGGTTGATGGCGGGCCGGAAGCCGTCGCTGCGCTCCACCTTCACCACCGTGCCGCCACCCAGGAGGAAGACCTCGAAGTGGATGACGTTGGTGTTGAGGAAGGACGTCTTGCCGTACAGCGGGCTCCACATCAGGTCGGAGCCCACCATCCACTGCACCTGATCCTCGAAGGCGGTGTTGGTGGGGGACACGTCGAAGTCGCGCTCCAACTGGCGGCGCAGGCTGGTCTGCACGTTGTAGCTGTACGTGCCGCGGCCCACCTGCCACGCGAAGCTGTCACTGAAGTGGTACGTGTAGCCGACGGTGCCGATGAGCCCCTTGTAGTAGGCGTCCGCGGGCAGCACGCCCACGCCGAGCGTCAGCTCGTGGTGCATGCGGTAGAGGCGGTCCTGCACCGCGGAGACGGTGCCGGGGTTCTCGAGTTCCTCGGCCTGGGCGCGCGCGAGGCCGGGCACCAGGCACAGGAGGGTGAGCAGGATGAATCGCACGGGGGATGTTTCCTGTCGGGGGG
>NZ_RAWI01000805.1 GCF_003612125.1 Corallococcus praedator
GACGGTGGCGCCCGCGCACGCTCCGGCCACGGCGTAGCCGCGTTCGCGCCACTCTCCGCGCGCGAGCCTCCACAGCGCGTAGAAGCCGGCGAAGAGCAGCACCGCCGTCGTCTGGTGGCTCATGAAGAGCAGCGAGTAGCTGAACGCCAGCGAGCCCAGCGCGTACGTCACCGTGACCGCGTCCGCGACGGTGGCCGACACCCAGGCGCGCAGGAAGCGGCGCACCAGCCACAGCAGCAGGAGCGTGGGCAGCACCGTGAGGAACAGGCGGCTGAAGAAGACGAGCGGCACCTCCGGCACGGCGTAGCGGTGGCCTCCGCCCACGGCGCGCAGGGCTGCGTACACGGGCACCGCGGCGAAGGACAAGAGCGGCGCCTTGGACGGGTAGTACTTCCCGTTCATCACCGACAGGTCGCCCACGTGGCCGTAGTCGCGCAGGGCCCGGTTGATCTCCAGCGTGCCGTCCTCCACCAGCGCGCGCGTCTGCCACAGCCGGCACAGCTCGTTGGGCGAGCGCAGGCCCGGGTGGTACGGGAAGAGGAGCACGTAGAGCGCCGCCACCGTG
>NZ_RAWI01000806.1 GCF_003612125.1 Corallococcus praedator
GTATAAGAGACAGGGGTCGGCCCGGGCCACGCGCTCCGCGTTGACGCGGGCCTGCACGTAGCGGGGCGACAGCCGGGTGGCGGCGGCATACGCGGCGCGGGCCTCCTCCAGGCGTCCCAGGCGCTCGCAGGCGACGCCCAGGTTGTTCTGCACGTAGGCCACGTGGGGCAGGAGGGCCGCGGCCTGGGTGAGGACCTCCACGGCGCGGGCGTTGTCGCTGGCGCGCAGGTAGGCGAACCCCAGGTTGTTGAGCGCATGGCCGTGCTCCGGATCCAGGTGCACCGCCTGCTGGAAGCGCAGGATGGCGGGGCCCAGCTCGTTGGCGCCCAGGTGGGCGCGGCCGAGCACCTGGTACACCTCCGCGTCCTCGGGGTTGCGCAGGAGGGCCTCCTCGCCCACGGGGACCGCGTCGGCGAAGCGACCCTGCGCCACCAGCAGCCGCGCCTGCTGCACCAGGGCCCCCGCTTCGGTGGGCTCCGCCTGGGCCAGCCGGGCGTAGGCGTCCAGGGCCAGCCCCGTGTCCCCGGCCAGCCGGGCGGTGCGCGCGAGCTGCGCCAGGGTGTCGGTGTCGCCCGGGTCGTCATGGAGCGCGCGGCGCAGCTCGGTCACGGCGCCGGACAGGTCGCCCAGCTCACGGAGGCCCTGGGCGCGGGCCACGTGGTCCACGCGGCGGGCGTGCACGTGCGGCAGCGCCAGGAGGTCGCCCTGGACAGGGGCCTCCACCGGGGCGGCCTCGTTCGGGTCGAACAGGCGCGGCGCGGTCGCGAGCGAAGGCTCCCCGGCGTGCGGCTCGGGTGGCGGGGGGGGCGCCT
>NZ_RAWI01000807.1 GCF_003612125.1 Corallococcus praedator
CCGACGTGGAGCGCATCCGCGCCCAGGAACGCTCGCTCGCGGGGGCCGCGGCCGGGGCACCTCCCCCCGCGAGCGAGCGTTCCTGGGCGCGGATGCGCTCCACGTCGGCGAGCGACACCACACGGGTGCTCTCCTCCTCGGCGGGACCTTCAACGGAGATGACGTTCTGGCAGTTCTTGCAACGGACCTTGACCGTCTTGCCGCGGACCTTCTCGTCCGCAATGGAGTACCGCTTCTGGCAATTGTCGCAGGTGAAGTTCAAAGGGGTGTCCGGCTCTCGGGGGAAACCGACGAGGATGCTACCGCCAGAAATCCCCCGTGCAAACACACGGTTGACTCTGACCGTGGGCCCATCTATTCAGCCGCCCTCCCTTTTTTCTCTAGCTTCGTTGAGGGTGGGTGCATGGCGGCGAAGGATCTCGGGAACAAGCACGTCTGCTTCAAGTGCGCATCGAAGTTCTACGACTTGAAGAAGCCGGACGCCATCTGCCCCAAGTGCGGGGCGGATCAGAAGGACGCCCCGGCTCCCAAGCCTGAGGGCAAGCGCGGGCGCCTGGCGGCCACGCCGAAGATCATCGAGCCCGAGCCGGAGGAGACGCCCGCCGCCGAGGAGGACGAGGACGGCATCGAGGCCTTCGAGGACGAGGACGCCGAGACGCCGGGCGAGCCCGCCGAAGACGAAGAAATCTAGGTTTCCTGCGCGGTTCCAGGTTTCCAAGGGCCCCCTGAGCTTGCTCGGGCGGGCCCTTCTGTTTTTCCGGCGGCCTTCCGGGCCCTCGCGTGGGAGCCCTGGGGGGCCATGGCGGGGC
>NZ_RAWI01000808.1 GCF_003612125.1 Corallococcus praedator
GGACGCGGTGGTGCTCAGCTACTTCTCCTGCCGCGCGTGCGGCACGTGCCTGCGGGGACAGCCGGCGTATTGCGAGCAGGGCACGGCGGGGAATGTTTCGGGTGCGCGGCCGGATGGCTCCTTCCCCATGCGGTGGCGCGGGGCGCCGGTCCGCTCCAGCTTCTTCCATCAGTCGTCGTTCGCGACGCACGTGTTGGCGCACCAGCACAACGCGGTGAAGGTGGACGCGGCGGCGCCGCTGGAGCTGTTCGCGCCGCTGGGCTGTGGCTTCCAGACCGGGGCGGGCGCGGTGCTGGAGGCCGCCGTGCTGGCGGGGCACGTGGCGCTGCCGGAGGCGCTGTCCGCGTCCCCCGTGAAGCCCCTGGCCAAGGCCGCGAAGAAGGCGCTCTACCGGCTGCGCTCGCGCGGCGTCACCCCGCCCGAGGCGCCCCGGGAGTCAGCGCCCGCGGCGGCCCCGGAGGCGCTGCCGACGCTGGTGACGCTCGTCTCCTCCAATGGGCAGTACGGCCTGCTGCTCACGCGCGTGGTGAGGGGCGGCGTGGAGCTGCTCCAGGTCATCGCGTCGGATGAGCAGGGCGTGCTGGAGCTGACGCGCACGGAGGTGAGCCGGGGGGAGGTCCGCCGCATCCTCAAGCACGCGCAGCAGAACCGCTTCGGCACCGAGGTCTCCCGCGAGGAGGGGGCCACGCTGCTCGCGGAGGCCGCGGCCCTCAACCTGCGCACCCGCACGCCCTTCCCGCCGGACCTGGAGGCGGCGCTGCGCCACCATGGGGTGCAGCCCCTCCACGCTGTCTCTTATACACCTCT
>NZ_RAWI01000809.1 GCF_003612125.1 Corallococcus praedator
GGATGATGCCACGCACCGGGGGTGGTCCCCGGCGCGGATATCGCGTGCAAGCGGCTGGAATGACGGGGGTTTCCGGGGTGCCGCCTGCCAGGAGGCAGCCGTGTCCGGGGGGACACGGCGCGGCCGGGGGGCCACGCGGGGAGGCGCCACGCGGGCCTTCGCGGCCCGGGCACCTCCACGGCGGGTGCAGCGGCCGGGAACCGGGTCAGAAGCCCGGAGCCCGGCCTGGAACCTCACCCGCCGTCGGCGAGGCCACCGTCGGTGAGCAGTCCACCGTCGGTGGTGCCGGCATCCGGGTCGCCGGCGTCAGGGGTTCCGGAATCCTGGACCCCCGCGTCGGTCGGGCCCGCGTCGGTCGCGGGGCTGTCCTCGGAGACACAGGCCTCGTTCCGGCAGACATAGCCCTCCAGGCACTGGCCCCGGTCGCAGGGCTGCCCTTCCGGGTCGAAGTCGACGAGCAGGCTGCAGGCGGACAACCCCAGCCCCAGAACCAGGGCCGAGGGAACGATGAGCGATGAAAGGCGAAGGCGCATGGCTAGTAGTTCCGGAGATCGTCATCGTCGAGCTTGGGACGCTGCTTCTTCTCTTCGTCGCGCTTGCGCTTCTCCTCTTCCTCGCGCTTGCGCTTCTCCTCCTCGTCCCGCTTCCGCTTCGCTTCCTCGTCGCGCTTGCGCTGTTCCTCCTGCTCGCGCTGCTCCTTCTTGAGGCGGGCCTCCTCCTCACGCTGGCGCTTCGCCTCGGCCTCACGCTCCTTGCGCGTCAGCTTCTTCGCGGGCGGCGGCGGGGTGGGAGG
>NZ_RAWI01000080.1 GCF_003612125.1 Corallococcus praedator
GGCCTGTCCGTGGTGGGGGGACTGGCGCTGCTGGGCTTCGGGGTGCGCGCCTTCGTGGGGCCGGTGAGCCTGCACCTGGGCCAGGACGACAAGTACGTCATCGGCACGCAGGGCGTGAAGGTGAAGCCGGGGCAGGCGCAGTGGCCGCCCAACACGGAGGGCGAGGTGTTCTCCGACATCACGCTGACGCCGCCCAACGGCAACGGCACGGCCTCCACGCTGAAGGTCGGCTTCGGCGAGGGCACCGAGGAGATCAACGTCCACAGCGGCACGTGGCGCATGGTGGACGGCGAGCTGCAGGCCATCCAGGGCGGCATGGAGACGGACGGCAACAAGCTGGTGCCGCGCGCCTACCTGGCGCACCGCTACTTCTCCAGCGACGACTTCACGGCGGAGACGCTGATGGACGTGAAGCCGCTGGGCCGCGAGTTCCTGGTGGAGGAGGACGCGCAGCACTTCGGAGAGCTGGCGTTCCGCATCCGCGACGTGCAGGTGTCCGTCTTCGCCATCCCGGACGTGGGCATGCGCCTGTCGTGGCGCTACATCTCCGCCGAGGACGGACGGGAGATCGTGGGCAACAGCGCGGACGACGCCCGCAACCTCGTGGGTGACGAGATGCCGCTGCCCCGGCAGGGTCCGTTCCTGGTCCGCCTCCAGTTGCGCAAGCAGAAGAGCGGCGTGCGCGCGGACGCCTTCCTCAACAACAAGCTCTTCGCCACGAAGATCCTCCCCGGCTTCGACGGCCGCGTGGGCAAGCTGGCGCTGGGGTGCCGCAACCTGAAGTGCACCTACGACGATCTGAAGGTGTCGGGGACGCTCAAGGAGCGTCCGGTGCGCAAGGTCGCCAACGGCGGCGAGTAGCCGCGCCCGTCGTGGGGCTTGCCGCCCCGCCCTCCCATTCCCACCTTGCTCCCGCCGGGCTCCGTGTCCTTCACGGGCCGGTGGGGCGGGGGTAGGGCATGGGCGAGGGCTTGGGTCGCATCCTCTGGGTGCCGGCGTGCGCGGCGGGCCTCGCCGTGCTGTTGCTGGCGGTGTTCACCCTGGGACGGATGTCCGCCCGGGCCCGGCCCCGCTGGCTGCTGGCGGGCTTTGGCACGCTGGCCCTGGGCCTGGTGCTCTTCGTCCCGTGGCTTCGCGAGGAGCCCCTGGTGCGCGTGTCGCCGGACGTGCTCGTCAAGGCGGTGGGCGGGGCGCTGCTGGTGCTGGCCGCGGGCGTGTCGGCCCGGGGCGCGCGGGTGCGGTTGCGGGCGGAGGCCCTGGTCGGCGCGGCGCCGCTGTCGCTGGATGAGGCGGTGGCGGCCCTGCGCGCGGGACGTCCGCCGGGCTTCGGCGTGTACCGGGGCCGCCTGGAGTCTCCGCAGACGCTGACGTCGCCGGGCGGCGTGCCCTGCGCCTTCTACGACGCGGCGGTGCACGCGGTGGGCGACCATGGCCACAAGGGGCCGCTCTTGTCGCGGGAGCGCGCCTATGCGCCGGTGCTGATGCTGCGCGGGGAGCGCACGCTTGCGACGGTGGGCTTCGCGCCCTCCGCGCTGGTGGCCCCGGTGGAGGTGCGCCGCTGCGTGTCCGCGCCCGCGCTCACCCAGGCGGAGCTCCTGGGGCCGCCCGCGGAGGCGCTGTCCTGGGAGCGCGTGGGCACCCCGGGCGAGGCGTGTCTGGTGGTGGGGGAGCTGCGGCGCGGGCCCCGCGACGGCACCTGGGAGTTGCGCGGTCGCGGAGGGCGTCCGGCGCTGGTGGTGCTGGGGGACGAGGCCCTGGGCACCGGGGGCATGCTGTCCCGCGGGGCCTGGAAGCACTTCGCGGCGGCCGGGGGACTGTCCCTGGCCGCCGCGTTCATGCTCGCCCGGACCCTGTGAGGTCAGGGCGGAGGAGGACCCCGGCCGTGAAGGCGCCGGGGCTCATGGGACTTCACCCCGGATCGTAGACGCAGTTGTTGGGGCAGTCGTCGTCGTTGTTGGTGTTGCCGTCGTCGCAGGTCTCACCGGCGTCGTACTGGATCTTGCTGTCGCCGCAGCGGGCGTTCCAGATGCAGGTCAGGCTGCACTTGCCGTAGCCCGGCCCGTTCAGGTTGCCCTTGTCGCACTGCTCGCCCACGTCGACGTCCCCGTCGCCGCAGGTGGACTCGCAGGTGGTGCGCTGCGTTTCGAAGTTGGTCAGGGTCAGCTTGTACGAGGACTGGGACGTGTGGCGCTCCGCCTGGAACACGACGACCTCGTAGATCTTGCCCTTCACCAGGCCGAGGCCCGCGACGGTGGCTGCGTTCGCCAGCGAAACCGTTCCGGACGTGGCGCCGTGCACGCCGCCCAGGTCCAGGGCCAGCTTGCGGTTGATGAAGACCCACACGTCGTCGTCGCCGAGGAACGTCAGCTGCTCGTTGCCCTTGAACTCGAACCAGTAGCGCGTCTCGCTGGTGAAGCTGAAGTTGCGCGGGGTGCCGGTGTTGTCGTTGAGCTTGTTCTCCAGGCCCAGGCCCACCCAGCCGCTGGTGTCGAGCGGGAAGAAGGTCTGGTTGTTGAACAGGTAGGAGCCGTCACCCTGCTTGTCCAGCTTCAGCACACCGACCTCGGTGACGTTGATGCCAGCGTCACGGGGCTGATCGCGGTACCACTGGTCGAAGGCCACCTTGCCGTGGGTGGTCCCGGAGGTCTGGCCGGCCTTGGCGTACACGGGCTTGCCGTCCGCGCCGAGCGCCGCGTACAGCGGACCCACGATGCCCGTTTCCGCGCCGTTGGCGTCGTCGAAGTCCGGGTGGACGGTGGCGGGGTACTTGCCATTGACGGGCTGCCCCTTGCCACGGAAGTCACGGTACACGACGGGGATCTCCACCGAGCTCGGCGGGGCCGTGGTGACGCGGGTGCAGGCGAAGCCTTCCTCCAGCTTGCAGGTGGCGGAGCAGCCGTCGTTGGCGCGCACGTTGCCGTCGTCGCACTCCTCGGTGGTGTCACCGGGGAGGATGACGCCGTCGCCGCAGCGGGCCTCGCAGGTGCCGTTCACGCACTTGGGCTCCAGCACGCACAGCACGGAGCAGCCGTCGCCCATGTCGTGGTTGCCGTCGTCGCACTGCTCGGTGCCTTCCCTCTTGCCGTCGCCGCAGGTCGTCTTCGCGCAAGGCTGGCCCGGGTCGCACTTGTAGCCCGGCTCCAGGCGGCAGATGTCGCTGCAGCCGTCGCCCTTGGTGGTGTTGCCGTCCTCGCACTCCTCGTCGCCCGCGATGATGTTGTCACCGCACTGGGCCGCGCGGCAGCGCTGACCCTGGAACGGGCAGGACCAGCCTTCCTCCACCGTCTTGCAGTTGGCCGAGCAGCCGTCGCCGTCCGCCTTGTTGCGGTCGTCGCACACCTCGGGCTTCACGCCCGCGTCCGTGTCGCCTGCCTCCACGACGCCGTTGCCACAGGCCGTCCCGACCACGCACTTCTGGCCCGGCGTCGGACAGTCGAAGCCGATCTCGATCTCCTTGCAGTCGGACTTGCAGCCGTCGCCGCTCAGGGTGTTGGCGTCGTCACAGGCTTCGGTGGAGTGCTTCTTGCCGTCGCCACAGAAGGCGGGACCTTCGTCGACGGGGCCACCGTCCGTGCCACCACCGTCGGTGACAGGGGTGCCACCGTCCCCATCCGGATCATCCGAACCGGGGCAGGCCGTCAGCGTGAGCAACAGGGAGGCGAGCAGAAGGCTCGTAAGTCGATTTCGCGAGGGGGAATGTTTCAGCATGAATCAGATGCTGGAAGGCCGTGCCCCCGGGTGTCAAATGGATCAGGTGTCTTTGTACCCACGCGACGCGTGAAGTTGGAGAAAGCCCGTACACCTGTACGGGTGTACGGGCTTGCGCGCATTTTCGCCTGCCCCTGGGGACTACATGGACTCCAGTTCGCGACCCTTCGTTTCCTTGATGAAGCGGACGGCGAAGAAGATGGAGAACACGGCGGCCGCGGCATACAGGCCGTAGGCCCAGCCCAGCCCGAGCGCCTTGAGCGACGGGAACGTGGCGGACACCACGAAGTTGGCCACCCACTGCGCCATGGCCGCGATGGACAGCGCGAGCGCGCGGATCCGGTTGGGGAACATCTCTCCCAACAGCACCCAGACGACGGGGCCCCACGAGAAGCCGAAGAAGACGACGTAGAGGTTGGCGGCGATGAGCGCCGCGGTGCTGGCGGTCCCCTGCAAGAGGGGATTGCCCGTGGCGTCCTGCGGAGCGGTGCCGAAGAGGTATGCGAGCAGGCCCAGCGTGAGCGCCATGCCGACGGAGCCGATGATGAGCAGCGGCT
Source organism: Corallococcus praedator (assembly GCF_003612125.1). Lineage (GTDB taxonomy): Bacteria > Myxococcota > Myxococcia > Myxococcales > Myxococcaceae > Corallococcus > Corallococcus praedator. The sequence goes on from NZ_RAWI01000080.1 coordinate 4,266, forward strand.
TGCGGCCCACCCTGTCCACGCAGGCGATGGCGACGAGCGTGGTGAGGATGTTGGTGACGCTGGTGATGACGGTGATGAGCAGCGAGCTCTGCTCGGAGAAGCCCACCGCCTGCCAGAGGACGCTGGAGTAGTAGAAGATGATGTTGATGCCCACGAACTGCTGGAGCATCGCGAGCACGATGCCGATCCACACGATGGGCAGGAAGCCGAACCGGCCGCCCTTGAGGTCCGCCAGGTGCGGCGTGCGGTCCTGGCGAACGGAGCGGCGGATCTCCAGAATCTTGGAGGGCGCGGTGTCCCCCTCGATTTCGCGCAGCACGCGGAGCGCTTCCTGCTCACGGCCCTTGGCCACCAGGTAGCGGGGGGACTCGGGGATGAAGAGCGCGCCGACTCCGTAGAGGAGCGCGGGTGGCAGGCCGCTGAAGAACATCCAGCGCCACGCGGTGATGCCGAACCAGCCCGGGTTGGAGGCCGAGCCCGCGTCGCGCGCGATGACGAAGTCCCCCAGGAGGGCCACGAAGATGCCCACCACGATGGCCAGCTGTTGCAGCGACGCCAACCGTCCGCGCAGGTGCGCCGGGGCGCTCTCGGCGATGTACGCGGGCGCCACGACGCTGGCGGCGCCCACGCCCAGCCCGCCCACCAGTCGCCAGAAGCTCAGGTCCCAGAGCGAGAACGCGAGGCCGGAGCCGAGCGCGCTCATGATGAACAGGTCCGAGGCCATGATCATCGTGCGCGTGCGGCCGAAGCGGTCCGCGACGGAGCCCGCGCAGAAGGCGCCAATCGCGGAGCCAATCAACGCGGAGGACACCGCCAGACCCAACGCCCAGCTGCTCGCGGCGAACTGGATCTCGAGCGCTCCGACGGTGCCGTTGATGACGGAGGTGTCGAAGCCGAAGAGGAAGCCGCCGAGCGCGGCCACCAGGGAGATGAGGATGATCCGGCCGGTGTGTGCCTCACGTCGTTCGGTGGGCCGCCTGCTCGCCGGGACATCCAGGATATCCGCCATGACGTGCTCCTTCCCCACGGGGCACGTCCTGCACGGGGAACCCCAGGGAGGAGACAAGGTCACCGCCTCCCGGAATCCGGTCCTCGCGGTTCGCACAACGGCCCTGAGGAGAGGTGGCCTTCCCCCCCGCTGGAAGGCACCGTCGAACAGGGCGTCCCTCGGGTGGCTGCCTGTTGGGAGACGGAGTGCCGCCAGGACGGGGGGGCGGCGCTCAGCCCTCGTCCGCCAGCCCGTACTCCTTGAGCTTGCGGCTGAGCGTGTTGCGGCCGATCTCCAGCGTCCGTGCCGCCGCGGTGCGGTTGCCCTTCACCGCCTCCAGCACGCGCAGGATGTGACGGCGCTCCACCTCCGCCAGCGGAAGCAGGAGCGGCGCCTCCCCCGACGCACCGGGCGCTTCCCGGGTCTCCGGGCCCATGGACTCCGGTGGCGTGGAGGACAGCGGGCGGTCCAGGGAGGGCAGGGGCAGGTGCTCCTCCAGGATCTCCCCTTCGGACAGCACCACGGCGCTCTCGATGCAGTTCTCCAGCTCGCGCACGTTGCCCGGCCAGCGGTAGCGCTTCAGGCGCTCCAGCGCGGCGACGCTCAGGCGCGGCGCCGTCAGCCGGTGGCGCCGGGCGGCGGTGGCGACGAAGTGGCGCGCGAGCCGTTCGATGTCCTCCGCGCCGCGCTCGCGCAGCGGGGGCAGGAGCAGCTCCACGACCTTGATGCGGTAGTAGAGGTCCTCGCGGAACTTGCCTTCGGCCACCATGCGCGGCAGGTCGCGGTGGGTGGCCGCGACGATGCGCACGTCCACCTTGACGGCCTGCGTGCCGCCCACGCGTTCGAACTCCCGGTCCTGGAGCACGCGCAAGAGCTTGCCCTGCACGGACTGGGGCAGCTCCCCCAGCTCGTCGATGAACACCGTGCCGCCGTCGGCCGCCTCGAACTTGCCGGGCATGCGGTGGTCGGCGCCGGTGAAGGCGCCCTTCTCGTGGCCGAACAGCTCGTTCTCGATGAGGGACGCGGGCAGGGCCGCGCAGTCCACCTTCACGAAGGGCTTGTCCCGCCGGGGCCCGTTGACGTGGATGGCGCGCGCGAAGAGCTCCTTGCCGCAGCCGCTCTCCCCGCGCAGCAGCACCGTGGCGTCGGTGGGCGCGGCCTTCTGCACCAGCCGGTAGAGCGCCTTGAGCGGCGGGGCCTCTCCGATGATGCGGTTGAAGAAGTAGCCCACCGGGGCCTGCGGCTGATCCTTCGCGCGCTGGAGCTCCTGGTAGAGGCTGGTCGTCTGGAGCGCGGTGCTCACCTGGGCCGCGATGGCGGTGAGCTTCTGGGTGTCGTCTTCCGTGAAGGGTCCGCCGCCCAGGCGGTTGAGCACCTGGAGGACGCCGTACACCGCGCCGGCCGCGTCGCGCAGCGGCACCGCCGCCAGGCTGATGGTGCGGTAGCCCGTCATCCGGTCGATGTCCGCGAAGAAGCGGCGCTCGCCGCGCGGATCCGGCACGTGCACGGGTTCGCCGGCCTCCGCCACGTAGCCCGCCACGCCCTGGCCCAGCTTCACGCGGATCTGCGCGACCTCCGGCAGGTGCGCCGCGCGGCTGAACAGCTCGCGGCGCACCGGATCCAACAGCCACAGCGTGCCTCGGTCCGCCTGCAGCGTGATGGCGATGCGATCCACGAGCGTCTGGAGGAAGGCATCCAGGTCCACCTCGCGCCCGACGAGGCCGCCAAAGGGGAGCAGGACCTGGGACACATCCGGCGGGGACGAGGGCATGGCGGCGGGGAGCGGCGGCAGCGTGAAGGGCTCGCGTGGCAGTGTAGCGCAGGGCTCGGGGCTCGTGAGGCTCATGCGCCCGCCGCGCGGCCCAGCAGCATGCGCTGGCCTTCACGCGCGGGCTCGGTGAAGGGGAACAGGCCGCGGGCCTGCTGCGCCATGTCCTCCAGCAGGTCGTCCGCGTGGGACGGATCATGGTGGAAGAGGAACAGCCGCCCGGCGTGCAGGTCCTTGGCCACCTTGGCCGCGTCCATCATCGTCGAGTGGCCCCAGCCCTTCTTGGACATGCCCTTCTTCCCCTCGTACTCGTCGGGCGTGTACTGCGCGTCCAGGCACAGCGCGTCCGCGCCCTCGAAGTGGCGCGCCACGTCCGACGTGAGGCGCTCCGGCAGCTCCACGTCCGTCGCGTACACGAAGGAATGGCCATCCGCCTCCACGCGGTACGCCATGCAGCCGTCCGGGTGGGGCACGTCGATGGGCGTCACCTTGAACGGGCCCACCTCCACCGTCTGGCCGTGCACCGCGGAGCCGAAGGCCATCTTCGAGCGCATGGTGGACAGCGGCACCGGGAACTGCGGCGGGCGCATCTGCTGCGACAGCGTGGACTCCAGCGCCTGCGCGCCATTGGCGCCCGGGCCGTACAGCGTCAGCGCCGTGGTGGGCAGGTACGCGGGCGTGAAGAAGGGGAAGCCCTGCACGTGGTCCCAGTGCAGGTGGGAGAAGAACATCGTCGCCTTCTGCGGGGCGCCCTCGCGCAGCATCACCTCGCCCAGCGTGCGGATGCCCGTGCCCGCGTCGAGGATCAGCCGCTCGCCCTGGCTCGTCACCTCCACGCACGCCGTGTTGCCACCAATCCGAGAACCCGACACCGCGATGCTGCCCCGAACCCCAAAGAACCGGATTTCCATGATGTTCCTCCTGAAGCTTCCGGCACCCCTGTGAGGCGCCCTGACGTGGAGGGGACAGAGCACGTCCGGTGCCAGCGCCAAGGGCCTGGAATCATTGGGGCGAGTTGGGAGATGACGGGGGGCTGCTCCATTCTGGAGCGCACGGGATGGGGCGGGCGGTCCATTCCGGCGCGGCCCAGCGGGCGGCGGAATCCTGGTAGGACCGGAGTCCATCATGCCGACGATTGCGTTCTGCACCATCAAGGGAGGCGTGGGGAAGACGACGCTGTGCGCGCACGTGGCGGCGGCGCTGGCGGACGCGGGCCACCGGGTGCTGCTGTTGGATCTGGATCCGCAGGCGCACGCGTCGCTGGTGCTGGGCCTGGAGACGCGGGACGGCCCGTGCGTGGCGGACGCCTTCGGGCCCCGGCCGAAGCACAAGCTGGACGAGGTGGTGGTGGCGTCGCCGAAGCGGCCGAACCTCTACATCGCGCCGGGGGCTCCGCGCATGGCGGCGCTGGAGCGCGAGCTGTTCGGCTGGGGGCACCGGTTGCAGGCGCTGCCGCGCGCGCTGAAGACGCTGTCGTGGACGCCGGACGTCATCCTCGTGGACACGCCGCCGTCCATCGGCGCGTTCACGGAGGCGGTGATGTGCTTCGCGGACGTGGTGGTGGCGCCGGTGCCCACGGGTGCGTTCGCGTTGCAGGGTCTGGCGGAGATTGAAACGGCGTGGCGCGAGGTGCGCGAGGACGGTGGCCAGCTGGTGGCCGCGGTGAACCTGTGGGATCGGCGCACGCCCGCGACGAATGAGGCGATGGAAGAGGCGCTGAAGGACGTGACGGTGCCGGTGCTGCGTGCACGCATCCCGCGCTCGGAGTCCATCAACCAGGCGGGGCTGGGCTACGAAGTGGTATTCGACACGAGCCCGAACGCGTCGGGCGCGGAGGAGCTGCGTGCGCTGGCGCAGGAATTGGCGAAGCGCGCGGGCCTGCGCTGAAGGGGCTTTGCGCTCCACGGTGTTGGTCGGCCGTCAGTCCAGGTCCTTCAACTCCATCTCCGCCAGCTCGCGGTAGAGCGACACCACCTCCACGGCGAGCAGGTCCTCCAGCAGCTTCCGCGCGCCGGCCTTGTCGCCGGTGCGAGCCAGGTCCTGTGCCCTCATCTCCGTGAGCGATAGGCGAATGGAGCCGTCTCGGATGCGGGCCCAGGCGCCATGCAGCAGGGCCGTCGCTGCGCCCACATCCTTGAGGGCTGCCTGTGCATCGGAGGCTGGTATCCCCACCTCACGAGCGGTGCGCAGCAGCACCTCGCGCACCTGCGGGGTAAGCGTCAAAGCCTCGCCCGCGTCCACACGCGAGACCAGTGCTCGTACTGGATCCCAGTCAATGTCCTTGGGCATGCTCAGTCGTCTCCTGTTTTTCGACGGCACTTGTCACGCGGCCAGTTTCCGCGCTGCCCCTCGCAGGACCGGAAGCAGTCGTAGCAGGAGCCACTCCACTCCTCCTCCTTGCACCTCACGTAGTTGTTCATGCAGGCCCGCTTCCACTCCGGCAAGTCCGGCTTGGCCAACTCCATGGCCACCGTGGCTGCGAAGAGGATTTCCTCCGCCTCCAGCTTAGTGGCGCCACAGCGCTCCGGTGACAGTGGGTGCGTCTTCACGCAGCAGCTCACCGTGGAGTCCTTGGGTGTGCAGGGCGCCTGGGCCAGGGACACCAGTGCGTTGCCGGCCTGGGCGCGAGCCGTCCCGCCAGGGCTCGTCGTCGCCAGAGCGAGCCCGAGGACCACCAGCGTGCCCCATGATTGGATGTTCCATCGGGTCATGAATGGCGGTCTATCTGGCTTTCGAACGGTAGAGCATCACCCTTGAGAAGAAGTTGGCCGGCGCTGAAGCGAGGCTCCGGCTCCGCTTTGGCTCGCTAAGGCGTCGGCAGACCTGATTCCAGCGCCGCGCGGATGTTCGCGTTGGTAAAGGCCGTGCCCCAGACAGCGTTGACCTGCGCCGCGACGAAGGTCGCGCCGGGTTGCACGCTGCCCACGGTGGTTTCGTACATCTGCACGCGCGGATCCGTCAGCTCCAGGAGCCGGGGCGCGACGTCCGTCACGTCGCGGTCCTGCGCCTGGAGGGCTCGCACGCCCTGGAGCCACGCGCGCACGGTGCCGTCCGCGTGGGGGATGAGCAGGGTCTGATCCGCCGCGCCCAGCTTCGCGATGAGGTGCGCCACGCTCAGTGTGATGACGACGCTGCCGTTCGCTGCGAGGACGGGGCCGTGGTCCGGGGCCAGCGTGTTCCAGTTCACGGCGGCGGTGTTCCGGAAGTACAGCGGCGTGTAGCGGTGGGGCGCCAGGGACACGAGCGCGCGCGTGTGCTCCACGGGGATGAGCGTGTCCCAGTCGTCGTGGAGGATGAGGAACGGCGTCTGCACCTTGTCCAGCAGGTGGGCCGCGTCCCAGCGCGAGTAGTCCGCGCCCGACGCGGTGACGGGGTCGCCTCCCGTGGTGGCGAAGATGCGGCGGAAGTAGGGCTCGAAGAACTGCTGGTAGCGCGTGCGCATCGCCGGGTCGCTCACGCGCGAGGGGACGACGCGGCTCACGTAGTCCACCTCCTGGGCGAAGTCGGACAGCGGGGAGATGGCGACGCCCACCTTGGGAATGACGCTGGCCGGTGCGTCCGCCGCGGCGTAGAGCGCCTCGTATCCTCCCCAGGAGCCACCGAAGACGCCAATGCGTGTGGTGTCCACGTTGGACGCCTGGGCCAGGAAGCGCATGCCCGCGTTCATGTCGTCGCGGTCGTTCTGCAGGTCCCCGCCCGCGTAGAAGCGGCCGAAGACGGCGAGCACACCGAAGTCATGGGCCAGGTAGATGAACGCCTCGCCGGAGATGATCTCCGGCGTCGTGGGCGTGAAGGCGATGGGCGACGAACCCGACCCGTAGTGCGGCTCGCTGTCGTCCGGGTGCAGGCCGTTGCCGCGCGACGCCCACTTCGCGTCCACGGCCTCGCCCGTCCACGTGATGCCGTCATACGGCTTGGTGATCATCACCGTGGGGGACACACCGGGCTTCCGGGGCGGGAACCACTGCGCGTAGGTGGCGGCCCGGCCGGGCACCTCCAGCTTCAGGAGCTGGTACGGCCACGTCTGGCCGGCCGCGTTCAACGCTCCCGCGCCGAGCTGCGTGACCTGGACGCTCCCGGGGTCGGTGGGCGTTTCGCTCGGGCCCTGGCAGGAGTTCGAGGCCGAGGAGGTGCTGCTGCAGCAGGCCGTGGGGACCGTGCCCAGCAGGGCGAGGGAGAGCAGCGTGGTCGAGAAGAGGCGCATGAAAACAGCAGACACCGCCGCGCGGATTTTCTGAAAGGCCGAATGCCCTTTGTGGATGAGGATGGTGGCTCATGGACTATCAGGCGGTGTTGCACGACGTGTGGGACGCGGTGCGGCCAGTGTTGGGCCAGGGCCGCGTGGCGACCTACATCCCGGCGTTGGCGGCGGTGGATCCGCGCCGGTTCGGCATGGCGCTCGCGACGGTGGACGGCGACGTGTACGGCGTGGGCGACTGGCGCGAGCCGTTCTCCATCCAGAGCATCTCCAAGGTCTTCACCCTGGCCATGGCCCTGTCGCGCGACGGGGACGCGGTGTGGCGGCGGGTGGGCAAGGAGCCGTCGGGCAATCCGTTCAACTCGCTGGTGCAGTTGGAGTACGAGCACGGCATCCCGCGCAACCCGTTCATCAACGCCGGGGCGCTGGTCATCACCGACCGGTTGCAGCAGCTCACCGGGGACGCGCGCGGCACGCTGCGCGACTTCCTCCGCGCGGAGAGCGGCAACCCGTCGGTGGACTTCGATCCAGTCATTGCCGCGTCGGAGGCGGAGCACGGCCACCGCAATCGCGCGCTGGCCCACTTCATGGCCAGCTACGGCAACATGGAGAGTCCCGTCTCGGAGGTGCTGGAGCACTACTTCTGGCAGTGCTCGCTGGCGATGAGCTGCGCGGACCTGGCCCGAGCCTGTGGGTTCCTCGCCCGCCATGGCGAGCGCGCGGACGGGGCGCGGCTGCTCACGCGCAGTCAGGCCAAGCAGGTCAACGCGGTGATGCTCACCTGTGGCACGTACGACGCGGCGGGGGAGTTCGCCTACCGCGTGGGCCTGCCCGGCAAGAGCGGCGTGGGCGGAGGCATCATCGCCGTCATCCCCAACCGCTGCGGCCTGTGCGTGTGGAGCCCCGGACTGGATGCCCAGGGCAACTCGGTGGCGGGCATGGAGGCGCTGGATCAGTTCACGACGCTGACCGGCCTGTCCATCTTCTGAGCCGGGTCAGCGCAGGCCGTCCAGCACCGAGGCCAGCTTCTCCGGCTGCGACGCGAACGGCGAGTGCGAGGACTCCAGGGACTCGACGGTGAAGGCGTTGCCGGGCGTGAAGGCGTCGGCTTCGCGGATCATCAGGTCCTGGAGCGCGGGGGCCAGGGCGCGGTCCTGGGTGCAGCGGATGTAGCTGCGCGGGATGCGCCCCCAGCGCTCCTTCGTCGCGCCTACCTTGCCCACCCAGAGGGACAGCGGGATGTCCGGCGTGAGGGTGAGCGCGAAGGGCAGGAAGCCTGCGGGGTCCACGTCCTGGTAGAAGCCCGCGCGCAGGGCCTCCAGGTACGCCGCGTCGCCGCGAGGGTTGATGCGCACCGCGCCCACCTTCGCCGCGTCGCCGATGAAGAGGTTCTCGCCATGGCCGGTGCGGGCCTCGGGGAGGGCGCCGTAGCCGCTGGCGCTCTGGAGGCGCAGCGGGCAGTACGCGCTCAGGTACACCAGCCGGCCGATGAGCTGCGGCGCCTTCTCGCCCGCCCGGGTGATGACGGTGCCGCCCGCGCTGTGGCCCACGAGGATGGGCTTCGGGCCGCCCTTCAGCTTCTCCAACGCGGCCACCACCGCGTCAGCGCAGTCATCCAACGTGACGTCCGCCAGCGGGGAGCGCTCCTCCGCGAAGCGGGCCGCGGGGCCCGTCAGGTAGGAAGCAGGGAAGCGCGCGTTGAGGCCGTGCCCTGGCAGGTCGATGGCCACCACCTGATGCCCCCGGGCGGAGAGGGCCTCGGAGACGCGGGTCCAGTGCAGGGCGTTGTGCCATGCGCCGTGCACCAGCAGGTAGGTCCGGGGCTTGTCGCGCTTCGTGGGCGCGGGGGCAGCCGCGAGGCCGACTCCCGGCAGCAGTCCTGCGCCCACGAGGGCGGTCTTCATCACGTCACGACGGTTCATGGATGGCTCTTTCGGTGGAGGGGACAAGGGCTTCGTTCGCATCCAGCACGGAGAGCAGTCGCTCCCGCAGGCGCGCGAGGTCGAACAGCTGCTGGTCGACTTCAGCGAGGCGCTCGCGGTGGGCCGCGAGGGCGTCCGGGCAGACGCTGGTGGTGACCTGGCGGAGCATGCAGGGCGGGAAGGTGGCGATCTCCTCCAGGGAGAAGCCCAGGCGGATCATCCGCGCCACCTGCATCACCTGGGGGACGGCCTCCTCGCCGAAGTCGCGATAGCCGTTGTCCCGCCGGTATGAGGTGAGGACCCCCGCCTTGTCGTAGTGGCGGATGGAGCGCGCACTGCTGCCCGTGCGCCGGGCGAGTTCTCCAATGTTCATCCTGCTCTCCTGCGAAAGGACGCTAGGGCCTGACACCAGTGTCAACGTCAAGGCCCCGATGAATGGCACGGAAATGCCCGGAGGGAATGCCCGGGCGCGGGCTACGTTGCGCGGCCGTGAATCCTTCCGTGCCCGTTCCCCGTCCGCGTCCCGCGCTCCTCACGCTCGCCTACCTGGCGTTCATCAGCCTGGGGCTTCCGGACGCGGTGCTCGGGGTCGCCTGGCCGTCGCTGCGGAGCACCTTCGGCCTGTCGCAGGCGGGCATGGGAGCCATCCTGTCCGCGGCGGCGATCGCCTACTTCGTGTCCGGGCTGCTCGCGGGACGGCTGATGCGCTGGCTCAAGCTGGGCCTGCTGCTGGCGCTGAGCACGGGGCTGGTGGCGCTGGGGCTCGCGGGGTACGTGACCGTGCCCGTGTTCGCGCTCTTCCTGCTGGCGGCGTGCTGCATCGGCTTTGGCTCCGGGGCGATCGACTCCGCGCTCAACAACTACGCGGCCCAGAACTTCGGGCCCAAGCACATGAACTGGCTGCACGCCGCCTACAGCGTCGGCGCGGCGCTGGGGCCGGTGCTGATGACGGCGCTGCTCACGCGGGGCTTCGGGTGGCGCACGGGATACGCCGTCATTGGCGCGGTGCTGGGCACGCTGGCGCTGATGTTCCTGGTGATGCGCCGGCAGTGGGATGCGCCGGTGCGGACCGACGGTGAAGCCAGCGTGCAGGTGCCCACCGCCAGCGCGGCGGAGACGCTGCGGCGGCCCCGGGTGTGGCTGCAGATCGCCACGTTCTTCTTCTACACGGGCGTGGAGGTGACGGCCGGCCAGTGGAGCTTCACGGTGCTCACGGAAGGCCGGGGCCTGCACACCGCCGAGGCCGGCACCTTCGTCAGCCTCTACTGGGGCAGCCTGCTGGTGGGGCGCATCCTGTCGGGCTTCATCGTCGAGCACCTGGGCTCGGTGCGGATGCTGCGCGCGAGCACGGGGCTCGCGGTGGTGGGCGCGCTGCTGTTCGCGATTCCCAGCGTGCCGCCCTTCGTGGGCCTGGTGCTGCTGGGCTTCGCGCTGGCCCCCATCTTCCCGGGCATGATGTCGGAGACGCCGCGCCGGGTGGGCACCGACGTCTCCGCGCACGCGGTGGGCTTCCAGGTGAGCGCGGCCACCGCGGGCGTCGCGGCGCTGCCGAGCCTCGCGGGCCTCATCGCGGAGAAGTGGGGCCTGGCCTACATCGCGCCCCACATCCTCGCGTGCGCCGTGATGCTGGCCGTGCTGCACGGCGTGCTGTCCGCGGCGGCCGACAAGTCCGCGACGCGCTGACGGCTCAGCTTCCCGCCTTGAGCTCCGCGCTGCCCAGCGTGTGCAGCCCCTGATCCTTCCACTGCGCCAGCCGCAGCGTCGCGCCCGTGGCGTGGGGGGCGACCTCCACGCAGGTGAAGCGGTGCTCCAGCCGGGCCAGCTTCTGACGGGACGGCTCCAGCGCGGGGTTGCCCTGGAGCTCCGCGAGGTACGCGCCCCACTCGTCGTCGGACGCGTCCAGGGAGGGGAGCCGCAGCAGGGAGATCCACGTGCCGGTGTTCGCGAACACGCGCCCGTTGCCCTGGTGCCACCGGGCCGCGTGGGTGTGGCCCATGACCACCGCCTGCGGCCCGAACTTCTTGCCCAGCCGTTCGCTCTCCGCGAGTTCGTCCTTGCCCGGTTCCAGTGCGAAGTAGTCCGTGCCCGTCTTGCCCGCGACCGTCCGGTGCAGGCGGGCGTAGAGCGCGAAGCCCGCCTTGCACAGCTTCAGGCGGGCCCGGCCCAGGGCGCCGGGGCTTTCGAAGGCGTTGAGCTGCTCCGGATCCAGGGCGGACAGCAGCGCGTCCACTTCATCGGCCGCCAGGTCCACGTCCGCGATCGCCTGCGCCAGGTGTGACTCCGCCGCCGAGGCCGCGGGGGCGTCGTCGGTGGGGAAGGCGAAGGCCGGAGCGATGCCCTTGTTCTGGATCAGCCGTCGCAGGAGGGTGAGCGTGCCGGACGTCAGCAGGACCTTGAGCGCGTCGGGCTTCACGCCGAGCGCCACCATCACCGCCCCCTGGAAGTCTGGCTTCAAGAGGTCCATGTACCGCATGCGGTGCTGGTGCTTGAGCGGGTTGAGCAGGCTCTTCACCAGCACGGAACCCGGCGGATAGCGGAAGCGGCTGTCGCGCTCGGAGGAAAGGAGCGAGTCGTAGTCGATGCGGTTGGCCACGTCGGTGTGCTCGCCGTGGGTGACGAGCACGCGGGCGCCGCCCACTTCCAACTGGAGGGGCGCGGTGCCGTCCCGGAACTCCAGCCGCGAGGCCACGTGGGCGGGCTGCGCGAGCGCGGAGCGCACCACGGCCTGCACGTCCGGCAGGGCCAGTTCGAGGTCGTGGTTGCCCACCACCATCGTCGCGCGTCCGCCCGCGGCCAGCACCCGGCCCAGGGCCTTGAGGGACGGCGCCGTCTGCGCGGAGTTCACCAGCGCCCGGGCCTGTTCGAGGGTGAGCTTCGGGTCCACCGCGAGCGGGTCGTCGTTGAGCAGGAAGTCGAAGCTGTCCCCGTTGAGCACCACGTGGGTGGGCGTGCCGGTGAGTGAGTCCAGCAGGGCGGGCAGCTCGGCGGCGCCCGCGAAGATGTCGTACGGCCCGCCGTTGCCGAGGTGGAGGTCGCTGAGAATGAGCGTTCGCATGGGGTCATGCTCCTTTCAGGGAAGCACTTGCAGGTCGGTGTGGCGGATGCGCACGGCGGGATCGCCGAGCATCACGTAGTTGCGCGCGTCATTGCGTTCGATCCACCGATGGATGAGCTCCCGGGGCGCCATCTTCCCGTTGGAGGTGTTGGTGTCCAGGTGGGTCAACAGGATGTTGTTGAGATCGGAGTAGCGGCTGCGGAAGTCGCGCAGCGCATAGCCCACGGGTTGGCCGGACATGATCAACGCGAGCGAATTGTTGAAGGGCTGGACGTTGGACTGAACCAGGTTCAAGGGCTTGATCGAGAAGCCCCAGGCCCGCTCCACGTGGCCGATGACCGCCAGCGCACCTCCGCCAGGATGGGACAGCAGCCTCCGGGGCAGGGCCGCGACGAAGGCGGCCTGGGCAAGTGCTTCGCCCCGACGGGTAGGGTCGAGCGGGAACTCGTCATGGGCAGGCGTGCCAATGCCGAAGCAGGCGAAGAAGAAGGCCACCAGTCCGTGAAGCCGTGCGTCGTCCTGGATGTCTGCCGCCGACACATAGTGCGCGGGAGACATCGCGCCAAAGCCGCTCCAGTCCTGGCTCAGCAGTGCGCCCTGGTCCGTCAACTGGCGCGGATCCTTCGCGGGAAATCCGAGGCCGTGGGACGCGGTGAAGAGCACGGCCGGACGCGCCTCCCGACCGTGGAGCGCGTCGAGCAGCCATTCCTTGGTCGCATCGTCTTCGATGGCGGCGGTGTTGGCGTAGCGCAGCTTCGCGGCGATCGTCTTCGTGTAGTGGGGTTTCTCGTTGGCGGGAGCGCCCCGGGCGAGCGTGGTGACGAGCTCATCCGCGCTGAGGTGCGTGGAGCGGTCGCCCAGGTGTTTCGGTGCCCACCAGCTCACCTGCCGGTGGTTGGGGACCGTGGCCGCCGTCTCGTAGGCGACGACGCTTTCCGCATAGCGCGTGTACTCCGCGGAGGTATCGAAGGAGAGGCGACCGACATAGTAGGAGAGGGAGAGCGAGTGCTGCACGTCGTACGGGATGTCGTCCGGTCCGCCCACGAGGAGCAAGTAGGCCGGCACGCGCGTGGGATCCACGTCACCGACGCCGACCGCGTAGCGCGCGAGGAACTGATGGGCTGTCTCTCCGGACTGGTAGGTGAGGACATGCATCCGATCCGATTCCACGAGGCCGCGACGGTGGGCGATGAGCGGCTCCAGGCTCTTGCGGAGCTCCTCTGACGCCTGAGCGTGGAACACCACGCCCCAGCCGGCCTGGATGGGATTCGTCGGATCCACGTCGAAGGGCAGGAAGGTCTTGGCGCCCATGGGCACGACCTGGAGCCACCGCTTCCACGCGTCGAAGTAGGGGACGTCACCTCGGGGGTCGGCCACCTCCGCGGCCGCCGGGAGGTCCACGGGCGGCACCAGGTACTGGCCGGTGACACCGTCGATGCCGTTGAGGACCAGCGGGTCTTCGGAACTGGACATGGATCGTTCCAGGGTGGAGGTGGCGGTCAGTAGTGCAGTTGCGCCTGGGGGGGCATGTAGAGACAACAATCCATCGCCACTTCCCATGCGTCGGAGGTCTTGCCGAGTGCTCGAAAGAGGTAGGTGCGCATCTCCCTCACCACTGAACTCAACGCACCGGCCCAATCTTGTTGGGTGAACGCCTGGGCCAAGAGCGCATTCACCTCGAATTCAAGACCCTCCGGCAGCGATGGAATCACGAGGACCGCCGTGAGCTGTCCCGATGCCGCCAGCTCGCAAGCGAAGGCCCGGGCGTTGGCGGCCCGGAGACGATCACTCTCGATGCGTCGGGTATCCACCAACTGTGGGCCCGCGAGGATGCAGATCCGGAGCTTCTTCATCCACGCGAGCAGGTCGTCCGCGGAGATGAGCCGCTCCCGCTCCCGGATGCGGTTCTCGGAGTGTCCATTCACCGTGAGCTCCATCCGGAGACCTCGCGCGGTGGGGACGGGGGTGGCCCGCAGGTACAGCAGGTCGACCGTGGCCGAATCCGCATGGGGCGCGTCGTTCTCGCCACCGCCCAGGACGCGGGCCGTCCGTCTCGCCGCCGTTTCCAACCAGCGTTGGCCCAGGCGCCGTTGTGACAGGGCGTCTCCCAGTTCCACGCCCACGTGCAACGGAGGTCGGACCCACTGCGCCGCTGGCTGGAAGCCACGAAGGTTGCCGCGCCGCAGGTCGAGGCCGAGCTGCTCCTCCTGCGACTCGCGGAGCATTGATCCCACCACCGCTTCCCAGCAGAGGCCCGCGACGGCGGTCTCCGTCGCGAACGCAACCTCACCACCCGTCCAGCGCGCGAGCGGTGGCAGCGACCGGAGCAGCGCACCGGCCATGAGCACCGAGTCCTCGTAGGGGTGATGCTGGAAGAGCACGAACGGCCCGAACCGCTCACGGTACTCCGTGGTCAGTTCGATCTGGATGGGCCCAACACCCAGCGTCGGGGCCGCAGGGGGATTCGACTCCGGGGCCCTTGCGGTGAAGAGCAGCTCACCAGGGTCGCTCAGGGGCGAGAGGAACTCGAAGGAACGCGACGCCAGAGAAATCTCGAGCGCATTCTCACTGGGAGGGATGGCCCTGGAACGCAGGAGGGTCTGTCGCAGCCCCAGCAGCTCCGAGGTGTACGACGTGAAATGGCCTCCGTCCTGGATCAGGGCATCCAATCGTTTGCCTCCATCGCGCACATCCTCGAAGGCCAGCAGCGCGCCCGCGACGCGGAAGAGGATCTCGTCCCAGTCCTTGTCGTGATCGATCAGGTCGAGCAGGGCGGGAGGAAGCAACTTCTCCAATGGGCCCTCCGCGCCGATCCGCTTCATCGGGCCCAGGTGGGCGGTCAGCGGCAACCGGGCCAGCTCCGAAACCAGTGCTTCGCGCACCCCTTCCAGGTTCGCGAGCGGAGTCCGCAGGAGCGCCAGGGCCCTGAACAGCGAGGACAGCACGGAGCCGACAGGGTCCTCACCCTCCTGGAAGAGCTGGAGAGCCGTCTCCAGGAGGCTTGCGCCCTTCAGCGGCAGCCTCAACGCCAGGAGCTCTCCTTCGTCCAGGGCGATGCGGGCCGCGGCGCGAGGGCCCACCTTCTTGATCTGCGGGGCGAGCTGCCGTGCGGACACGGGGAACCCCAGCGCTCGGGCCCGCAAGAGAAGCCGGAGCATTTGGTGTGGCGGAATGCGCCTCCGCCAGTCCAGCAGGTGGGAGAACCACCGGCTCAGGAACGAATGGTCCAACCCGAAGTGCTCCGCCACCTCGTCCGCTTCGACGACGTCCAGTACGAGCGACAGCATCAGGAACTCATCCAGCGACTTCTTGCCCGGGACCAGCCGCACCTTCGCCCAGGTCAGGCTGCGGCGGGCGTGCTCCGCTTCCAGCATCGGAAGGGAACGCCAGCAGGCGTGCTGAAGCCACGGGGTCGTCCCCGGGTTCCGGGGTGTTGGATCCAGGCTCAGCGTCAGCTCCGGCTGCGCCATGCCCAGCATCGCCCAGGTCGCGGCATACTCGTCATAGGTGGCTTCGGTCGCGTCGGAGGGAAGGAAGTTCAGCAGCGCCGCAATGGGCTGCCCGTCGCCCAGGTGCCGCATGCGGCGTGAAAGCTCCAGGCGCAGATTCCTTGCGAGCGTGGCCCCCTCGGTGGCGCGTGAGGCGCGTTCCTCACGGGACGTCGCGGTCCGGAGTTCGTTCAGCGCGGAGGTGATGAACCCCGCCTCTCCCAGAGCCTGGGCGTGCGCGATGAAGGAAGGGGGCATGTCCCGGTGCGCATTGCAGTCGGGCTTCCCGTACTGCGACGCCTGCGCGCGCCAGCCGTGCTCCTCCATCCGGCGTGCAAGGTCCAGGGGGGGCCGTACCGCTCCCTCCAACTGGAGGTACGCCGTACAGAGCCGATCCTGGTCCAGCACGCTCGGATCGATTCGCGACCACTGTCTCAGGATGTCGCCCCCATCCATCGCGGCCCAGTCCTTCAGGAGCTGCGCCGCCGGCACCCCCTCCGGGTAGAGCGATCGGATCATCTCCAGCCGGACGCGAGCGCCCGTGTCGTCGGGCGCCCGCCAGTCCAGCCATCGCTGCTGCGTCGGTCCCACACGGACCCGCGACACCGCCTTGAAGAACCAGCCCTCCACCCACTTCGGCTTCTTGCGTTGGTGGGCGAACGCACGCGCGACCGTCGCCAGCGCGAAGCCCGCAAGTGCTGGTGGGACCTTCGCCGAAGCAGCCCACTTCGCCGTCTGCGTCAGCGGCTTGTCCGCCAGCGAGCGGAAGCTCCCGGCCCGTTCGGCCTGTTCGACAATGGCCGCCAGCGCTCCGACCCACGCGGCCTGGAGCTGTTCGTCCCAGTCCTCGATCCGCCAGGGCTTCGTCTGGCTCCAGAGCTGCTTGATGCGGACCTCGCTCAACGGCGCTTCGTTGGCGTTGGCCGCGATGATCTTTCCGAGCAGTGCGCGGAGGCGCAGGTGTCCGTCGTCCTCGGGGGCGATGCGGCCGACCTCCGCCCATTCCTCTCCGGCGGGGCGACGGCGGTGGAGGAGGCTGGCGGCGTACGTGGCCAGGACGACCGCCCGGAATGGCCGGGTGGACGCCGGAGCATCACGGCTCAGGGGGCCCTGATCCGCCAGGAGCGAACCACAGACCGAGCCGAGCGCGGCGAAGCTTCCGATGTTGATGTTCCGCTTCTCGATGAGGCGCCACCACGCGACGGCCCGCTCGGGTTCGTCTCGGAGCAGCCCGCCGAGCAGCACGTAGTGGAAGACCTCCACCTTCGCGATGGCGTGATGGACGGTGAATTGTTCGAGGGAGTCCGTCGCTCGCTGGGACGCGTCCCGGAGGGAGTCAGGCTTCGTCGCGCGGCACCAGGCCTCGAGACGGGGCCGCAGGCCCTCGTCCACCTGGTAGTACGGAGACTCCGGCCGGACCCATTCCTGGCGGATCAACTCGCGGAAGGCGGCCTCGAAGGACTCGGGCGCTCCGCTCCAGGTGTCGCGCAGCAGGGGTTCATCGAAGCGCCCCAGCAGCGCCACCATGGGCAGCAACTTGAGCAGGTCCGGGTTCTGGAGCCGCTCCACGATGCGCAGCTCGACATAGCGGTCGCTTCCAGGCTGGGCCAGCAACTCGGGCGTGACGCGCGGGTCCTCGCGGATCCAGTCCGTGTAGAGGACGACCTCGAAGGGATTGAAGCGTGTCGATGGTGGCGGCGCGGTCCGCGTGTGCACGAACACGGAAGGCCGCGGCGGCTCCTGGGTCTTCATCAACACGGCCGTCCGCAGCTCACGCGGCAGTTCGCGTTGGCCCGCGCGGGCCTGATCGAAGTACCGCTCTGCTTCCCACTGGGAGAAGGACTGCATCTCGTGCAGCCGGAGGAAGTCTCTCGGGGGAAGCCACGAGGGCGCGTTCTCCAGCCGCCAGCCCGCGCCGCTGGAGGCGAGGGGCCGACGGCCGAAGAAGACGACCCGGAGCCCCGGCACCTGCTGGTGCAGCTCTTCCAGGAGCTGGAACGTGGCGGTGACGTTGGCGGGCTCGTCTCCGGAGGAGAGCTTCGCCAGCTCCTCGCACGTGTCGAAGAGGAGGACGACGGGTCCATTCAGCTCACGCACGACGCTGGCGAAGGCGTGGAGCATCTCCTGCCAGTGGGGCGTTCGCTGGATGTCCTTCCAGGAAGGCGCGGAGGATCCGGCCAGCTCACGCACCATCAGCCGCGTCCGGTCGAACCAGTGCAGGCTCCGGCTGATCCGTCCCGCGCCTCCCTGGAGGAAGAGCTGCTCCGCGAGCTGTTCGATGAGCAGCCACGGAGCCTGCGTCGGATACGCCGGGTTGAGGTGATCGAAGTCCACCCGAGCCCAGTCCCCCCGCGCTTCGAAGATGCTCCGTGCGCAGAGGTGACGGACCAGCATCGTCTTGCCGATGCCTGCCTTGCCTACGAAGTGCAGCGCCCAGGCGGGAGTGTCCTCGGGGGCGGTCATCAACTCACGGAACGCTTCGAGCTGCTCCTCGCGCTGGAGGTAGTGCTCCAGCCGACGCTCGTCCTCGCGGTGAAGCTGGAGGAAGTCGATGCGGCGGGCGGCGGCGCTGGCGGCCGCGCCGAGCGTGGGACCGAAGATGGGCTCCAGGTGCCAGGCCGTGCGCACCCAGCTCATCGCGTCCGCGAGGCGTTGCTCCTCCACCTCCCCGGATGCAGGAGTGAAGTCCTGCTCCACCCGCTCCGCGATCCGCTCCTGGAGTTCGGTGGCCAGGACTTCGGGGTTGTCCCCCCGGGCAGCCAGTCCGGCCCACCGTCGGGTCGGCAAGGGGACCAGGGTCTTCAACTCCGGAGCGGACAGCTTCTGGCCCAGCAGATGGCTCTCTTCACGCAGGGCCTGTTCGAGCGACGGGGTCTTCTCCAGCAGCCGCCGCAGCTCGCGCTGACGGATGTCGGGAGGCATCCAGTACTCGCGGATGGACGGCGCATCCAGGTCCAGGCTGGAGACCTCCCGGGACTGGCACAGCCCTTCCGCGCGCAGCCACTCCAGCGCGGCGGCCGTCGGAGGAAAGCCGCACGCCTGCGCCAGCGCTTCCGTCCACACCGGGACGAGGAGCATCCACCGCAGGGCGTCCTCGAAGCCCTGCATCCGGTCATCGCGCGTGCGCCGGTTGGCTTCGAGGTTCTGCTCGACGAGCTGGTTGATCCGGGCCAGCTCCTGCCGCAGGTCGGCGTTCATGAGGTCTGCCCTTCACGCGCCGGAGTGCCCCGGAGCAAGGCCTTCATGGTGGCTTGATCATCCGCCTGAAGGAGCATCTTCGACGTGCCGAGCGCCTTGAGCACCGCGTCCAGTCCCGCGTTCCCGTGGAGCTGGGAGGGCAGTCCCTTCACCAGGTCCTTGAGATACGTTTCGAGGAACATCGCCACGTTCGGCATGGCGGGATTCGGGACCTGCGGCGGTTCGCGCAGGAGGACGTACTGGTTGTAGATGAGCGGCTCCAGCGCCTCCGGGAACCGGCTGATGTCGTGACGTTCGACGGTCGCGCGCTCCAGCAGGGCCTTGATGGGACCATCCGCCTGGGGATGACCGGGCCAGCGGCGGCAGCTCACCACCACCGGCGTCGTCAGGCCCTCGAAGATCAGCCGGTGCTCCAACAGGCGCACGAGCGTGGACAGCGCGGGCGACCAGGTGTGGATGCCGTCCAGCAGCAGCAGCGCGCCCTTGCATTGCGTGTCCTTCGCCAGGGCCGCCAGGTCCATGGCCAGCGCCAACCGGAGCACGGCGGGGTCCGTCGGCCCGCCCAGGGTCAGCGCCTCGTCGAGGTCCGGGTGGAGCGGCGGGGCGGGGCTCTTCTCTCGCAGCAGGAGCGCGCGCAGCTGCGAGTCCTTCGCGGGGCCCACGCCCCAGTCGTTCCGCAGGTCGCGCAGCTTCTTGAACAACTCCGTCAGGAGCCGCTCGGTCGTGGGGGCCTCCGTGCTGCCTTCCGGGAAGCCGAAGAGGACGGGGACGTAGCCGGACTGGAGCGCGTGCACGGCCAGCTCGCTCATCAAGCGCGTGGCCCCGTACTTCACCGGAGGCTGCTCCATGGCGGGCCCGACGATGGCGAAGGGGTTCCACTCGCAGCGCCCTGAGTCCAACCAGCGCTCGAAATCACGGAACGCTTCGAGCCGGTCGCAGAACGGATGATTGACCCGGAGCGTGTTCGCGATCCGCAGGCGCACGGAGGCCTGCCCCACGTCCTTCAGCACCAGCCGCGTGTCCGTGTCGCCTCGGATGATGAGCTGGGAGAAGGCCCAGTCGCTGGTCGCATGGCGGCCGTCGAGCAACTGGAGCCCGGCGCGACGGCCGGTGGTGGTCGCGAGCCCCAGGTCCACGGGCGTGTTCGGGACGCCTTCGAGCAGGGACTCGTAGAGACGTCGGGTGAAGAGACGGCAGGCGTGATCGGCGACCTCTCCGGCCATGCCCACCACCATCGGGACGCCAAGCTTCGCCAGCTCCACGGCGAACGAGGCCTGCGCGGTGGCGGAGGCGGGATCCTCCTGGGGCATGGGCGGCCGGCCCTTCGCCGAATCACAGGCGTTGACGACCACCACCGTCGGCAGCGGGACGCCCGTGCCCTGGAGGAGCTGGTACAGGTCCTGGGCGCTCCAGCGCTTGAAGCCCTCCCGCTCCTCGGAGGGCGGCGCCTCCCGGCCCGGCTTGAGATGGATGCTGTCCCATTCACCGTGGCAGGTGAGGTGGAGGACCGTGGGCTGGTAGCTCTTCACGGCCGCGGCGAGGTCCTCGCCATGGGCCGCGATGAGGACGCGGTGGTGGAGGGCCCGCTGCTGGTGGTTCAGGTGGCGCAGCAGTCCCAGGTATTCGGCACCCGGGCGGATCCGCGGATCCGTTAGGTCCGTGCCCACGACGAAGAGCACCCGCAGGTCGATGGGCGCGCGGGCCTGGAAAGGACGCGTGACGGGCACCCGCCGCACCAGCGACACCTCCGGGGCGTGCTGTTCCGCGAGGAAGCCCGTGTCATCCCGCATCAGCTCCCAGTGCAGGCGGCTCAGCTCCCACTCGCCGGAGTCCCATTCGAGCACCAGCTCCAGGGACTCGTTCTTCGGACAGCGGCCCTTGAGCTGTTGCCAGAAGACACCGCCCAGGAGCGTCTCCAGCAGGTAGCGACCGAAGCCCCACAGGTGGCCCTGCGTGGGCGTACCGCCGTGAATGCTGGTGAAGGCGCCGCGCAGTCCCTTCTCGGGCTTCATGCCCTGCCAGAGCGCGGTGACCTCCGGGAGGCCATCGAGCGCACCGTCCTCGGTGGGGAAGGGGAAGCCGTTGTCCAGGCGCCGCAGGTGGTGGTGCGGCGTCCCATCCACCTCCACGCGCCAGAACGCGGCCGGGTCCAGGGAGGGCTCCCGCACCACGGTGATGACCGCCCTCATGCCGCCCCCCGGGCCGCCGCCTCGAGTCGCGCCGGGTCCATGCCGAGCAGGACGTCCAGAAGCCCATCCCTGTTCAAGGGCGCACCCGGAGGCTTCGCGCCACCGCGCCGCTCCGGGAGCCGTTTCTCTCCGAGCAGCTGCTTCACCGTGTCCGCGAGCGCATCGAGCGCGGACGCGTCCCCCATAAGGGGCATCGCTTCGGTCCGGGCCCAGGCCTCGAGCGCCGCGCCGGCCATCCTGCGAGGCCCCGTGACATCGAACGGCGTGGGGACGGCGGGCCAGCGCAGCTCGAAGTGCCGGGCATCGAAGCCCAGCAGCTCCGTCAACGACACGTCGGAGCCGGGCAGCTCCGCCAGCGATGCTTCGACCACCGTGTCCACGAGGCGCAGATCCTCTTCCGCGAGCTCCACGCCCGCGACCAGGGCCCGTGGATCCAGCCCGTTCAGGCTCGCCTGCGCGCCGGACAGGCCCAGCCGTTCGGCGGTCCGCACCATCAGGTGCAGTCGGACGGCGGCGGCGGGGTAGCGATCGCGCGGCACGCCCATCCCCGCGTCCGGGTGCTGTTCGAACTCGACCAGGGCCCGCACCGCGGCCGTGCCGAAGGAGACCACCGAGTACACGTCCGCGAAGACCTCCTGCGACCATCGCCCCCAGCGCTCCGCGGCGAGGGCGGCGTCCGTCAGCTTCAAGTCGGGGGCGGCCCGGAGGACCGCCTGTTTGAGTTGGGCCTGGAAGCCCGCCACCAGGCCCAGGTGGTGCTGCACGTGGTGGCCCACCTCGTGGCCGATGAAGACGAGCCACCACGGGGAGGCGACGCTCGCCACGGGCAGGTGGATGAGCGCGATGGGCAGTCGCTCCAGGTGCTCCGCCAACAGCGGACCGCCATCCCGGCTCAGCTCCCGGGACACCCATGTACGGGGCGTGGCCGCGGGCGAGTGCTCCAGGTCGATGAATGGCAGGGGCGCAGGCCCATTTGTCACGTTCAGTCCGAGGGTCGGAGCCCGCTCGAACACCGAGCGCCAGGCGCTCCAGACCACCTCATCCGCCGCGCGCAGCAGCGGGGCCAGCCGGGCGTCGTCCCGTTGATCGAGCCGCTCCCGGAAGAAGCGCCACAGTCGCCGCAGCCACAGGATGCGCAGGTCGTGCCGTCGGCACTGCTCCGCGAACGCGCCCCGGGGAAGGCCCAGGTCCAGCGCGTCCAGGTGCTT
This sequence comes from Corallococcus praedator, assembly GCF_003612125.1. Taxonomy (GTDB): domain Bacteria; phylum Myxococcota; class Myxococcia; order Myxococcales; family Myxococcaceae; genus Corallococcus; species Corallococcus praedator. Next base: position 26,280 of record NZ_RAWI01000080.1, read on the forward strand.
CGTGAGCCCCCTGGCGGCCCCGTCGATGCAGGCCTCGATGGCCATGAACTGGCTGGCGTGCTGCTCGGCGACGTCCTGCTTCCTGCGCAGCGTCAGCCATGCGGCGAACTCGGCGCGCAGCGACCCCAGCTCGCGGCGCAGGCGCTCGCGCAACCGCCGGTTCTGCTCCCCCTCGTCACTCATCGTGCCCGCCATCCTAGGTCCCACCCTCCACCGGGAACAGGGCGGCCTGGCCTGGGAGCGCGTGGTGGCCCGGAGCGACGGCTCCGGGCCCGCGGCCCCGTCACTCGCGTGACGGGGCGGTGTCTCAGTCGCGGGTGTCGCGGCGGACGGAGACCTTCTTGCCGCGCAGCGTGGCGCCCTTCAGCGCGGAGATGATGCGCGCGGCGTCCGGCTCCGGCACCTCCACGATGGAGTACATGTCCGCGATGTGGATCGCGCCGATGCGCGAGGAGTCGAGCCCCGCCTCACCGGCGATGGCGCCCACCAGGTCCGCCGGCCGCATGCCCGCGGTGCGGCCCGCGCCGATGAACAGCCGGGTGACGTTCCACTCCGGCGCGCGCGGCTCGCGGGCGGGACGCGCGGCGCGCTCCCCTCCCGCTTCGCCGCGATCCGCGCGCGGTGCACGCGCCGGGCGTTCGGGACGGTCACCCCCACGGCTCGGCGGCCCCGAGCGCTCCGTGCGGGGGAAGCGCTTCTCCGACGGCGGCGCGACCGTGGGGATGTCCTGCTCGGCGGCCTCGCGGCCCTCGTCCTCCTTCTCCTGGAGGAGCTTCACCGCGGCGGCGGCGACGTCCATGACGCTGAACTCGGTGGCCAGGTTCTCCACCACGCCCCGGTACGCCTCCAGCTCTCCCTCGACGAGCGCCTCGTGCAGCGACGAGCGCATCATCTCCAGCCGGCGGGCGCGCAGGTCCGACACGGTGGGGACCGCGGAGACCTCGATGCGCTGGCCGGTGAGCTTCTCGATGTTGCGCAGGAGCCGGTGCTCGCGGGGCTCCAGCAGCGTGATGGCCACGCCCTCGCGGCCCGCGCGGCCGGTGCGGCCGATGCGGTGCACGTAGGCCTCCGGCGCGTTGGGCACGTCGAAGTTCACCACGTGCGACAGCCGGGGGATGTCCAGGCCTCGCGCCGCCACGTCCGTGGCGATGAGCAGGTCGGCCGCCTGCGACTTGAACTGCTTGATGACGCGGTCGCGCTGCTCCTGGCTCATGCCGCCGTGCAGGGCGTGCGCGCGCCAGCCGCGTCCGTTGAGGGACGTGGTCAGCTCATCCACCTCCGTGCGCGTGCGGCAGAACACGATGGCGGCGGTGGGGGACTCCAGGTCCAACACCCGCCCCAGCGTCGCGATCTTGAACGCGCGCGGCACGATGTAGGCCGTCTGCCGGACGCGGGGCATCTCCCCGGCCTCCAGCTTCTCCTTGGCGATGCGGATGCGCTCCGGCTCGCGCAGGTGGCGCTCCGCGATGCTGGAGATGCGCGGGGGCAGGGTGGCGGAGAACAGCGCCGTCTGCCGCTTCTCCGGCGTCTCGGAGAGGATGGCCTCCAGGTCGTCCGCGAAGCCCATGTCGAGCATCTCGTCCGCTTCGTCCAGCACCACCGTCTGCACGCGGTCCAGCTTCAGCGTCTTGCGGCGCAGGTGGTCCAGCGCGCGGCCCGGGGTGGCGACGACGACGTCCACGCCGCGCTTGAGCACGCGCAGCTGCCGGCCAATCTCCTGGCCGCCGTAGAGGGGCAGCACGCTGACGCCCAGCTTCTGGCCGTAGCGGTGGATGGCTTCGGACACCTGCATGGCCAGCTCGCGCGTGGGCACGAGCACCAGCGCGGAGGTGCTGTGGGGACCCGCGGCCCCCGGGGTAAGGTGTTGCAGCAGGGGCAGCGAGAACGCGGCCGTCTTGCCGGTACCGGTGGCGGCGATGCCCAGCAGGTCCTTGCCGGAGAGCAGGGGCGGGAGCGCGGCCGCCTGGATGGGCGTGGGCTCTTCGTAGCCGAGGGACGTCAACGCCTCGACCAGCTCGGGCTTGAGACCGAGGGAGTCGAAGGTGGGGTTTTCAGTGGCGGGAGGCGGGGGAGTCTTCACAGGGCGGCTTGTACCACTTTCACGCCCCGGCGTCGGACTTGCCACGTCGGCTGCGTTCACGACCGTTCAAGCGTCCCGGATGTTCCGGTTTTCAGCTTTCCTGGCGCAGGTGCGCCGCCAGCGCTTCCGACACGGCTTCCACCCCCCGGGACAGTTGCGCCGGAGACAGCACCAGCCGCTCGCGGCGACCGCCCTCCAGGGCCGTTCCTTCGAGGAGGGAGCTGAGCCCCCGGGGGCCCCGGTCGATGTCGAGGATCAGCTCCAGGCCGTCCTCCTTCGGGAACGGCAGGAGGCAGAGCGTTCGCGGAGGCCCCCGCCACGCGGGGCCGGAATGGAATTCCAGCTCCTGGACGAAGGGCTCGTCGCGGCCCAGGGGGGGCCCGGCCTCGCAGTACGCGTTCTTCCACTGGAAGCCCAGGTGCAGGGCGGCGTCGAGCACGGTCTGGAGGGAGGGGTGGGGCAGGACGTGGATCCGGTCGCTGTCCTCGGGGTTGAGGGCGTTGTCGATGTCGAGCGCCGTCTTGATCCACACCGGCGAGCCGCGCTCCGTCAGCGGCGTGTGGACGGGCATTCGCAGGGAGAAGGGCAGCTCCCTCACCTCCTGGGGCTCCAGCGTGAAGGGGTTGGCGATGCGCCAGGTGCGCACGACGGTGTTGAGCGCGCTGCGGCGGTCGTTGTCGCGCTGGAGGTACTGCGCCATCAGGTGCAGGTCGATGCGGTCGATTCTTTGGGGCGTGTTGCCGCCCTGCACGTGGACCGCGCCGCGCAGGTCCCCGCCCGCGCGCACGGTGTCGTGCTCCAGGCGGGTGTCCACCCGGGCACTGCCAATCCCAAGGCGGGCGAGCATCTTCTTGAAGGACATGGGCGGGAGGCTCCGGGGC
>NZ_RAWI01000810.1 GCF_003612125.1 Corallococcus praedator
CGTGCACGGGGCTGGCGCCCGCCCCCAGCAGCACCCCCGCCATCATCACCAGCCCCCGTCCGGCGTGCCGCACTTGCGTCGCCCCTCCCGCTCGCTGTCCGGCAGCAGTCCTCGCTCCAGCATCGACACGTAGGCGCCGTCCCCCACGACGACGTGGTCGAGCAGCTTCACGCCCAGGAGCCCCGCCGCGCGCGCCAGGTGCTCGGTGAGGCCCACGTCCTGGACGCTGGGCTCCGGGTCCCCCGACGGGTGGTTGTGCGCGAGCACGATGGCCGTGGCTCGCGCGGACAACGCCGCGGCGAACACCTCCCGGGGATCCACCGGGCACGCGCTCAGCGTTCCTTCTGCCACCCGGGCGTCATGCACCAGCACGTTGCGCGGGTTGAAGCACAGCACGTGGAACACCTCGCGCCGGAGCGCGCCCAGCGTGGGCGTCAGGTACGCGTGGATATCCTTCGGCGTGCGCAGCTTGGGACGGCGTTCCGGAGAGCGCTGCGCGCGCCGCCCCAGCTCCAGCGCCGCCAACAGCCGCGATGTTCGGGCCGGGCCCACGCCCCGGCGTGCGCACAGGGCCCGGGGATCCTCCTGCACCAGCGCCTTGAGCCCACCCCGCGTCAGGCCCGCGTCCTTGAGGCCCGTGCCCCTGGGCCCCTCCGTCCACAACAACCCCAGCAACTCCAGGTCGGTGAGGGCCTCCGCGCCCAGCCGGAAGAGGCGCTCGCGCGCGTCCTCCGTGAGGGCCCTCACCGACCTGGAGTTGCTGGGGTTGTTGTGGACGGAGGGGCCC
>NZ_RAWI01000811.1 GCF_003612125.1 Corallococcus praedator
GGGGAGATGTGTATAAGGGACGGGGGGTGGGGGGTAGGGTCCGCGCTTTCGTGCCCTGGAGGCCGTCCCGTATGCACCGTCTTCTCGGTATCACCGTGGCCCTTTTCGCTGTCGGAGTCCTGGCCGCCGAGCCGGCTTCGAGCGCGAAGGTGGGCCCCTGGACGAAGAAGGTCCAGGCCGGCAAGGACCTCTACGCGACCCTGAAGACGAACCAGGGCACCGTCATCGTGCGGCTCTTCCCCAAGGACGCGCCCAAGACGGTGGAGAACTTCGTCGGGCTGGCCACGGGTGAGAAGCGCTGGACGGATCCCCTCACGGGCCAGGAAGTGAACCGCCCCCTGTACTCGGGCAGCGTGTTCCACCGCGTCATCCCGGGCTTCATGATTCAAGGTGGCGACCCCACCGGCACCGGCAATGGCGACCCGGGCTACCGCTTCGAGGATGAATTCCAGAGCGGCCGCAGCTTCGACAAGCCGGGCATCCTGGCCATGGCCAACGCGGGCCGGAACACCAACGGCAGCCAGTTCTTCATCACCACCTCCACGCCTTCGCACCTCACCGGCCGGCACACCATCTTCGGCGAGGTCGTCTCCGGCTACGACGTGGTGGAGAAGATCTCCAACGTGCCCCGCAGCGCGCAGGACCGGCCCCAGACGCCGGTCATCCTCATTGGCGTCACGCTGAGCGACAAGGCGCCCAAGGGCGTCCCGGCGGCCAAGGCCCCGGCCGCCGCGAAGGACGCCGCCAAGGCCGCCCGCGAGGCCATTGCCTCCAAGGACGGCA
>NZ_RAWI01000812.1 GCF_003612125.1 Corallococcus praedator
CATCCTGGAATCTCAAGAGCTCGTCCCGGACCCCCTCCCCCAGGATGAGGTAGCGGGAGACGCAATCGAACACCACCGCGCCACCCAGGGGGCCAGGCGTTGCCTTCCGGGCCATGGCGGCGGCACCGGCCGCCGCGTCGAGCAGGTCCGCGCGCGCACCCTCCATCACGCGGACCAGCGAGCCGTCCGGTATCTCCGCGACGTAGCGGATCGAACCGTCGGACTCGACGGAGATGGGGTCACGGATCACGAACTCTCCGCTGGCCTGGGGAATCCCCAGCGGGTGGGTCATCGCGAAGCTGGCGAAGTCCCCCATGTCCAGCTCGACTCCCCGGCTGGAGGCCGTGCGCCGGTAGACCTCGAACGCGCTCTCGTAGTCGAGTTCGATGGCGGTCGTGCCTCGGGCCTTGGTGACCTGGGTCGGTGGGCCGTACGGATACCAGCCATGCTGGATGCCGACGCCGATCGGCTCCTGGGCATCAATGGCAATCACCACCACCTGATCCCGGTAGGCCTGTCCTTGCGTGAACTGGGCCGTCTTGACGAACCGGAGGTTGTTTCCCGCGCCGCCTCCCGCCCAGCCGACGCCCGCGCCCGCTTCCTGCTGGGCCCCTCGCACGACTTCTGTCGGGTCCCCGCTCAGGGCATCCGGGAGGACGATCAGCGCACGGCGACGCCCGGGCGGCAGGGGAGGCAACTGCCCGACGGCCCGTGCCACCGCGGTGCGCCCTGCGGCTCGGGCATCTTCACTGACGGGCCCGCCC
>NZ_RAWI01000813.1 GCF_003612125.1 Corallococcus praedator
GTTTCGCGACCATCCTGAAATGACGACACTTTTGGGACGCAAGGCGCGTCAGCGCGTTCTCGATCGCTACACGCTTACCCGCAACATTACCCAGCTCGAAGAGCTTTACCGTCAGGTGATGCAGCAGCAGCGCACTTATCTAAAAAGCTGGGTCTAAACGAGCCGAAACTCACCTCGCCCTCTTAGCCATTGCTGCAATCCTGCTTTGGCTGTGGCGTCTTAAAACACTGCCTAAGATTCTTGTGTAGGGGCGCAAGGCCTTACGCCCCTACAGATTATCCATCTATCCAGTGTTCAATTTAAACTGGTCAGGACAGATGCATTGAGCGCCAGGAACTCAAGTTCCTGGCTGAAAGCTGAAGTCAGTTAAAACTGACTCAAACTGCTGTCATCAACCCATTTTAATGGGTTTAAGCTTTGAGCCGGAACTTTAGTTCACGGCTTTTGCGTAAGTCCTGAGTAGGTCAAAACCTACACCGCCATCGATCGAGTCATCGCCGCCAAAACCGACTAGGGTGTCATTACCGCCGCGACCGAACATATTATCGTTGCCAGCGCTACCAGGCAGATTGTTGTTGTTCTTGTTGCCAAAGATGTTTGCCATGTCGAATGTTTTCTTTTGTAAATTAGCTGAAAATGATGTGAATCGTTAGAGGTTGGACTTGATTTGCTTTCTCAATTCAGCAAGCTCATCGCTCACGTATTTAGAATAAAAATTTGGCTTTTGTTTGTCAGTCTGAAAAAGTCATAAAAAGCATGAAG
>NZ_RAWI01000814.1 GCF_003612125.1 Corallococcus praedator
GGAGCAGGACGGCCAGGAGGGGGGCAATGACGCGGGTCATCATGGGGTTCCCGAAAGGGGGACGACGCGGCCCGTCGAAATGGGGGCGGCCGCCCCTCCACGCTACCCCGGCTCGCGAGCTGGGTGCACGGGAGTGCACACAGGGTCTGGGTACCCCTTGCGGCAGCGATAAGTCCCCCGGGGGGGTGAAATCCCCTCCAAACCCCCCGGGCCTTCGAAACGTCACGCGAGGGTCAAGCCGGAGTGGTCGCGGGGACCTCCGACCGGCGCGCGTTGTCGTGGGACAGCTCCTGTCCCAGGGCGTGCGGGTCGAAGTAGGCGAAGAAGCGCCGGATGCGGTCGCCGTCCCATTCGATGATGGAGACGCCCTCGTAGGCGATGGCGGCACCGTTGTGGGACTGCCCCTGCGTCTCCCACTCCAGGGCCACGCGGTCACCGGATTCGATGACGTTGCGGAAGGTGGACTTCACCTGGCCCAGGGTGCCCTTGTATTCGGTCCAGAAGCGGCGGGCGCCGTCGATGCCGGTGAAGACGCTGGGCGAGGCCACGTTGCTCACCTGGGCGTCATCGGCGAAGAGGGCGAGCAGCGACTCGATGTCGCCATCCGCTTCCAGTTTCAACAGGGCGTCCACGAACCGCTGCGCTCGTTCCATCGGCATCCGCATCCTCACTCGTTGGCAAAGGGGGTGTGCGGGAAGGGTGCGCATGCGGGGTATGGGTGGCCGTCCCGCACGGTCGCCCCCCTGCCC
>NZ_RAWI01000815.1 GCF_003612125.1 Corallococcus praedator
GTAGAGAAGCTTACTGGTTAGAATGGCGTGATTCTTATAAAAAAGAGTTCAAGGATGATCAATGTATTGATTTGAATGATGTGATTGCAGTTCGTAATGAAGCAGATTATCAGAAGCGGTTTTTGCATTTTCGTGAGTTTTACCAGTCTATAAAAGGGGAGAGTTATCCCATTGAGTATGAAAAGCAATGCATTATTCATTATTTAGAAGAGCAAAATCTTTTAATTCTTGGATTGAACTCTGCTTGGCAAATTGACCATCACTACAAGTCTCGTGCCAGTATTCATCCAGATGCTTTAAGTAATAGACTTGTCGGGGAATAAGTGAGAATAGAGGACAGTGATAGGTGAAGACGATGCTGGACATTCAACGCGTGTTGAAGCAAGACCGCTTGCTGCGAGCCATGACTGGTTTGAACCGCAAAGCGTTTGAGGCACTGCTCGAGACTTTCAGCCGCCTTTATGAAGCAGCTCGTCAGCAGCAACCACGTCGACGCGCCGTTGGTGGCGGGCGTAAAGCACGCCTGCTTCACACCCAAGAGAAGCTGTTTTTCATCTTGTTCTACTTCAAGTGTTATCCCACCTTTGATCTAGCTGGGATTATTTTTGATCTGCATCGTTCGCAAGCGCATGAGTGGATGCATCGTCTCCAACCACTGCTAGAGCAAACTTTGGGTGAGAAGATGGTGTTGCCAGAGCGGAAGCTCGCTAGCCTTGAGGCGTTCTTGGAGCGCTTCCCAGGGG
>NZ_RAWI01000816.1 GCF_003612125.1 Corallococcus praedator
GGGTGGTAGCCATCCAGCGCCGCGTGCAGCCCCACCTGGATGAAGGCCCCTTCCACCGGAGCGACCGCCACCGGCACGGGCTCCGGAGGTGGAGGCGCAAGCGCCGGAGGTGCCGCCACGGGAGGCGGGGGGGCGACGACTTCACCCAGGGGTTCCCCCGCGTCCACCGCGCGCAGCGCCGAGCGCACCGCCAGCGCCAGCGCCTCCGCCCCCACGGACCACGTCAGCGTTTCAGGCGTGCCCTCCAGGTGCGCGGTCCGGACGAACAGGTGTCCCGTCCGGGGCGCCGCCACGGACACACGCACCTCCGCGCCCTCGCGCGCGAACCACAGCACCGCGCGAGCGTCCTGGCGCAAGGCCACCCGCTCCGCCTCGCGCCACGCCCCGTCCGGGCTCGTCTCCAGCGCCGGCCCCTCCTCCACGGTCAGCACCACCGGCAGGTCGCTGCTCTGTCCCCGCACCCGCTCCAGGAGTGCGCGGTCCTCGGGGGATGCCGAGCGCGCGACGGCCCGCCACGCGTTGGCCGCCCACGCGGGGCTCCCCAGGGCCAGCAACACGGCCAGCCCCACCACGCGCTGCCACACCCCGACCTCCAACTGGGACATGCCGTAAAACCTACCTTCCAGGGAATCCGTACGGAAGCACCTCATGGTGTGGATCGTCCTGCACCCCATGGCGGGGAGGCCGGGAGGGCGGAGGCCACCATTGCCTGGCGTCCTGGACCGGGAGGGTCTCCAC
>NZ_RAWI01000817.1 GCF_003612125.1 Corallococcus praedator
TCCAGCGTGGGGTGGCCCACGACGTACGCCACCAGCCGCTTGTCGCCCGGCACGTCCTCGCGCACCACCACCACCGCCTCGCGCACGGAAGGGTGCGAGTGCAGGACGGACTCCACCTCGCCCGGCTCGATGCGGAAGCCGCGCACCTTCACCTGCGCGTCCACCCGGCCCACGAAGTCCAGCGTCCCATCCGCCCGCCACCGCGCCCTGTCGCCCGTGCGGTACAGCCGTGCACCGGGCACGCCGCTGAAGGCGTCCGGCACGAAGCGCTGCGCCGTCGTCGCGGGGTGGCCAGGGTAGCCACGGCCCACGCCCGCGCCGCCGATGAACACCTCGCCCGGCACTCCGGGCGCCACGGGCTCACCGTGGGCGTCCAGCAGGTACAGCCGGGCCCGGGCCACCGGCCGGCCGATGGGCACCACGGTGGCGTCCGGCGCCAGTGCCTCCACGGCGTGGAAGGTCGCGCAGACGGTGGCCTCGGTGGGGCCGTAGAGGTTGGTGAGCTGGCCCTTGGGGCCCGCCGCGAGCACGTTGCGCACGGCGCGAGGGTCGGCGCGGTCCCCGCCGAAGAAGGTGTTGCGCAGGGCCGCCAGCGCTCCGGGCTCCTCACGCGCCATCTCGTGGAAGAGGGCGGTGGTGAGCAGCACCGTGGTGGCGCCCACTTCCCGCAGCTTCCGGGCGAGGTGCGGCGGCGACAGCGTGACGTCACGCGGGAGGATGACGAGCCGCGCGCC
>NZ_RAWI01000818.1 GCF_003612125.1 Corallococcus praedator
GATTAACCTGATAGCTTATGAGGCAGATAGTTTTGAGGTGCGGCGGCAGCTACAGCTTCGGATGGGCGATCCGTATTTGATCAAGATTCGCCAGCATTGGGAAATATCGCTGCGGCAGGCGTTTGACAAAATGCCAAATGTAGATTGGCAGTCGCCCGCGTTAGAATCAGTGGTTCGGGCTGATCTGTAGCGATCGATATTTCTACGGTTTTTAGGGCGATCGCTTCCCATCTGTTCCGCAAAGTCAACAAACGGACATTGCTCTAAATTGGCAGCGCGATCGCCACCGATGCTCGATCGGAAGTGAGGTACTGAGCCGCAAGAGTTTGCAGCGTTTCCGGTTCAAAGGCGGCGATCGCCTGCGGATAGCTAACGGCGAGTTCTGCCTGAGCGATCGTGTTGTAGTAGCCGTAGAGTCCGGCAATTTGGCTGGCGGTTTCGGTTGAAAAGGCGTAGTCGTTGCGGAGCAGTCGCTGATGCCGACGCAGTTCGCTCGCCTCGATCGGAGTGGTGGCTAGCTCGTGCAGTCGATCGCAAATTCGCGCTTCGACTTGCTCAACATCTTCGGGTTCCAGCCACGCGCTGACGGTGATAATGCTAGCCTCGCGCTGAAGCGAAAAGCTGCTGCCGATCGCCTGCACGAGCTGTTCCTCTTCGCGGAGCTGCCAGACCAAGCGAGACGACTGGCCGCCCGCCAGCACCATTGAGAGCAAATCTAGCCCGTAGGC
>NZ_RAWI01000819.1 GCF_003612125.1 Corallococcus praedator
CCCCACCCCCCAGTGCCCATTCCCATACACCGCGCGCTGCTGCGAACTCATTCCCCCGGGCCCGATCGCCGTATTCAGTTCGTAGAAGGCATTCGCCCCGATGAGCCAGGCGCTCAACTTGTGGGGATCCACCTCGAACCCCAGCCGCCCGTGCAGCTCGAAGCGCAGCAGGTTCGTGGAGAAACTCCCCGTCACCTCGTTCAGCGGAAGCTGCCCCTCCGCCGGCGTGCAGTCCGGGTCCGTCCCCGTCTGGTTCGCGAAGAAGCACCCGTCCTCGCCGTTGGAGTGGTGGCCCACGATGACGTTCAACCCCAGCGCCAGCACCCGGGGCGCTCCATCCCGGTCCGGGCCATGCAACAGCCGCAGGTGCGCCGCCTGGAGCGTGAACTTCGGCATGTATGACGGCGGCAGGATGGGGTTGCTGTCCGTGTTCAACATCCGCAGCAGGATCTTCGGCGTGAACACCAGGGAGAACAGCGTCTCCCGCCCGTCCTGCTTGAAGTCGCCGTAGCGCAGCTGCGGCAGGAAGAGGTTCGGCGCGAACTGGCCCTCGATGAGCAACGGCGCGGGCGACTTCGGGTCCCCCAGGCGCTGGATGCGGTTGGGCGAGGCGAACAGGTACGTGCGGTCCAGGAAGAGCGGCGTCTGCAGGTCGAACTCCACCTGGAGTCCCTTCGCCCGGACCTCGCCTGCCCACACCCCCAGCAGCACACCCAGCAGC
>NZ_RAWI01000081.1 GCF_003612125.1 Corallococcus praedator
GCCCAGAACCGGTGTCTGGCATTGGCCGCGAACACCGGCTTGTTCTCGCAGGTGTCCACCCCCAGGAACTCCGGCGCCCGGCCCGGCGCGAACACCGCCACCCGGCCGCCCTGCCCGAGCAGCGTCACGTCCCCCTGCACCGCCCAGCGCAGCGATGGGTCCAACCCACCGCGCATCACCGTGCGCCCGTCCTCGCGCCGGTAGGCGCCGTCCGCGTGGTGGACGAAGCGCACCGTCCCGTCGTCCGCGCTCGCGTGCACCACCACGCCCCGGGTGGTGAACTTCCGCGTCGCCACCACCTGCCCCCGCACCGCCGTCACCGGCGTGGCCGCCGCCGTCGCATGCGGCTGACACGAAGGACAGGCGGTCCGCGCATGCTCCACACCGCACGACGCGCACACCGTGAAGCGCAGCCGTTCCAGCACCGGCAGCGGGAACGCGCCGCGCAGGTCCTCCACGAACACCTGGTGGAACAGGTGCAGCACCTCATCCGGCAGCGTGGCCCGGGGCAGCGCGGGCTTGGGGTACTGCACGTCCGCGTGGAAGACGGTGACGCGCTGGAGCACCCGCGCCACCGCGTTCAGCCGCGCGCCCTGCGCCTTCGGTCGGTGGATGCCGCCCTGCGGCCCCACGCACAGCAGCGACTGCATCACGGTGACGGCGAAGGCATACCAATCACTGTCCACCGTCGCCGGCCGCACCGGCGTGAGCGCCTGCGCTCCCGTGTCCAGGCGCAGCGGATCCAGGAACCGCTCGGTGAACACCGGGCAGACGTAGCTTCCAAACTGGAAGCTGTCCGCGTCGATGAGGTACGCGTCCGTCCCCGTCACCAGCACGTTCAGGTCATTGAAGTCCCCCACCACCACGCCGTTCGCGTGCACCGCGCCCAGCACCCGGTGCAATCCCGCGAGCACCGTCACCGCGTCCGCGGACCTGCCACCCGCGCGCCGGAACGCGGGCTCCCCCCACCGGCGCAGTGGTTCCACGCCGTCCAGCTTGCGCATCGCGTAGCCCAGCACCTCCGCGCCCTTGCGGTCCGTGGCCAGCGCCTGCGGCGTCACCACCCTGGACGGCAGGCCCTGGGGGAAGGCGCGCAGCTTGCGCTGGTGCTCCGCGAGCCGCGCCTTCGCGGCGTCCTGTTCGTGCGTCAAGCCCATGTAGTCCGGATGCTCGGGCCGCTTGAAGACCTTGAGCGCGCGTCCGTCGCCCAGGTCATACACATCCGCCTCGCCGCCCTTGCCCAGCGCGCGCTGCGGATCCAACCGCACCTTCTTTCCTTCCAGCCAGACGTCCATGGCCTCACGCCCTCCCCATCCGCCGACGCAGCACCACCAGCGTGGTGTCATCCGACAGCAGGCCCGGCGTGCGCAGCAGCCGCCGCTCCGCGAAGTCCGCGCGCACCGCTTCACGGTTGAGCTGCGCGAGCCGCCGTCGCACCGCGTCCGGGTTCGTGAAGTAGCGGTCCTCCGTCCAGAACCGCGACAGCGGACCCACCGGCTCGTCGCGCTCGGGCAGCCGCGCCGCCGCGAGCCCCAGCAGATCCCCCACCCCGTCCGTGCCCAGGAGCAGCGCGTGCACGTCGTCGGTGGGCACCAGCGCCCGTGACACCAGCGGCACGTCCTCCCCGCGCAGGAGCGAATACGCGAGGTACGGCGGCGCGTTGCCCGGGAACGGCCCCAGCGAGTGCACCTCGCCGTTGAGCATCCACACCCCATCCCCCGACGAGAAGACGAGCGTGTGCGTGGGCGTCACCACCGTCCCCACGATGGTGAAGAGGAAGTCCCCCAGCGCGTCCCGGCCCAGCGTCGCGCACAGCCCGTCCAGCAGCCCCAGCAGGTCCTCGCGCAGCCCCGGGAGGAACCCCTCGCCGTCCACCGTCTCCCCGCGCGCCAGCCGGGCCTGCGCCGCCTGCGCCAGCCGCCGCACGCCCAGCTGCGCGCCCAGCTCGCTGCACGGCTGGCTGCCACACCCGTCCGCCACCAGCGCCACCAACCCGTGCTCGCTCTCCCGGACGCAGACGGCGTCCTGGTTGTTGCGCCCCGAGCGCGCGTGCTCCCGGCCCTGCACCGAACCCACCGCGACGTCGAAGGGCAGCGTGGACATGGCTCTCCCGTGGCCCTCGAAGGGCACGCACGACAGGAACCTGCGGAAAAGAAGCGACCGGCGGCCGCCCCGACTTCGTGTATCTACGACACAAACATAGTGTCCATATGACACGAAGTCAAGACGACGCACGGGACCAGCACTCCGGGGCAGTCCGGAGCGCCGCGGTCAACAGGGGACGGGGGGCCCGTCAGAGCTCGAAGTTGAAGCCGGCCTTCTCAAGCTGTTTGTACTTCTTGTGGTCGAACCGGTAGAGGCGGGCGGCGCGGTGGGACACGTCCTGCTCCACCTCATCCAGTTCCTCCAAGAGGTCCATGGCGAGGATCTTCTTGCGGAAGTTGCGCTTGTCCAGCTCGCGCTCCAGCACCGTTTCGTACAGCCGCTGGAGCTGCGACAGGGTGAACTTGGGCGGCAGCAATTCGAAGCCGATGGGCTGGTAGCGCACCTTGCCCTTGAGCCGCTGCAGCGCGGTGGCGAGCACGTCCGCGTGGTCGAACGCGAGCTTGGGCGTGTCCCAGACGGAGAACCACGCCGCCTCGCGCGCATCGGTGGACGCTTGCAGGTGATGGGCGCTGAGCTTCACCAGCGCGAAGTACGCCACGGTGATGACGCGGCCCCGGGGGTCCCGCTCCGGCGCGCCGAACGTGTAGAGCTGCTCCAGGTGGCTGGTGCGCAGGCCCGCCTCCTCCTCCAGTTCGCGGCGCGCGGCGTCCTCCAGGGACTCCTCCATGCGCACGAAGCCGCCGGGCAGCGCCCACCGCCCCGCGTAGGGCTCCACCCCGCGCTGGATGAGCAGCACCTTGAGGTCCTCCTCGTCCAACCCGAAGACGACACAGTCCACCGTCACCGCCGGGCGCGGGTACTCATAGGTGTGGCTCACGTGTGGACACCCTCCGTCCTTCGCAGGGTGACCCCACGCGAAGGCGCGCCGGCATCGTGTCCAGGGGACACGGTGGGGGCAAGCGCCTTCGCGCGAAGGAGGACGGCCGGGACGGCGACTACGCTTCGAGCAGGCGGCCCAGGCGGCGCCAGTCCACGAGCTGGACGTTCTCTTCCGCCAGGTCGAACTCCAGCGAGCGGCGCATGCCCAGCACGTCGCCACCCATCTGGAAGGGCACGTCGCGGTCGAAGTCCATCCGCAGGCGCTCCACGAAGAAGTCGTGCATGCGCGGCATGGGGTGCTCCCCGCGCCACAGGCGGAACATGTTGCGCGTCGCCTCCATCACCCCGGCGCCGTACACGCGCACCGACAGCCGGTGGGGCACCGCCTGCGCGAAGGGGAACGCCTTGAAGCCGAAGCCCCACTCCGGCGTGGTGGCCGCGCCGGCCACGCCCGCGGGGCCCTGGTACAGGAGCGCGCCCTCGCCACCGTTGGGCACCGGCCGCACCGCGCCCGTCGAGTCCATGGTCAGCGCGGAGCCGCCCAGGTTGTAGACGGACACGTTCGGGTTGCCCTCGCCGAACAGGTGCCGGGGCACCGTGCGGGTGAACATGGCGCCCAGGTAGCCGCGCAGGCCCGCCTGCGTGCTCTTGAGCGGCCCGGCGCTGGCGAGCTGGTTCTTGAAGTCCTGAATCATCTCCGCGTCCCAGCCGGTGCCCGCGAAGGGCGCCACCCGGCCCTCCACCCGCACCAGCGAGAAGGGACGCAGGGGCGGCAGCCGCTCGCCGTACGCGGCGATCTGCTTCAGGGCCACGTGGGGACGGGGCGCGCCGGTGACGCGGGCCCAGGCGTTGCCAGTGCCCAGGGGCAGCACACCGATGGCGGGCAGGGCCACGCCCTGGGAGCGCAGCTCGTTGAGCAGGCCGGTGATGGTGCCGTCGCCTCCGCCCGCCAGCAGCAGGCTGGGCGGGTCATGCCGGAGCTGGTCCACCCACTCCCGCGCTTCTTCGAGGGAACGGGTGAGGGCCACCCGGGCTCGGGGAAGCAGGTCGCGGACAAGCCCCCCCATGCCCTCGGAGCCTTTACGCGCACGCAGATTGACGAGGACGGCGATGTTCATGGCGGGTGTGACTCTTCCCCAGGTCATGTCATGGCCCCGTCACGGAGTCCCCCGGAATGAGGGCGCACCCGCGAAACATGGGCATCACACCCCCAGGGCGTGCGAAAGCCTCAGGCCCAGACGGCGGTCGCTCGCACGGCGGCGCAGGGACACCGCCGCGGCGGCCAGTCCTCCGGCGACCAGAAGACGGCGCAGCCATTGTTTTCCGGCCCCGTGGTAACCGCCCGACGTCCCGGTGCCTTCGGGCATGGGCTGGAAGACGTTGCCGGAGGTGGCGCCCTGCCGCTCGTCCTTGAAGTGCAGGACGTCTGTGCCGGCGCGCATGGAGCGCTCGAAGGTGGCGGGGAACAGCCCGTGCATCGCCGCGAAGCTCTTGCCCGCGGGGCCAACGAGGGTCTCCGGTTCAGGGTGGCGCAGGACGCGCAGGATGGTGCGGGCCACGCGCTCCGGCGCGTAGACGGGCTCCACTGGGCGGATGCGCCAGCCGGTGTAGTTGGCGGTGTGGCGCCACAGGGGCGTGTCGATGGCGGCGGGCATCACCGTGCACACGTCGATGCCGGTGCGCAGCAGTTCCTGGCGCAGCGACGCGGAGAAGCCGCGCACCGCGAACTTGGAGGCCACGTAGGCACTCAGGTAGGGCGCGGGCACGGTCCCGAAGGCGGAGGACACGTTGACGAGCGTCCCATAGCCCTGGCGGCGGAACTGGCCCAGCGCCGCGCGCGCGCCGCTCACCGTGCCGAAGAAGTTCACCTCCATGAGCTGGCGGAAGGCCTCGTCCGGCGTCTCCTCCAGACTGCCCAGCATGTAGACGCCCGCGTTGTTCACCCAGCCGTTGAAGTGGCCGAAGGCGCGCACGGCCTCCTCCGCCAGGTGGTGCACGGACGCCGCGTCCGACACGTCGGTGGGCACCACCAGGGCCTGGACCCCCAGGGCCTCGCACTCGGCCGCCAGGTCCTCCAGCGGCTCCTCCCGGCGCGCGGCGAGGACCACGTGCGCGCCCTTCTTCGCCAGCAGCAACGCCGTGGTCCGGCCGATGCCGCTGGAGGCTCCGGTGATGACGATGACCTTCTTCTTCCAGGCGCGATCCATGGTGTGAGGTCCTTGAGGAAGGTTGAGTGGGCGTCGCCCGTGACGCCCCACGTCGGAAAGTGGGGACGAAGCAGGAGTCGTACCCGTGCCTCTGGTGGCTCACCTGGGGAGCAGCCAGCGGAGCAGCCCGGGCGCGGGGGGCCCGTGAGTCGGATGGGCGTCCAGGATCGGGACCGGCAGGAGCTGCCCGGGGTCACTGGCCTGGAGGGCGGGCAGTCCGGTAGAGGACGGAACGCGGCCTGCATCGCGGGCCTGGCATCCCTTTGCCCTCCCACGTGCCCATGCGCTCCGTGTCCCTGACCTCCGTCCCGAAGCCGACCCCGTTCGCGCTGCTGCTGTGCCTGCTGTGCACCGCCGCGCAGGCCGCGCCCCACCGGCTGGTGGTCTCCAGCGGCGACTGCCGGGACGCGGAGCTGAGCGGCCAGTCGAAGGCGTTCTACGACTCGCTGCGCGCCCGCCCCGAGCAGCGCGTGCTGGGCGCTCCCGAGTTCGCCGAGCGGCTCTTCCCCGCCCCCGCGCGCTCCTTCGAGGACCTCCAGCGTCAGCTCGACGCCGCGCAGGACCAGTTCTACGAGGGCCGCAACGCCAAGGCGACCCAGTTGCTGGACGATGCGCTGCGCGACATCAAGCGCCTGCCCGCGGGGGAGGAGCGCTGGAAGCTCTTCGTGCACGCGCAGTTGCTGCACGGCCTCAACCACCGGGCGCTCGGGAAGCTCAAGGACAGCGACGCGGCGTTCCTCCAGGTGTTGCGGCTCCAGCCGACGTACCAGTTGGACCCGGACCAGTACGCCCCCTCCCTGCGGCAGGCGTTCGAAAAGCTGCGCCGCGACCTGGCGCGGGCTCCGAAGGTGAATCTGTCGGTGAAGTCCACGCTGCCTGCGTCGGACGTGTACCTGGACGGGTTGGGCGTGGGCCAGACGCCGCTCACGCAGGAGCTTCCCGCCGGGGCGTATGACATCTCCGTGGTGAAGGGGGACGTGGTGAGCTTCCCCCGGCAGGTGCAGGCCCAGGGCGTGGACACGCCGCTGCTGGTGGACCTGGCGTATGAGGGGTCGGTGACGGCCGCGCCGTTTCCCTGCCTTGCCGTCGCGGATGGCAATGAGGAGCGCACGCTGAGCCACGCGGTGCGCCTGGGCGGCACGCTCGGGGTGGAGGAGGTCATCGTCGTGCGGCTGGAGCGTCCGAGCAGCGGGCCCAAGTGGTTCGCCGCCACGGTGCTCAACGTCGAGGGTGGACAGAAGCTGCGCGAGGGCGGCTTCAAGACGCAGGGCCTGGAGGCCCCCAGCGAGGCGCTCAACGCGCTCGTGGACTTCGTCACCACCGGACGCTCACCCTCGAACCTCGTGGTGATGAACAACGCCAACGGCCGGGCCCCCTGGGACGCGAGCGCGCGGGTCCCGCCGGCCTCCAGCACGGGCGCGGACCTCACCGCCCCCAGCCGCCTGTCGGAGGAAGCGGACCTCTCCACCTCCACGGCCCCGCCGGGGACGGGCCTGCGCACGGCGTCCTACGTGGCGCTGGGTGCGGGCGTGGCGGGCCTGGGCGGCGCGGGCATCGTGCGGCTCCTGGCCCAGAAGGACCTGGACGACCTGGAGGCCCGCCGCGCGGCGACCGGTGGCCGGCTGGTGGGCACGGACTCCCAGACCGTCGCGCTGCGCGACTCGCTCGTGAAGAAGAGTGACCTGATGACGGGCCTGCTCATCGGCGGGGGCGCGGCGGTCGTGACGGGGGCGGTGCTCTACCTCGTGTCCTCGCCCGCGAAGCCTCCGCCGTCCCTCACGCTGGGCGTCGCGGCGGACGGGACGGGCGCGGCGGCGAGTGTCTCCGGGTCGTTCTGACCGGACATTCCCACGGGAAGCACCGGGGGCGGTGCGCATAGAGTGCCGCCCCATGCGCGCTTCCCTCCTCCTGCTGCTGCTCACGGCGAGCACCGCCCTCGCGGCGCCCCGGACCTTCCGCGTCGACTACTTCCACACCGGCAACGCCACCGAGGAGCGCTTCAGCCTGGAGCGGCTCGTCGTGGAGCCGCTGCCCTGGCCGGGCCACCCGGCGCGGGCGCTCGACGAAACGAACCTGGGCAAGTACTTCTTCGAGGTGCGGGACCGGAAGACGAACCGGCTCCTGTACTCGCGAGGCTTCGCCTCCATCTTCGGCGAGTGGGAGCTGACGGGCGAGGCGAAGCAGGGCCACCGCACCTTCAGCGAGTCGCTGCGCTTCCCCAGCCCTTCCGAGCCCGTCCAGGTCATCCTGAAGAAGCGCGACGCCCAGAATGCCTTCCGCGAGGTGTGGTCGCTGATCGTGGATCCGAAGGACCCCTTCGTCGATCCGTCCTCCCCGCCCGCGCCGGGCGCGTTGATCAAATTCCTGGAGAGCGGCCCATCGCAGGACAAGGTGGACTTCCTCATCCTGGGTGACGGCTACACGGAGGCCGAGCGGCCGAAGTTCGAGAAGGACGCGCGGCGGATGCTGGACATCCTCTTCAGCTATTCGCCCTTCAAGGAGCGCAAGGGGGACTTCAACGTCTGGGGCCTGATGCCCGGGGCGGCCGAGTCCGGCATCTCGCGGCCCTCCACCGGCATCCACCGGCGTCCACCCCTGGGTTCCACGTACGACGCCTTTGGCGCCGAGCGTTACATCCTCACCTTCGACAACGCCGCGCTGCGTGATACCGCCGCCTTCGCGCCCTACGAGTTCGTGGAAATCCTGGCCAACGGCAACACCTACGGCGGCGGCGGCATCTTCAACCTCTTCGGCACCGTGGCGGCCGACAGCCTCTGGGCCCCCTACGTCTTCGTCCACGAGTTCGGCCACCACTTCGCTGGCCTCGCGGACGAGTACTACTCCTCCGCGTCCGTCTACGGCCCCGCGCCCGAGGACCGGGTGGAGCCGTGGGAGAAGAACGTCACCGCGCTCAAGGACCCCGCGCAGCTCAAGTGGAAGGACCTGGTGTCCCCGGGCACGCCCATCCCCACGCCGTGGAATCAGGCCGCGTTCGACGCGCATGCCGTCCAGGTGCAGCAGCGCCGGCAGAAGATTCGCGCGGAACGCAAACCCGAGGCGGAGATGGATGCGCTCTTCACGTCGCAGCGGGACTGGGAGGAGAAATTCCTGGGCGCGCTGAAGGTCGCCGGGAAGGTGGGGGCCTACGAGGGCGCGATGTACGAGTCGCGCGGCTTCTACCGTCCACAAACCGACTGCGTGATGTTCACCCGCGACCGGGTGCCCTTCTGCGCCGTCTGTCAGCACGGAATCAGTGAGATCATCGACCTCTACGCGGGCCCGGCTCGCGCCCAACCCCGGAAGACTCCCTGACTTTCAGAGTTTCCAAGGGTCCTGTGCGTGACAGGGATGTGGCAGGGGGTTGGGCAAATGGACGCCCCCTCATTTTCAGGTGTAAGGGGGACGCAGTCTGCAATCTGAAATCCCCAGGGGAGGCATTCACATGCTGAAGCGGAGCTGGCTGCCGGCGCTCGTGACCACCGTGTTCGTCACGGTCGGTACGGGTTGTGGAGATGAGTGTGTTGATCAGTTCGACTGCCGCGACAAGGGCACGCCGCCCGCGGGGCAGGCCTACGCCTGTGTCGAGAACAAGTGCGAGCTGCGCACGCTGACGCCGACGCCCGAGGAGGACGCGGGCACTGGCACGGACGCGGGCACGGACGCGGGCACCACCACGGACGCGGGCACTGGCACGGACGCGGGCACCACGACGGATGCCGGCACGGAGACGGACGCCGGCACGGGCTCGGCGTGCACGCCGGCGTGCACGCTGACCCAGGTCTGCAATCCGACGACGCTGACCTGTGAGGACTCAGGCCCGGCCGTGACGGATACCAGCGCGCAGATCGCGGCCTTCAAGGCCGCCGCGGGCACGACCTATGATCCGGCGCTGCCCGTCAACGGCGCGTTCGTGACCTACGTCAAGCCCGAGGTGGGCGCCGACGTCGCGGGGTTCTTCCTGCAGGCGGAGGCGAACGGACCCGCGATGTTCGTCGTGGCCCCGGTCGGCACGGTGCAGGTGGGTGACCGCGTCGAACTCAACGTCACCGGTGCGACGGTGCTGAGCGGCGTGAACAAGGCGGCCAGCAGCTACACCGACCTGAAGGTCGTCAGCTCGGGTCACCCGGTGCGCAACCTCAACACGGCGACGCCCGCGGGCCTCGTGGTGGACCGCTCCAGCGCGCCCACGACGGAGCTGCTCGACAAGGCGGACACCTACTTCGCGACGATTGCCCGGATGAGCGGCACGCTCAACGGCGGCTCCTCGGCCAGCGGCTCCGGCCACGTGGCGTTCACGCTCCGGACCGGTGGCATCAACAACGCGAACCTCAAGCTCCGCGTGACGGAGACGGTGGCGGCGGGCCTGGGGCTCGTCGATTCGTGCGCCGTGACGCTGGGCGCTGGTCCCATCTGGAAGTTCACCTCGGCGGCCACGCCCCCTGTCACCACCGTGCAGCCGTCCGCGTACTACGCGACGGACCTGACGGGTGTCACCTGCCCGGCCCCGACGCTGGTGAGCGCCATCGGGACGTCGCTCACCGAGGTCAAGGTCTCCTTCAGCCGTCCCATCAGCGCGGCCAGCCTCACGGACGTGCCGGCGCAGTTCACGTTCACCAATGGCATCCAGGCGCAGAGCGCGACGGTCAGCGGCAAGGACGTTCTCGTGACGACCTCCGCGCAGACCGGTGGCGCGGACTACGCGGTGTCGGTCGCCTCGTCCGTGAAGGACACGGTGGGCGGCGCGATCACCATCCCCAACACGGCGGCCTTCAAGGGCTTCCGCACGGCGGCGGTCCTGCGCCTCACCGAAGTGCAGCCCAGCGCGGCGACGCCGGCCAACCTGGACCTCCTGGAGCTGCAGGTCATCTCCGCCGGCACGACGGGTGGCATCCAGGTGCAGCAGGACGTCACCACCACGGTGCTCCTGGCCACCCTGCCCGACGTGCTCGTGGCTGAAGGGGACATCATCGTGGTCCACCTGAATGGCACCGTGGACAGCGAGACGACCGCCAAGAACCAGTTCCCCACCAGCAGCAACGCGGCCAACTACGACACCGCCTGGGACTTCAAGGGCGCGACCGCGAACCTCCCGTTCTCCAGCCGGGTCGTCGTGGTGCGCGACGCGCTGGGCCAGATCCAGGACGCGGTGCCTTTCGGGCGCAGCACGACCACGGCGCCGGGCACCTTCCCGGGCAGCCTCCAGGCCATCCAGGCAGCCGGTCAGTGGCTGCCCGCGGACTGCGGTGGCGTCCTGCCCTGCACGGCCACCACCACGCCGACCGCGCAGGATGTCTCCGCGGACTGGACCACCCTGCCCTCGTCCGGTGCGACGCCGGCCAGCAACTCGATCCGCCGCATCGGCGCCACCGACACGAACACCAAGGCCGACTGGGCCGTGGGCGCGCCGTCCTGGGGTGTCGCGAATCCGTAGTCGCTCCCCGTGAAGTCCTGAAGTGACAGGGCCGCGATCCTCCTGGGATCGCGGCCCTTCTTCTTGTCGGCCGGGCAATCTGTCACGCTGTCCCCTGTCGGGACGCGCCGCCCGCCATCGGGGTGGGCCTCTGTCTCGAGTCCGCGCCCAACCCCGGCGCCCAACTCGGACGGCCCATGTCGCTTCTTCGCGTTCTCGCTCCGCTGCTGGCCCTGCTGCTCAGCGCCTGTCCCGGCCCCGGCCCCACGCCCGCACCGCCTCCCGACAGCGGCGTGCCCGTGGATGCGGGCCAGACCTCCGACAGCGGCGTGCCCGTGGATGCGGGCCAGACTCCCGCGCTCACCATCTCCAGCGCGACGCTGGCTGCCGCCGAAGCACTCGCGCCCTATGAGGCCGCGCTCCTGGCCTCCGGAGGACAGGCACCCTACTCCTGGCGGGTGACGCTGGGCCCGCTCGTGGACGGGCTCACGCTGTCCTCCGATGGCGTGTTGACGGGCACCCCGCGCTTCTCCGGTGGCCACGCGTTCACCGTCGAGGTCCAGGACGCCCAGGGCACCCGCGTCGAACAGACGCTGACCCTGCGCATCAACGGCACCGCGTTCGCCCTGCTTCCGGACGCCTATGTCTCCGAACCCTACGCCTGGACCTTCCGCGCACCCGACGGCGCCGTCGCCCCGGTCTGGAGCACCGGGAGCACACCGCCGGACGGGCTGCGCCTGGAAGCCGGTGGCACCCTGTCCGGTGTACCCACCGTGCCCGGGAGCGCTGTCCTCACCGTGGGCGTCCAGGACTCGGGCCGCGCCGCAGCCTGGACCCATGCGCTGTCCGTCCTCCCGCTTCCTTCCATCACGTCCACCCTGCTGCCGGACGCAGATGCGGCGCAGCCCTACTCCGCGACGCTGACGGCCACCGGAGGAAAGGCCCCGCTCGTCTGGAGCGCGGCCCCGGGCGCGCTGCCTGCCGGACTCACCCTGTCGGGCGCGGGCGTCCTGTCCGGCACGCCCACGCAGGAAGGCGCGGCCTTCACCGTCACCGTCACGGACGCCAACGCTCGCACGGCCTCCCGCGAGCTGCGGCTGTCCTTCGCCTCCAGCACCCTCGAGATGAAGTCCCTGTCGCTCGCGGACGGACGCGTGGGCGAGCCCTATTCCGAAACGCTCGTCGCGTCCGGGGGAAGCAAGCCGCACACCTGGAGCTTCACCGGCACGCTGGCCGCCGGCCTGTCCCTGACTCCCGATGGCACCCTGTCCGGCGTGCCCACCGCCGCGGGCACCGTGCCCTTCACCGCCACCGTGCGCGACGCGGCGGGACAGACGGTGTCGCGCCGCCTGCCGCTGACGGTGCTCGCGCCTTCGAAGCTGTTCACCGTGGGCCACTGGAACCTGGAGTGGTTCGGCGCCCCCAACCAGGGCCCGCCGCGCTCCACCTCCGACGGCGGCCTTCCGGATGATCTCCAGGTCGCGGGTGCCAGGGAGGTGCTGGGCTCCGCCAACGCCCACGTCTGGGGACTGGTGGAGATGGTGGACACCGCCGACTTCGACACCCTCAAGGCCGGCCTGCCCGGCTACACGGGCTTCCTAGCCAACAACCCCGCGTATGTGCTGAGCGGCACGTCGCTGTACTCGGCCGGCGAACAGAAGCCCGGCATCCTCTACGACAGCTCCCTCACCTACCGCAGCGCGCAGATCATCCTCACCGCGCAGGCCGCGGACTTCGGCGGACGCCCGCCCCTGCGTGTGGACTTCACCACCCGCATCCACGGCGAGGACGCGCCGCTGGTCGTCATCGTCGTGCACATGAAGGCGTTCGAGGACCTGACCTCCTACGGGCAGCGCCTGCGCTCCTCCGCCGCGCTCAAGAACTACCTGGACGTCTGGTTGCCCGAGGCGCGCGTGCTCGTCATCGGCGATTGGAACGATGACCTGGATGAGTCCATCGCCACCGACAACGGCACCGCGCTGCCCACGCCGTTCGCGAACTTCCTCGACGACCCCACCCACTACACGTTCATCACCCAGCCGCTGACCGCCTCCAACAACCGCACCACCGTGGAGTACGACGAGGTCATCGACCACACGCTCGCCACCGACGAGATGACCCTCGAGGCCGTGCCCGGCGCCGTCCAGGTGCTCCGCCCCGACACGTCCATTCCGGACTACGCCGGCGCCGTCAGCGACCACTTCCCCGTCCTCAGTCGCTATGACTTCAGCGGTCCCGCCGGCCCGCGCGTGAAGCTCACCGCGCCCCTGAGCGGCACCTTCGTGAAGGGCGAGACGCTGACCTTCACCTGGCGCTCCGCGGGCGTGGCGACGGTGCGCATCGAGGTCTCCTACGACGACGGCGAACACTGGGGCGTCATCGCGCCTTCGGTGTCCGCGGCCGTGGGCCGCCATGCGTGGACGGTGCCGGACCTGGAGAACCCGACGGTGCGCGTGCGCGTGGTGGACACCGCGAAGGACTCGCGCTTCGACATGAACCCGGTGGCGCTCTGGTTCACGCGCACGGCGCCGCGCGTGTTCATCAACGAGTTTCTCGCCAGGCCGCTGGGCAGCACCGCGCTCGAATTCATTGAGGTCTACAACGCGGGCCCCGCCTCCGTGGACCTGTCCCGGTGGAGCCTGTGGGACGCCACGTCCTCCCGGCACATCTTCGCCCCGGGCACGACGCTCGCCCCGGGCCGGGCCCTGGTCGTCTACGGCGGGGCCACGGCCTTCCCCTCCGGCACGCCCGACACCGTCGCGGCCTCCAGCGGGACGCTGAGCCTCAACAACGACCGGGACACCGTGCAGCTGCGAAGCATGGACGGCGGCGTCGTGGACGCCTACGCGTATGTGAACCCCGCGGACAACGTGTCCGACAACCGCTCCCCGGACCTGACGCCGGACGTGGGCTTCGCACGGCACACCACGCTGCCCCCTGGCCTTGCGTCCTCGCCGGGTCGTCGCGCGGACGGAGGAGCCTTCCAGCTCCTGCCCTAGCGGAGGGGCGGAGAGGTGGGGTCCGGCTCGGGCTCCTTGCGCGCGGGCACTGCTTCCAGGTCACGGGCGATCCATCCTTCGCCCGTGTCCTCGTAGGTGACGCGGATCTCATCCCCTTCCGACAGGTCGCGCAGCTGCGCGCTCTGTTCGTCCCGGCGCAGCCGCGTACCCTCCTCCACGCGGACCTCGCGCTCCTCGCCCTGGCCGTCCACGAAGAGCACCTCGTCGTCGCCCACCCACGACACCCTGCCCGCGGCCCAGCCCTGTGCATCGGGCCGGCCGGAGCCGCCGGTTCCGGCGGGCGTCGGCTGCGCGGAGACGGGGGTCTCCTTCACGTCCTCACCCGCGCCCTTCAAGGCGCCGGGATCCACCCGCTCCTTGGAGGCCATCAGCCCGCGCAGGACCTCCGAGCGCCCCTCGCGGTGTTTGGCGGGTGGGCCCTCCGGCTTCGGCTCCCGGTCTCCACATGCCCAGACGCTTCCCAGTCCCACGAAGCCCAGCATCAGCAGGCCGGCCGTCCTGCGCATTCCACGCATAGGTCATGTCCTCCCGCTTCCTGCGAAGGGCCCGTGTCGCGCCCCGGGCCCGCTCCCCACTCCCTTGCGGGAAAACATGCGGATGCTTCGTCCTGCCGGGAACCACGGGCTTCGGGACCGCGGCGTGTCCCGGAGGGGCTCCTGTCCTTCCTGACGGGAGGGCAGGCCAGCAGGCACGCACACGGTCCAACCCCTCCTTCGCCCGCCTGCCGGATGGGGCCCGCCGTCAACCAGACCCTGGCCGGGACATGGGCCTCGGACTCGGGGCCGCACCGGTCCATTCGGGGTGATACTCGCGGTCGGTGCCCCGCCGGCTCGGGGGGCGAGGATGGCAGGCATGCGCGGGCGGAGCATCGGGGTGTGGGCGGTCCTCCTGGTCGGGTGCGGCCTCGCGCTGTTCTGGGCGCTGCGCTTCAGAGGTCCGAGCGCTTCGGAGGAACGCGCCACGGCCGATACGGTCGCTCCCGCGGGCCCGGCGCATCCCGGGTCGGGGCGCTCCGAGCGGTCGGATGCGGGCAACACGCCCCCTCTGGCCCAGACGCCTGGCGAGGCGGAGGGCCTCCTGGAGGTGGAGGTCCTCGTGGAGGGGCAGCCCTTCGCCGGGGCCCATGCGCGGCTCTACTGGCAGGGCGCGCGCGAAGCCCCGCTCGGGACGACGGCGTGGCGACGGGTGGGCGAGGGACTCACGGATGCGCGGGGACACGTGCGGATCGCGTCGGCGCCCGGACGCTACCTGATGGCGGTGCGCGCCCCGGGACAGGCGCCGCTGTTGCGGGAGGTGGTGCGCCCCCAGGGTGAGCACCTCACCGCGCTGCGGGTCTCGCTGTCGCCCGGGCAGTCGCTCACGGGGCGCACGGTGGTGAAGGGAACGATGGAACCGGTGCCGCTCGTGGAGCTGATCCTCACGGCGCACGCGCAGGCGATGGAGCCCTGGCAGCACGCCGAGGTCCCCGACGAGGAGCGCGTCTACGTCACGAGCGACGCGCGAGGAGCCTTCCGCGTGGAGGGGCTCGCGCCCGGGACGTGGCGGCTGGAGGCCCGGGCACCCGGCCATGCGCGCGCGGTGCTGGAGCGCCTGCGCATCCCCACGGAGGGACCGCTGACGGTGGCGCTGCGGGTGGCGGGCGTCATCGAGGGCTTCGTCATGGACGCGCAAGGCCTCCCGGCCGCGAACGCCGAGGTGCAGGTGGACGGCAACGCCGAGCCCGGGATGACGACGGGTGCGCAAGGGGGCTTCTCCCTGGAGGTGGAGCCCGGCGCGCACGCCCTGTCCGCGCGGCGCGGCGAGGAGTCCGGCGTGCTCGACGCGCCCGTCGTCTCCATCGCGGGAAGCACGGTGCGCGACGTGCGGATCCGACTGGGACCGGGCGCGCAGTTGGAGGGCCGCGTGGTGGAGCGGTCCTCGGGCACGCCGGTGGCGGGGGCTCGCATCGACATCCTTGTCTCTGGCGAGGATGGAGAGGCAGGCCGTGCCCTGTCGGACGCGGAGGGCCACTTCCGGATCCGCGGACTGGTTCCCGGCAGCTACGACGCGCGGGTGAGCGCGACGGGCTTCGCGTCCACCGTGCGGTACGGGCTGACGGTGGGCGCGGGCGAACGCTTCCCCGTGGACCTGATGCTCTCACGCACCGGCGCGGTGGAGGGTCAGGTGCGCGATGGGGCCGGCAGGCCCGTGGCGCGAGCGCAGGTGTCGAGTCTCGACCGGGGTGATGAGGGCTCTGCTCCAGGCGAAGCCCGCACCGACGACACGGGGCACTACCGGCTCGAAGGGCTGGCGCCGGGCCGGGTGTACCTCTCCGCCCGACGTGAGGGCTCCACGGTGGGCGTAATGCATCCGGTGAATGTGGGCGAGAACGGCGCGGCCCGGATGGACTTCACGCTGGAGGACACGGGCACCGTGGAAGGTGTGGTGCGCGCGGCCCGGGGCTCCCTTCCCCAGGGCAAGCTGGGGGTGACGTCCGTGGGCATGGGAGCGACGGGCACCGGGGTCCCGGGCAGGGCCGAGGTCGGGGCGGACGGGACGTTCCGGATGGTCCTTTCCCCGGGGAGCCACATGCTGCTGCTCACCGAGCGCGGGCACTACGACTCGGGCGAGCAGAAGCTGGTGAGCGTGGAGGAGGGGCGGACGGTCCAGGTCGAGTTCACCTGGGAGGAGTCGCGCGATGCGAGCGAATACCGGGGCATCGTCCTGGAGCCGCAGGGCACGCCCTCGCCAGGGGCCTCCATCACCCTCGCGCTGGCGGAGGGACGGGGCAATCCCCTGATGATGGCGTCCGCGGATGAGGAGGGGCGCTTCGCCATCTCCATCCCGCAGCGGTCCGGCTCCGCCACGCGACGCGTGGTGCTGAACGCGCGCAACGGCGGTCGCTCCAGTGAAACCCTGCCCGTGAGCGCTGGAGAAGAAGTTGTCGTGAAGCTGCGCCCCGCGGCCTCGCTCCGGGGACGGGTGGTGCGCGAGGGCGGGCCCGTGCGCGGCTTCACCCTGGTCCTCCAACTCCAGAAGGGCTACCTGTCCCAGGGGCAGGGCCCGCGAGAGTTCCCAGGCGAGCGCTTCGAATGGAAGGACGTTCCGGCCGAGCCCCTGCGACTGCTGGCGCGGACGGCGGACGGTTTGACGGGAGAGGTGCTGGTGTCTCCCAGCGTGGGCGGAGCGCTCGAAGTGGAGATCCCCCTGAAGGCCTCGGCCACCGTGTCGGGCCGGGTGGTGGACGCGGCCACGAAGGCGCCCCTCCCCGACGCAATTGTCTTCCTCGATGGAGAGACGCCTGGGGAGGAGGACACCGGTCCGGATTCGGACGGGCGCTTCTCCTTCGTCGGCGTGCGCGCGGGGGAGCGCGCCCTCCTCGTCATGGGTCACGCCCAGGGACACGTGAGACGGACGCTGAAGTTGCAGGCGGGCGAGATGATCGACCTGGGCGACATCGCGGTGGATACCCGCCCGTCGGCCTCGGACCCTGAGTCCCCCTGAGTGCCTGGGCGGCGCTCACCCCCGCCCGCGCCGCCATTCCGGTGGGCAGCCGTCGCGCAGCACCCCGGCCACCGCTACCGCGCAGGCGAAGCTGGTCGTCATGGGCGCGTGCAGCCAGTGTCCTCCCATGTAGAGCTTCACCTCCCGCTCCCGCACGACATGGTCGACCTTCACGTCGGCGCCCACCCGCTCCATGAGCGCGGCGTCACCCACCGACACCACCGACTCCAGTTGCGCGGGCAGCGTGGGCATCCCTCCCGCGGAGCAGACGATGACCGCGCCTCGCGCCGCCGCGCGGTCCGTCACCTCGCGCATGGGCGACTCCAGCGCGCGGAGCGTCGTGCCCAGGCTCAGGTTCAGCAGGTCCACGCCCACCTCGTCGAGCATCCACCCCAGCGCCTCCACGAGGCACAGCGAATGACCGCGCACGCCCTCATCGAGGACGCGCGCCACGTACAACTCCGCGTCCGGCCAGGGACGGACCTGCTCGTGGAGGATGCTCAAGACTGCGGTGCCATGCCCGTGCGCATCCTCCAGGTCCAGCACGGTGTCGCCAGCCCGCCACGCCTCCAGCTCCTCGCGCTCGTAGACGCGCGCCTCCAACTCCTTCGCATCCAGGTCGAGCGTGAAGCGGGCCGCACCCGCGAGGTGCATTCCCTGCTCGCGAAGGAAGGCCACCTCCACCCCACTGTCGATGATGCCCACCTTCATCACCGGGCCCCGCCTCCCGGCCCCGGAAGCCTTGCGTGCCCCAGTTGCCGGAGCACGTAGGCGCCCAGGGTGATGGACTCCGTGCGGGGAGGGACAGCGTCAGGCACGGCCACCGTCAAACGCACGAGTGAACCCGCGAGCAGCATCACCGAGCCCAGCGCCGCCACGAGCAGGAACGTGAGGATGCCGATGCGCCGCACGACGAAGAGGCCGGGATGATCCGGATCCTCCAGGAGGGGCAGCGGCGGGGCGACAGGACGCGGGGGCTGGTTCGTCATGACCGTTCGTTCCCACCGCCGCGTCAGGCGGCGTCCGCCTCGCCCACGCCGGTGCGGTACAGCCGCCGGTAGGGAGCACAGCGCGCCAGCAGCTCCGCATGCGGGCCCCGGCCCACCAACTGGCCTCCCGCGAGCATCCACACCTCATCGGCCAGCGGCGCGTTGGCCAGCCGGTGGGTGATGAACAGCACCGTCTGCCGCCGCTCCCGGGCCCTCGCGAGCAACGCGTAGACGATGGCGGCCTCGGTCTCCACGTCGAGCTGCGAGGTGGCCTCATCCAACAGCAGCACGGGTGCATCGCGCAGCACGGCGCGGGCCAGGGCCAGCCGCTGCCGCTGTCCGCCGGAGAGGCTGGCGCCCGCCTCGGCCACCGGCGTGTCGTACCCCTGGGGCAGCCCCGCGAGCACGGACTCCAACCCGCACAGCCGCACCGCGTGCCCCAGGTCCTCGTCGGACACGTCGGACAGGCCCAGCGTGAGGTTGTCGCGCAAGGTGCCGTGGTACAGCTCCACGTCCTGCCACACCACGGCGAGCTGTCGGCGCAGCTCGGACAACTCCAGGGTCCGCGCGTCGCGGCCGTCGTACAGCACGCGCCCCTGGCCGGGCTCCTCCAGCCGCGTCAGCAGTCGCGCCAGCGTCGTCTTCCCCGAGCCACTCGCCCCGACGATGGTCACCACCGTCCCGGGCTCGACGCGCGCGCTCACCTCGCGCAGCACGTCCTGGCCCGGCACATAGCCGAAGGACACGTTCTCCAGCGCCACCCCGCCGTCCAGCCGCCGCGCCAGCGGGGCCGGGAGCTGGAGGGAGCGGTTCGGATCCTGCTCCGGCGCCTCGTGCAGGTACTCGAAGAAGCGCTGAAGGTGGACGCCGCGCTGCTGGAGACCCGTGACGAAGGAGATGACCTCGATGACCGGGCCGCGCAGGTACGCGGCATAGGCCACGAAGGCCACGAAGCCGCCGAGCGTCAGCTGTCCCTGGAGGATGAGCCGCCAGCCCAACCACGTGAAGAGCGCTGTCTGCGCCGCCTCCACCGTGCGCTCGAACAGCCGCAGCCGCCCCTCCACCCCGTGCGCCCGCAGGTGCGCCCGCAGCACCGACCGCATCAGCCCCGCCGCGCGCTGGTAGACGAACGGCTCCAGCGCCAGCACCTTCGTCGTGCGGCTCTGCCGCAAGGTCTCCACCTGGAGCGCGTTGAGCGAACCGTGGACGCCCACCACCTCCTGCCACGCGTGGCCCATGGCGCGCCCCATCACGAGCGGCACCGCCACCACGAAGGGCAGCGTGGCCAGGGCCGCCAGCGCCAGCTCCCAGTGGAGCGAGGCGAGCGTGAACGGGATGATGATGAGGAAGCTCAACTGCGAGAACACGAGCCGCAGGAGGCCCAGCACCAGCGACATCCCAGCCTTCGCGTCCTCGAAGCGGCTGGTGAGTTCCCCCACCTGTCGCCGGGAGAAGAAGCGGTCCGGCAGGTGTTGCAGGTGGTTGAACAGGTAGAGCGCGGCGGAGCTCTCCAGCTTGATGTTCAGATAGGACGAGTAGTAGCCCAGCAGCGCATCCGCGAGCGCCGCCGCCACCGACGCGGCGAGGATGCTGACCACCAGGACGTGGAGCAGGTCCAGGTCCTTCAGCGACGACACGTGGTCGAACAGGAGCCGAGTGAGGAAGGGCGGCACCAGCAACAGCAGCGTGATGACGGGGCCCAGCAGCGCGCCCCGGGCGAGCGCGCCCCAGGCGGGCCGCAGCAGGCGCAGGAGCGCGGCGAGGTAGCGCGCCGACTGTCGCAGCCCGGGAGGGCCCTCCTCCTGCATCGCGCCGTCCTGTTCCATCAAGGGTCTCTCACAGGGACGTGAGCACGCTCCGGGCGAGCGCGTCCACTTCCTCGGGGATGGCGTGGACGCGCAGTCCGGTCCGCTGCTCCAGCCGCTGCCGCGCGGCCTCCAGCACCTCGTCCCGGACGCCCAGGAACCACGTCTCCGTCCACCGGCTGCCCAGCAGCTTGCGCCCGCCCATCATCGCCAGGCCCACCACCGTGCAGGGCACTTCGTGCTCCCGGGCCAGCGTCTCCAGATATTCGCGCGTCGCGAGCACGTCCTCCGGCTTCGTGTCCACCGACACGGTGAGCACGATGAGCCGGGGCAGAAACGTCTCGTAGATCATCGTGGAGGCGTTGGCCCGTCGGTCCGCGCCGGCCGGGGAGTAGAGCAGCCCGTTCTGCCCGCCGGTGATGACCACGTCGCAGTCCCGGGCCAGGTCCGCCATGAGCCGCCGCTCGAAGGCGAGGCGCGGCTCGGCCTCCACGCGCAGCACGCGCGAGTAGCCGGTGTCCGCGCCCAGCAGGATGCCCGTGGGCTCCGTGGCGTGGTGGCGCACGCGCACGTGCTTCGCCAGCGCCTCGCGCAGGTAGACCTGGGTGCTGAACTTGCCCTGCACCGTGTCCGTGCCGAAGACGCCCAGCAGGTTGCGCGGCCGGTAGTCCACCGGGCCCGGGTGCGCGAGCGCGTCCTGCTCCGGCACCGCCACGCGGTGGAAGAGCGAGGGGTCCGGCTCCAGTCCATCGAAGAGGTCGTAGTAGAGGATGTCGTCGTACAGCGACACCACCGGCAGCCGCTTGCGCGTGGCCACTTCGAGCAGCGCCCGGACGTGCGGCACCTCGGACTCGAAGTTGAGCGAGCAGGTGAAGACCACCGCGTCGAAGTCCTGCCGCGGAATCTCCGCGGGGTCGCTGCACACCGGCACGGACAGCGCCCCAGCCTGGATGTACGCGCCCGCGTCGGTGAGCGACACGGTGTCGTCGAACACGATGGACGCGGGCGCCACGCTCTTCTCGCGGAAGCGCAGGAGCGCGTAGCCCTCCTTGTTGTACTTGAAGACCGCGGTCCGCTTGCCGCCGAGCACCTTCGTCACCTGCTCGCGCGTGTACATGTGCTGGCTGCGCAGCGTGGGGGCCTGGAGGATGGGCAGCCGCTGGTCGCCCTCCCAGATCTCCGCCAGCTTCCGGTACAGCACCTCCGGGTCGTACTTGGGATAGGTGCGCGTGTCCTGCGCGATGAGCAGCGGCACGCCGTAGTCCGGCATCTGGAAGGTGTATTCGTGCTCGGAGCCTTCCACGCGCAGCGCGTAGCGGGCCTGCGGATGCAGCAGGAAGTACTGGAAGCAGACACGCAGCCCCGCGACGTCGACCACCTCCGGGTCCAGCGTGATCTCCCGCCGCGCGTCCGGCGAGCCCTGGCGCGACAGCCGGCGCAGCAGGAACGGCGGCGGCGCTTCCGCCCCCGGCTTCCCCACGTGGACAAGCACGCACTTGAACGGATCCACCGGGAAGGCGGTAAGCAATTCGGGCGTGAAGGCCGGCAGCCGCGAGACGACGTCCGCGTAGCGCTGGAGGAACAGCGTGCGCGCGCGCTCCCGCTGCGTGGGGTCCGGCATCATGAACAGCAGGTCGCTGCCGCTGAAGACCTCGAAGCGGCGCCACGTCTCGCGCGTCTCCGCGTCCACCGGCGCGGGGAGCTGCGCCTCCACCAGCTTGATGAGCCCGAACATCCAGCAGTTGCCCGGCGTCAGCCAGTGCTCGCTGTAGAAGTCCCGGCCCCACGTCGAATAGTAGAGCCGGGGCAGCGAAGGAGGCGGCGGCGGCACGGGCGCGGCGACAGTCACCTCCTGGGGCAGCTTCGGCTGCATCACGCCGTCGAGCCACTCGATGCCTTCGTGCCACCAGTGGCCGAACAGCTCCGTGTCGAAGGCCAGCACGAACGTCTGTCCGTCCTGCACGAGCGAGCGGCGCGACTCCAACAGGTCCCAGAACGCGCGCACGTGCTTTGGCACCTGCGCGCGGGCGGCCTCCAGGTCGTAGAGGCCCTTCTCGCCCAGCCCCACCTGCTGGCCGGTCACCGCGTGGTACTTGAGGCCCGTCCACACGTGCCCGCGCTTGTGCGAAGGCACGGGCACGCCCAGCTCGTCGAAGTACTCGGGCCGGACATCGAAGCCCACGTCGCGGAAGAACTCGCGGTAGACGGGATGGGCCGGGAAGGTGGCGTCGGGCGACTTCCACAGGTGCAGCCCGATGCGGTAGTCGTGGACGAGCACCTCCAGGTCCTCGTGACGGAACACGCCGCTCGGGTCCTGGGGCTGCGAAGCGCCAATGCCATTCAAGCTGAGCGCGGTGCGGCGGATGCCGTGGCGCGTGAGCACTCGCTCAACTCCGGGCTGGAAGGCGCACTCGGGCAGCCAGAAGCCGTCCGGCTCGCGGCCAAACACTTCCTGGAAGGACTCCACGCCGCGCGCCACCAGCCGGTCCGCGGTGGCGGGCTCGAAGAAGGGCAGGAAGTTGTGCTGGGGCGAGGACGTCCACAGCTGCACGCCGGGCAGCCGCGAGCGCCCCAACCGCGCGAACACGTCGCGCAGGCTGTGCTCCTTGAGGAACGCCAGGCTGTCCTCCACGCGCCGCAGGTACATGCCCGCGGTGCGGTGGATCCGCGACAGCGCCTCTTCGGAGAGCGACTGCGGGAACTTCTCGGAGCGGTTGTAGAGGTCCAGCCGCGACGTGCGCTCCAGCTCGCGCGTGGCGATGCGCCCGAGCAGGTGCAGGTAGCCCGTGTAGCGCTCCTCGCAGGCGAGGAGCTGATCCACGAGGCACGGGGTGAAGGACATCACCAGCGTGCCGGCGAAGCGCCGGGAGTCCCAGCGCTCCAACATCCGGAACAGCGGAAGGTACGTCTCCGTCAGCGCTTCGAAGAGCCAGTTCTCCGGCTCATCGAAGAGGGGCCCCGTGCCCAACACCTGCGGCATGTGGGTGTTGAGGATCAGCGTGAGGCTGGGATTCATGGAGGGGCCGCGAGACGGAAGAGAAGCATGAGGCTGAAGGCTAGCGGCAGTCCTCGTAGGGGGACGTGGCGCCATCCTCCGAGCACACCCGGTGGGCCGGGTTGAACAGGTCCTGCCACACCGTGCCCGGCCCCGACGCGACGAGCGTGTACGTGGTGGAGGAGAAGTTCGACGTGGAGAAGCCCATGACGTCCGGGCCGCCGTTCACCGTCTCCAGCAGTTCCGAGACATCCTTGCGCGTGTAACGCATTGAAGAGACTCCAGGAGATGAGGGGGGTTTTCGCGAAGCAAGGGAAGCGTAGGAAAGGACCTGGGAGGGGACAAGGCAGGGAATGCGGGTGGGCATGGCCCCCGACACTTCCCGCGCTCCGGATGCGCGGCCCATGCTCCGGGTCCTGTTCAGCACGCGCAGGCAGTGATGAAGGAGCAGCTCCCGTCCCCATTCAGTAGGTGCCCCAGCGCGAAGGCAGGGGCGCGCTCCACTGTGTCGCCATTCCGGGCGTCGCCAGCGGGGTGGTGCCGACGATGCGCATGACGCTGGAGTCCGCGTCCAGGTCGGACCAGTTCGCCGCGATGTTGCGGCAGTAGCGGTCCTTCGCGAGTCCCGTCTCCATGTTGTGGATGCAGGAGGTGGAATCCCAGACCCGATCCGCTTGCAGGCGCTGGACCGCGGCGACCGTTTCGTCGGGCATGACACCGGAGGCCCTGACGAAGGGCACGCCATCCACGGGCGAGCCATCCGCCGCGAGCAGTTCGAAGACCTTGCCGGAGTAGCTGAGCGAGCCCGGCAGGCTGAAGTCCCAGGCCTTCGCGGTGAAGGGCGCGGTCTGACCACAGGAGGCCGGTGCTCCGGGTGCATCGGTGCAGTCGCCCCCGAGGTGGAGCACCAGCACGGCCCCTGTCTCCACCGTGTAGCCCTGGGGGAAGGTGAAGCTGAAGTCGGCGTTGGTCAGCTCCAGGAGCGAGATGCCGCCCAGCGTCCCGCCGGTGACGGCCGCCAGTTCGATGAGATCCTGCGGGTGTGAAGGGTTGATCTCGGTGATGCGCAACGAGGCTTCCGCGACGGTCGTGCCGCCGTCCGTGCCCGCGTCGACCTGACCGGCGTCCGTGCCCGCATCCGTGTGTCCCGCGTCCGCGCCCGCGTCGCTCTGACCGGCGTCCGTGCCCGCGTCGCTCACCCCTGCGTCCGTGCCCGCGTCCGTCGGACCCGCGTCCTGCGCGGGGGCCTGAACACAGAGCTCGTCGACACAGACGATGTCCGGCCCACGGGCCGCGCAGTCGCGGTCCTCCGTGCACTCGGGATCCGCTGGGCATCCGGCGAGGAGCGGGAGCAGGGCTGCGAACATCGGGACGGTACGCGGACGGAACATGGAAGGACCTTGGACCCGGAGGACTGAGAAGGGCACTTGTATAGCTGGCACCTCTGTCATGGCGGGGGCTCTTCACGGGTCCCGGGCCGCGCGTAGAATCCCGGCCATGAACCTCTTTCGTGGCCTCGCGCTGCTGGCAGGTGGGCTCGCGGCGCTCTCCGGATGCGCGACGCTCGATACGTCGAATCTGTCGCAGTCCTGTCGCAGCCAGTACAACGCGTGTCTCGACAGCTGCCAGCCATCCTCCCGGGCCGCCTTGCGGATTCCCCAGGACTCCGTGCAGGGCCAGTCGGTGGGTCGCACACCCGATACGCAGACGCCGGGGTGTGTGGACGAATGCAACCAGCAGGCGAAGACCTGCACCTGAAGGGGATGGGCGCATGCGACCGGAGC
The DNA here is from genome assembly GCF_003612125.1 of Corallococcus praedator. Lineage (GTDB taxonomy): Bacteria > Myxococcota > Myxococcia > Myxococcales > Myxococcaceae > Corallococcus > Corallococcus praedator. The sequence goes on from NZ_RAWI01000081.1 coordinate 24,679, forward strand.
ACTCCGAGACCCTGGACGGCTCGACGCCGGACATCACCCCGCTGGCGCCCGAGGTCGCAAGACTGCGGCCGTTGAGCGCCTTCACCCTGCTCGCGGGAGGCGATGTCTACGAGGCGCGCGAAGGCCGTCCGCCCGTGGAGGGACCCGCCCGCGCCCGCGCCTATGTGCAGGCGAAGTTGGAGTTCAAGACCTACGGCGCTCCCGCCGCGCAGGTGCAGCGGGTGCAGGAGGAGATTGCCCGGCAGATCTCCGGCAACCTCTCGATCATCTTCCGGCTGGAGGCCGCCCGGCCTGTCACGCTGGAGCTGATCCCTCCCGGCCACACCCTGGTGAAGTATGGCTATCCGAAGGCGGTGTCACCCCAGGCCGCGGGGTTGTTCTGGGACCGTCCGGACTGGCCCCGAGCGCGCATCGCCCTGCGGCAGGACCGGCTGGAGTCGGAGAAGTACCTCGTCTTCCATGAGATGGCGCACGCCATCCAGGGGCTGGCCTTCACGAAGGACGAGAACGAGCTCATGTACCGCACCGTGCTGCGCACGTATCGCAGCCGCGCGGCAGTGGACGAGGTGTTCGCCATCTACAGCGAACGCGAGTTCGTCACCGACGTCTCCGCCCACGACCTGCGCGCCCCGGGCGTGTACGGCATGGCCCGTCAGCGGTGGAACGAGGAGCACCTCTTCACCCGCTTCGTGCGAAACCTCTACTTCCCCTACAAGCCCCTGGCGGGCGGCAACGCGGGCTCGGCGACGTCGAGCTTCGGCTGACGCGGGCATCCCCCGGGGTGCGAAGCGTAATGCCGGTCAGGCTTCCTCGTCGGGGAGGAGCGTCCGGAGCATCTCGTCGTCTGGTCCGAGCGGACGCCAGCCAGGCAGTGGTGGATGGGCGAGGAGTGCATCGCTGGCCCGGTCAACCTGCGTCTTATGGGTCTCTGGGGTAAAGGAATACCAACCGGCGAGTGCGCGCGCGACCCTGAAACGGTTCGCGTCATCCATCACGGCCGGCCAACCCTTGGGGAGATGCGCGCACAGTTCGCGCACGAGTTGCCCGCGCACCAGACGTGTGACTCGATGGCTGCGCTCCGCTTCGGCGACCAGTCCGCTGAACACCTGCACCCCGGCGATGTCGTCCGGCCCCAGTTCCTCCGCCAGCGCTATCAGCGACGCGGTGGGGCGTGCTTCAACAAAGGCGGTGAGCGAGTCGTAGCCGCGCTCACGGACGCGCTCATACAGGCGGACCTTCCAGTTCCCCTGCCACGAACGCCCGTCGGTCATCGGCTGCCCCCCTGGGTGAACTTCATCGGGATGTCATAGAGCTTCATACGCTCCGCGACGATGTCCAGGACGTCATTCCGCGTCAACCTCCGGCCAACCACGGCCTCGGATCTCCGCAACTCCCCCATGATCATGCGGTTCCATTCGCCGGGCCAGGTGCGTCCCAGGCGCCAATTGCCACCTCCGTGAATCGCCTCGTGGTGTGCCTGCTCCAACCGGACACAGAACTGGTCGATGTTCATGTCCCCCGTGAAGCCGCGTTTCTCGAACCATGCCCGATGCTCGTCCGGCAGGACGTGGTGCTTCGGCGCATCGGACATGCCGGCTCCCGCCCTTCCGGTCTCGTGCATGCCGCGCACTTCAGGACCGTCCCCCAGCGCGTCGCGCACGCCCTTGGGCAGGTCGCGGTGCGCTTGCGCCATCATCACCTGCCCCGCATGGATCCGGACCGCGGCGCTGACCACCGGCACGGAGATGACGCCCGCCCGCACGAGCCGGCGCATCGTCTCCACCCACTCGGCGGAGACCACGACCCGCGAACCCATCATCACACCGCCCGAGCCCATCACGAGTCCCACGCCGAGCGTGACGGGCGCCGCGGGAGGGGGCCTGGGCAACATCACCTTCAGCGTGGAAACCATCGTGAGCATTTCGAGGAACTGCGCCGCAGCGATGACCCGCCCGGCCCGCTCCATCGCCACGCGCGCTCCGTCCTGGATGGATTGGAATTCACGGGTGAGTTGCCCCATCAACTCGGGCATCGCGGTCGCCGTGGCCTCCACCTGCCCTGGCTCCATCGACGCGAGCGCCTTCATGGCCGGCGCCATCCGCCGCTGCACACGGTCCAGGTCCACGAACAGCCGCTCCATCCCGTAGTAGGGGCACTCCTGGCGCACGACCTCCGCGAGGCGGAGGAAGTCGACCCATGCCGCGAGCAACGTGGCGCCGGACATCGCTGCCTGGAGACGGGGACCCGTCATCCGCAGGAGCCCCAGGGACATGTCCGCATCCGAAACCGCCCCGGCGGCCTCCGCGAGCGTGGTCGCATTCACCAGAGCGCCACGGAGCCACGGCAGTTGGCTGGAGCCGTAATCCGCATAGCGCGTGAAGACGCCGTCGCTCCCACCCAGGCCCCTCGTGTTCGCCGTGAGCGTGGGCAGCCCGTGGGTGATGCCGTCCAGCGAGCCCTTCACTTCGTTCAAGGCATCAAGGACCGCGAGACGGCTCAACGTGGCGTCAGGCTTTTCCCTTCCAAAGCCCTCCACCTCATCCGCTGGACGAGCGGCCGTCACGACGCCACGGCCACGCTTCTCAGCCGTCCGTTGTCTTTCGCTGGAAGCCTCCGACACGGAAGCGCGCTGCCGGAGCACGCGCGCGCCACCGCTCCGGGTGGACGTCTCGACTCCAGCGCAGCCCATGACAAGAAGGGCCAGGCACCACACCACGACCTTCGCGCGCATCATCCATCCTCCGGCGTCGCCAGAGGGTACACCGGGGGCACATACCGGCCCCCCGGCGAACGAGGTACCCCGCGCCTACTGAATCGCGAAGATGAGCGTCACCTTCGCCTGCACCGTCTGCTCTTCCGGATTGATGGGCGTGGTGGGCGCGGCGCGCGACTCGGCCATGTCCATGGCGAAGGTGGCCGGATACAGGCGCGGCGCTTCCGTCACCGTGCTCGCGTCCAACACCGCGCCCAGCTTCACGTTGAGCGCCGCTGCCAGCACCTCCGCCGACTTGCGCGCTCGCGCCACCGCCTGCCGCAACGCCTCACCCTGCACCGCGTCCTCTCGGCTCAACCCGAAGCGCACCGAGTCCACCCGGTTCGCCCCCGCCGCGAGCGCCTTGTCCAACAGCCCGCCCACCTTCGTCAGGTCCGTCACGTGGACGCTCACCAGGTTGCTCACCCGGTAGCCCTTGAGCTTCGGCTCCCCACCCTGCGGCGGCGGCGGCATGTATTCGGGATAGACGTTGTAGTTGCGCGTCTGGAGGTCGCGCTTCGCGAGGCCCGCGGACGTCAGCGCCGCCAGCACCTTCTCCATCCGCTTCGCGTTCTCCTCGCCCGCCGCCTTCGCGTTCGCCGCGGACGTCTCCACCGCCACGTCGATGAAGGCCTCGTCCGGCTGCGCCTTCACCTCTCCCGTGCCCTCCACGCGCAGCGTGCGCACCTGCGGATCAACGGGGGGACGCGCCTGGGGCGAACCGGGCGGCTGTGACTGCGCGGCGGCGGTGAAGCCCGCCAACACCACCAACGTCGACAACATCCTGCGTACCGTGGACATGGCGCCTCCTTCCAAAGGCCGGGGACCTCCCACGCCTCTAGCGCGAAAGCCCCTCATGCCTCCAGGACGGCCCGGGCCCGGCGGACATTCACCGGGCCCGTGACGTCCTGCGCCAGACGGTCGCTCAGTGCGGCAGCGACTCGCCCGCGGAGTCCATCGTCATGGCCGGCTCCGGCTTGCGCGCCGGACGCCGCGTGGCCTTGCGCACCTGCGTCTCCGCCTTGCGCCGCGCCGTGCGCAGCGCGTCCCGGCCCATGTCCATCACCGCCGACACCGCGCCCGCCAGCAGGTTGCCCGGCGGCGTATCCGGCGCGGCCGGGTGCGGGTGCGTGGGCGCCGCCCGCTTCGCCAGCTCCAGCGCCTCACCCACCTGCCGCAGCTCCTGCGGCTTGAAGGCCTTCTTCACCTCCGGGAACAGGTACTGCTCCTCCTCGGTGACGTGGGCGCGCACGTTCTCCATCAGCACGTGCACCTTCGCGTCGAAGCGCTCCGCGTCCGGCGCCATCGTGTCCAGCTCCGACAGCAGCCACTTCACGACGTGGTGCTCCTCCAGCGCGCGCAGCACGTCCGCGGAGAGGTCCTCCGCACGCGCCCGCACCGCCGGGTAGAAGACCTGCTCCTCGATGGCCGCGTGCACCGACAGCTCGCGCACGATGTCGTCCACCAGCTTGCGCTTGTGCGCCAGCGCGTGGTCGCCCGACTTCTCGAACTTGCGGAACAGCTGCTCCACCGTCTTGTGGTCCGCCTTCAGCAACATGATGGCATCCATCGGCCGTCTCCCTTCCTGCAACGGGGGCCCGCGCCTCCCCCTCCCGAATGCGCAGGAGTCCCTCTCCCTGGCGCAGCGCGGCACGTTCCGAATGGTGGGGATGAATTC
>NZ_RAWI01000820.1 GCF_003612125.1 Corallococcus praedator
CACCCGTCCCATCCCCAGCTCGGGCGAGGCCCTGCCCGTCATCGGCCTCGGCACCTGGCAGACCTTCGACGTCGGCGGCGCCGCGAACGAACGCGCCCCCCTGGCCCAGGTCCTCCAGAAGTTCTTCGCCTCGGGCGCGCGCCTCATCGACTCGTCGCCCATGTACGGCCGCTCCGAGGCCGTGGTGGGCGACCTGCTGAAGCAGTCCGGCCAGGAGAAGACGCCCTTTCTGGCCACCAAGGTCTGGACGCGCGGCAAGGCCGAGGGCGCCGCTCAAATCCAGGCCTCGCTCCAGCGCATGGGCCACGGCCGCATGGACCTGATGCAGGTGCACAACCTGCTCGACGTGGACACCCACCTGCCCGTGCTGCGCGAGCTGAAGGCCGCGAAGAGGATCCGCTACATCGGCGTCACCCACTACGCGCGCAACGCCTTCGACGACCTGGAGCGCCACATCAAGAGCAGCGCCCTGGACTTCGTGCAGCTGCCCTACTCGCTCGCGATGCGCGACGCGGAGGCGCGCCTGCTGCCCGCGGCGAAGGAGCACGGCGTCGCCGTGCTGGTGATGGAGCCCTTCGACAAGGGCAACCTCTTCCGCAAGATGAAGGGCCGCGCCCTGCCGGCCTGGGCCGCGGACTTCGACTGCACCAGCTGGGCCCAGTTCTTCCTCAAGTTCATCCTGGGCCACCCCGCCGTGAACTGCCC
>NZ_RAWI01000821.1 GCF_003612125.1 Corallococcus praedator
CTCCAGGAAGTCGTCCCTTTCCCGATCCCTGGACTCCATGACACGCCCCCGTCCAACGAGGCCGCCGCCTTGCGTCGCGATCCAGGCACGCGGGCGTCGGAGGACCCCGGTGTCGCGCGCCCGAGCCTCGGAGTCCCCACCATGATTCCCCCGCCGTCCCTGCGGTATCTGCCCCATGGTGTGCTGGCGTCCCTGCTGCTGGGGCTGGTGCTGATGCCGCTGCTGTTCCCGCCGTCACTGGCGCGGGCGGGCAACCCGGGACCGGACACCTTCATCGACGAGGGCCCTCCCGGGGCCACGACCTCCCGGGAGGCCCGCTTCGTCTTCACCGCCACGACGCTGAAGCCCGTGTTCTGGTGCTCGCTCGACGGCAGCCTCTACATCCCCTGCGAATCCCCCTGGCGCCTGAAGGACCTGCCCGAGGGCGAGCACACCCTGGACGTGTACGCGGTGGACGTGAACACCACGCACCGCGACGTCACCCCCTCCGGCTGGGTCTGGAAGGTGACGAAGCCGCCCCAGGACGCGTCCCGGGCCCCGGCGGCGCGCTGACCCAAAGCGGGCTAGCGGCGCGTCGGGAGGATGGCGCTCGCCACCAGGCTCATCAGCTTGAGCTGGGGGCGCGGCAGCCGGCGCAGGGAGCGCAGCAGGCGCCGCATCTCCGGCAGGTCGTCCTTGTCCGTGGAGTCCTCTTCCCACAGC
>NZ_RAWI01000822.1 GCF_003612125.1 Corallococcus praedator
GACAGGGCCACCCCGTTATCGCGGATGTTAGAGGACCCGTCCGCACCCTCTGGCGGGTCGTTGGAACCCGTGCGAATCCGCCCCCCGCCCCCCACCTGTCCTGGCGGGCGGCTCGCGGGCTCGGATGCCTGGGGGCTCAGGAGCCGGTCGCGGACGAACCGCCCGTCCGGGGCAGCCACACGATGAACCGGGTGCCGTCCGTGGCCCCCGACTCCACGGAGATGCGACCGCCGTGGGCCAGGGCGATCTGCCGGGCGATGTAGAGCGACAGTCCCAGGCCGTCCCCATCCACTCCCCCGGAGGAGGAGGCGCAGCGCCGGAAGGGCTCGAAGAGGGTGGCGTGGTTCTCCGGCGGCACCCGGCGCCCCTGGTCGTGCACCTGGAGCGTCACGCCGTCCCCATTCCCCTGGAGCTGGAGCGCCACCGGCGCCGTGGCCGGGCCATGGTGCAGGGCGTTGCCCAGCAGGGCGTCCACCAGCTGGGTGAGCCGCCCCCCGTCCCAGGTGCCCCTCAGGTCGCCCAGGGCCGTCAGGCGCAGGTCGCGGCCGGGGTGGGCCTGACGCCGGTCCGCCAGCACCTGCTCCGCCACCTGCCCCAGGTGCACGGACGAGGCGTGCAGCGGCAGGCCCCCGGACAGCCGGGCGCGGGTGAAGTCCATGAGCTGGTGGATCATCCGCTCCACCCGGCGCACCCCCTGGCCC
>NZ_RAWI01000823.1 GCF_003612125.1 Corallococcus praedator
GCCCTCCGCCCCCGGCACGCTTCCGGCGCCCCCGGACCTTCTTCCTCCTGACGCGGTGCACTCACGGGAGGGACGCTCCGGGAGGCTGGAGCTGCTGGGGCTCCTCGCCGTGGCGCTGGTCCCCACCGTCATCGCGGTGCGCGAACTGGGCCGCATCCACCCGGACGAGGTGTTCCAGGCACTGGAGCCCGCCTGGTGGCGCGTGCACGGCTACGGCGTGCAGTCGTGGGAGTGGCGCGACGGCCTGCGCAACTGGGCCTTCCCCGGGGTGCTCGCGGCCTTCCTGAAGCTGGCGGCGCTGCTGGGCATCACCGACCCGGGCGTCTACCGGGGCGTGGTGGCCCTTCCCCAGTTCGCCCTGCACGCGTGGAGCCTCTGGTCCGCGTACCGCTTCGCCGCGCGCCGAGCCGGCCCCCAGGGAGGCGCGCTCGCCGTGCTGCTCCTGGGGCTGAGCGGCCCGGTGCTGCTCTTCGCCGGACGTACGCTGTCGGAGTCCGTCTCCGCGTCCTTCCTGCTGGTGGCCATGGAGGCCCTGGACCGGTCGGACACGGGAACCGCCTCCGGGACACGGCGCGCGGGGCTCCTGGGGGGGCTGGCGCTGGGGCTCGCCGTGGTGACGCGCTACCCGTCCGCCCTCTTCGTGCTGGCCGCGCTGGGCTGGCTCCTGTTCGCGCGCAGGTGGCGCCTGCTCGCCTTCACC
>NZ_RAWI01000824.1 GCF_003612125.1 Corallococcus praedator
GCGTTCACGGGCGGGGGGCCAGGGGCGGCGACTACTTCCTGAGGTAGTTCGCCTTCCACTCGCGGAGGTCCTTGAGGATGAGCGCGCGATCCTGCGCGCCCTCCGCGTTCTCCAGGAGGGTGATGAAACGGTCCACGGTGTTGAGCGCGGTCTGCTGGGACAAGCCCTTGTGGCGCTTGTCGTTGGCGTACAGGGGACTGGCCCGGATCTCATCCGCGAGCGCGAGGATCTGCGCCTTGAGGGCCTTCTCGGACACGGAGTCCCCGCCCTTGCTCGGCGCGGAGGTGTCCGCCCGGACGGTCTTCACCGTCACGTTCTTCGCGACGGGCGCGCTCGGCTTCACCGGCGCGTCCTCCACCACGGGCGGCGGAGGCGTCTCCACCGCGGGCGGCGGGGGCGTCACCACCACGGGCGCCGCGACGACCTCCGGCGGAGGCGCTGGCGTGACGGGCTTCGGCGTGGGCGGCGGGGTGGCCACGACGACGGCCGCCGGAGGAGTGACCTCCGGAGCGCGCACGGCGATGACCACGCCCACGGCCGCGAGGAGCACGGCCGCGCCAATGGCGATGGGCACGTAGCGCCGCGCTGAGTGGGCGCCTTCATCCTGGGGCACGACCCACTCGGTGGGAACCGGCGCGGGAACCTGCGTGGTGGGACGGCGCGCTTCCGCGTCGCTGACGGAGGCGCCGGCCTTGGGGG
>NZ_RAWI01000825.1 GCF_003612125.1 Corallococcus praedator
TCCGGTCTCGTGGGCTCGGAGATGTGTATAATAGGCAGGGCTCATGGCGCGTTCTTACCGCACGCGCTAGCGCCGCCGCACCAGCCAGCTCCGTCCAGCCTGTCCCACGATGACCAGTTCTGACTGGAGCCGCCCCCCGAAGACGCGCGACGGGTGCGCCCCGCGCACGAGGTAGTGGTCGTACCAGCTCCCCTGCGTCGCGTAGTCCATCTGCTGCGGACGCCACTCGGAGGGGAAGGTGGGCGGCACCGCGTCCCGGTAGCGCAGCGGCGAGTGCGGCGTGGTGGCGAAGGTGAAGTTGGGCACCCCTCCGCGCTCGCGCGCCAGCACCGCCGCGCCATGCAGGAACACGGGGAAGCGCACCACATTCGAGCCCGCATCGAACACCAGCCCCATCACCTTCGGCCGGTTGCCGGTGACGTCCGCGAGCACGTCCCACTCGCGGGCCTCCTCGGCGAAGTCGCGGAAGCCGCGCCCCATCATGAAGGCCACGAGCAGCGCGCACGCCGCCGCCGCGAGGCACAGGGGCCGCCGCCACCCGACGCGCGTGGCCGGCATGCTCGCCACCAGCAGCGCCGCGGCCAGGTGCGCGTAGCGCGTGTTGAGGTAGTAGACGTACCCCCGGATGTCGAAGGGCAGCAGGAAGTACAGCGCCAGCGCCAGCGCCCCCAGCCCCAGCAGCCGCCAGCGC
>NZ_RAWI01000826.1 GCF_003612125.1 Corallococcus praedator
GTGCGCCCCTACCTCCAGGCCTGGGACCGCGCCTCCACCGACGGCGTGGACCGCCTCGTCGCCAACAGCCAGCACATCGCCGGGAAGATCCGCCGCTTCTGGGGCCGCGAGGCCTCCGTCGTCCCGCCCCCCGTCGAACTCGACCGCTTCACCCAGATGCCCCTCGCCGGAGGAGGGCAGGGCGGCTACTTCCTGTGGCTCGGCGCCTTCGCCCCCTACAAGCGCCTGGACGTCGCGCTGGAGGCCTTCCGCACCCTGTCCACCCCCCTGTGGATCGTAGGCACCGGCCAGGAGGCCTCGCGCCTCACGTCGGGCCCGCTGCCGCCCCACATCCGCTTCCTCGGCAACGTCCCCGACGCCGCGCTCCCCGCCCTCTACCGCGACGCCCGCGCGCTCCTCTTCACCCCCGAGGAGGACTTCGGCATCACCCCCCTGGAAGCCCAGGCCACCGGCCGCCCCGTCATCGCCTTCGGCAAGGGCGGCGCCCTGGAGACCGTCACTCCCAAGACGGGCCTCTTCTTCCCGGAACAGACCCCCGCGTCCCTCGCCACCGCCGTGCGCCAGTTCGACGCCTGGGAGGCCTCCTTCCGCCCCGAGGACGCCCGCGCCCAGGCCGAGCGCTTCAGCCGCGCCCGCTTCCAGCAGGCCATCCAGGCCGAGGTCGAAGCCCTCCTGGATCTGCCCCCGTCC
>NZ_RAWI01000827.1 GCF_003612125.1 Corallococcus praedator
GAGATTATGTTTCCGGCATTCCGTGTAAACGGAATACCGTGTCAACGAATATCCGCGCTGTTTGCGCGGCAGTGACATTCGCTGACACTGCAGCAAGATGAACCATCTTGCTGAAACGGTCAACCAAGACCACTATTCCAGTCTTCTGACTATGATCGGGCGACAGACCTTGCGTACCCATTTATACTGGTTACACCAGTAGAACTCGCGTGCGAGAGAAGCATACGTCTTCTCTCGACCTTGATGCCCCGAAATCGGTGCAACATGGAACTAAAACAAAATTTGATGTTTGAGATCATCGTCGTTTGGAACGACGATGCGACTAACATCATCTTGGTCTGTGCTATAAAGCAACAGACCATCGTGCAATCGATAACGATGCACGCAAGCGCGAAGGAACTCTGGAAGTTCCTCGCGCTTCCGATCAGATTGATTACTGAGGTAATCAATCAGCAGACGAGTTTCCTCGTCTGTTTCGTACGCTTGACGTACCTGTCGTACGAGTGACGACGACAGAGCAGTGCAACGTATTGCGTTTGCACTGGTTGAATCGATTACGGACTGTTTCGTCTCGTAATCGGGGCGTCGTGATAGCGGATGCGCTATCACGTTCAACTTTCCCGGTTTATACTCAACCGTGAAGTTGTATTCAGCAAAGAATGATAACCAACGTGCCAT
>NZ_RAWI01000828.1 GCF_003612125.1 Corallococcus praedator
CCCCGTCCCCCGTCCCCGGAACTTCCGGCGCTCCATCCTCTGGGCGGGCGTCGTCGTGGCGTCACTTGGACTCGCCGCGGTGACGGCCCGGGAACTGGCCGGGGGCCGCTCCGCCCCACCGCCGAAGCTGGGCGCCCTGCCAGACTTCACCTTCACCCGGCAGGACGGGCAGCCCTTTGGCCTGAAGCAGCTCCACGGCCGCCCCTTCGTCGCCAACTTCATCTTCACCCGCTGCCCCACCGTGTGCCCCGTCTTCACCCAGAAGATGGCGCGCCTGCAGGAGCACACCGCGAAGCTCGGGCCCCGGCTCCAGCTGGTGTCCTTCTCCGTGGACCCCGCCTACGACACCCCGGAGAAACTCTCCGAGTACGGCCAGAAGTACCGCGCCGACTTCACCCGCTGGAACTTCCTCACCGGCGACTACGGCCAGTTGAAGAACACCATCGTCCAGGGTTTCAAGATCAGCATGGGCCGCGAACCCGGCGCCGCCGAGGACGACCTGCTCTCCATCTTCCACGGCACCCACTTCGTCCTGGTGGATGGCGCCGGGGAGATCCGCGGCTACTACGACAGCGCGGATCCCGAAGCCACCGAGCGCCTCGAAGCGGACGCGCACCGCCTCGCCCGCGACGAAGGCTGATCCGCCCCACACCTGGGGTGCCCCCCGGTCG
>NZ_RAWI01000829.1 GCF_003612125.1 Corallococcus praedator
GCTGTCGCGGTTCACACTTCTTCACGGCGCTTCATTCAGCGCTTCCGGGGCGCGGGGTTATCACCTGCGCCATCCAGGACCTCGGGTCCGGATGGGGGTGGCGGGAAGGCCGCCTCCAGGGAAGCGAGACAACGGCCATGGGGCAAGCGCGCCCGGTGTGGAATGGAGTGGCCACCTTCGCGGTGGTGCTCGGGCTGATGCTCGCCCCGGGGCGTGCGCGGGCGCAGGACGAGGGCGGGTGGCTGTCCGCGTTCCAGCTGCTGGCGAGCAGCCCGGAGCTGGGCGGCAGCGACGTGCCCCGGGACGTGCCGGTGCGCAAGGGCTCCCGGGCGTCGGTGGTGCCGCCGGAGGTGATGGCCCGGGTGTTGAAGGAGGATGGGCCCCGGCCCGTGCCCACGGCGTCCGCGGCGGAGTCCGGCCCGGTGGTGGCGCCCGAGCGCGACGGCGGCGTGCCGGTCTACGCGGAGGCCGGTGAGCTCCAGCGGTCTGGTTCCGCCTCCCTGGAAGAAGACGTGCCGTCGCGTGGTGGGGGCCGGGTGTCCGAGCCGCGCGTCCGGCTGGTGCGGGAGGAGGCGCCGCTGCCTCCGTTCAAGCCGTTGCCGGTGGTGGTGGCGGTGGTGCCGGGCCTGCTGCTGCACGGGCTGGGGTCGTGGGC
>NZ_RAWI01000082.1 GCF_003612125.1 Corallococcus praedator
TTCCCCGAGCGCGGCCCCCGCCGCCTCCATTCCCCCCGCCGAGCGTCAGATGCCGCCCGGCCTGGACGCCGCGGTGATGGATCCGTCGGCGAACCCCTGTGACGACTTCTACGCCTACGCCTGTGGCGGCTGGCTGAAGACCACGGAGATCCCCGCCGAGCGCGCGCGCTGGAGCCGGGGCTTCGAGACCGTGGCCGAGCGCAACCAGACGGTGCTGCGCGACATCCTCACCCGCGCCGCGGAGGGCAAGGGCGACGCTTCGCCGGACGACAAGCTGCTGGGCGCGTACTACGGCGCCTGCATGGACGAGGCGCAGCTGGAGAAGTCGCTGCCCGCCCTGCGCACGCACCTGACGAGGCTCTCCACGCTGAAGAGCCCGCGGGACGTGGCGTCGGCGGTGGCGTGGCTGCACGCGCGCGACGTGAACGCGCTGTTCCGGGTGGGGTCGGATCAGGACCAGAAGGACTCCACGCAGGTCATCGCGGTGGTGGACTCGGGCGGCCTGGGCCTGCCGGACCGGGACTACTACCTGAAGCCCGACGTGAAGATGCGCGAGGCCCGCGCCGCCTATCAGGCGCACGTGCAGAAGGTCTTCGAGCTGTTGGGGGACGCGCCCTTCGTGGCCAGCCGCAAGGCCACGGGCATCCTCGCCATCGAGACGCGGCTCGCCACGGCGTCGCTGCCCAAGGAGGAGCGCCGGGAGCCGGAGAAGGTGTACCACCGGCTGGAGCGCCAGGGCCTGAAGCAGCTGGCGCCCGCGTTCCAGTGGGACACGTACTTCGCGCAGGTGGGGCTGCCCGCGGGCGAAGCGCTCAACGTGACGCAGCCGAAGTACTTCTCGGAGGTGTCCGCGCTGGTGCGCCAGCAGCGGCCTTCCGACATGGGCCCGTACCTGTCCTACCACCTGGTGAGGAGCGTGGAGCTGGCGCTGCCCAAGGCGGTGCGCGACGAGTTCTTCCGCTTCGAGTCCACGGTGCTCACCGGCGCGAAGGCGGACCTGGCGCGCTGGAAGAAGTGCGTGGAGGCCACCGACGAAGCGCTGCCGCACGCGCTGGCCCGGCCCTTCATCGCGAGCACCTTCGGCGCGGAGGGCAAGGCCACCACCCTGGACATGGTCCAGCAGATCGAGCAGTCCTTCGAGCGCAACCTGGACACGCTGAAGTGGATGGACGCGGAGACCAAGGCGCAGGCCCTGGCCAAGGTGCGGAAGATCACCAACAAGATCGGCTACCCGGACCAGTGGCGCCGCTATGACGGCCTGGAGATCAAGCGCGACGCGTTCCTGGACAGCACCCTGGCGGCGAGCGCGTTCGAGCAGGCGCGGCAGTTGCGCAAGGTGGGCCAGCCGGTGGACCCCACCGAGTGGTTCATGTCGCCGCCCACGGTGAACGCCTACTACAACGCGGCCACCAACGAGATTGTGTTCCCCGCGGGCATCCTCCAGCCGCCGTTCTTCAACCGGGACGCGGTCGCGCCGGTGAACTTCGGGGCCATGGGCATGGTGGTGGGCCACGAAATCACCCACGGCTTCGACGACGAGGGCCGCCAGTTCGACGCGGACGGCAACCTGCGCACGTGGTGGACCCCGGCGTCCGACAAGGCCTTCCGCGAGCGCGTGGCGTGCGTGCGCAATCAGTACGACGGCTACACGGCGGTGGACGAGGTGAAGGTGAACGGAAAACTCACCCTGGGGGAGAACGTGGCGGACCTGGGCGGCCTCAAGCTGGCGTACGCGGCGATGGAGGCCTACCTGGCGAAGCACCCGGACCAGGCGGCGAAGGCGGCGTCGTACCGCTTCACGCCCGGGCAGCAGTTCTTCCTCGCGCACGCGCAATCGTGGTGCTCGAAGATTCGTAATGAGGCTGCGAGGCAGCGGGCGATGACGGACTCACACTCGCCCGCGTTCCTGCGCGTCAACGGACCGGTGACGAACCTGCCGCAGTTCCAGCAGGCGTTCTCCTGTCAGGCGGGGACGAAGATGGTCGCCCCCGCTGCGAACCGTTGTGAGGTCTGGTAAGGGCTTCGGCCCTGTTACCGGGAGGACGGCATGGGAATCTGCTCGTGGCTGGTGTTGGGTGGTATCGCGGGTTGGCTGGCCAGCATCATCAAGGGCACCAATGCCCGGATGGGGATGTTCGCCAACATCGTCGCCGGCATCGTGGGTGCGATGCTGGGCGGCTGGGTGTTCAGCTTCTTCGGAGGCAGCGGCGTGACGGGCTTCAACCTGTACTCGCTGCTGGTGGCCACCGTGGGCGCCGTCATCCTGCTGTCCATCCTGCAACTCATCCGCAAATAGCCCGCGCCTAGAAGAGCGACAGCTGCGGGGAGGTGGACGGACGCGTCGGACGCCGGAAGGTGTCCGGCGCGTTTTCCGTGACGGAGGAGGCCCTCATGCCCACCTTGCGCGCCGACGTCGCGAAGAGCTGGTGGATGGTCTGCGCGTACAGGCCCTCGCCGCGCATGCGGTGCTTGAAGCGGCTGTCGGTGAGCTCCCCGCCGCGCGTCTCGCGGATGCGGTGCAGCACCCGGTCCGCGCGCAGGGGCAGCTTCGCGCGCAGGCGCTCCTCGAACACGGCCTGCACGGGGCCGGGCAGCCGCAGCAGCGTGTAGTGCGCCCGCGTGGCGCCGGCCTCGCGCGCGGAGGCGAGCACCCGCGCGATGTCCTCGTCGTTGAGTCCGGGGATGATGGGGGACACGGACACGGCCACGTCGATGCCGGCCTCCGCGAGCTTGCGGACGGTGCCCAGCCGCCGCTTCGGGGTGGCGACGAGGGGCTCCATGGCGCGCGCCAGCTCCTCGTTGTGGAAGGGCAGGCTGATGCTCACGGTGAGCTTGGTCTCACCGGCCAGTCGCTGGAGCACGTCCAGGTCGCGTTCAATCAGCACGCCCTTGGTGATGATGCCCACGGGGTTGCGGTACTCGGCGCAGACCTCCAGGCACCGGCGGGTGAGACGCAGCGAGGCCTCCAGGGGCTGGTAGCAGTCGGTGATGCCGCTGAAGACGACGGTTTCGCCCTTCCAGGACGGGCGCTCGAAGGCTTCGCGCAGCAGCTCCGGGGCCTGGGGTTTGACGACGAGGCGCGTCTCGAAGTCGGTGCCGGCGCCGAAGTCCAGGTACTGGTGCGTGGGCCGCGCGTAGCAGTAGGCGCACGCGTGGAGGCAGCCCCGGTACGGGTTGACGCTCCAGGAGAAGCACACGTCGGGGCTGTCGTTCTTCGACACCACCGAGCGGCTGTGGTCCTCGTAGACCTCCAGCCGCGCAGGGGGGATTTCGTCCAGGTACTCCACCGCGGTGCTCGCCCAGGGGTTGGGCGGATTGTCGACGGGACGTGGCTTCACCCGCCCACGCTGCGACTGAATGTGCGTTCAGTCAAGGCCGCCGTTGAGCCTGGAGGGCCTCACTTCCGCTGGCGCCCAATGAAAGTCAGCTCGCGAACACTGCCTGATTGGGTCCAAGTGCTTGCATGATCCAGTCTTTCTTGTTTGACGGTATTTACTGGTAGTGGTCTGCCATTCGTCCACGAATGCAGGTCCATCACAGGGAGCATCCATGTTTTCAAGGAGCGTTGTACTTGCGGCCGGATGCATTGCACTGGGTTTCGGATGTGGCGAGCCCCCCGATGACACGCAGGAGATCGTTGGCAATCTGGTCAATGCCGGGTTCCCGTCCGACGACATCATGGTCGTGGACGGGAAGGTCTACGTCGGGCGGGACGCCGAGGTGTCCCTGGCCGCCTCGCGCGAGATGCTCGCGGACGGTGCGACCACCGAGGAGCAGTACCGCACGACCAACCTCGTCAGCCCCTCCTTGACGAAGATCTGCATCAACGGCCCGGCGTTCACCGGCGTGTTCAGCACGGCGCTGGACCTGGCCATCCAGAACTTCGACGAGCTGCCGCTCACCTTCGCGATGGCGCGCGCGCCGAGCACCGGCTGCAGCTTCACCATCAATGCGGTCATCGACCCGAACCTGAACGGTGGCTCGGCCGGGTTCCCGGCGAACGGCAATCCGTATGGGCAGATCAACATCGGTGGCCAGCTCAGCCAGTACGGCGTTGACGTCATCGAGCATGTCATCACGCATGAGATTGGCCATACCGTCGGATTCCGCCACTCGGACTATTACAACCGCGCCATCAGCTGTGGCTCCGGCGGCGACGAGGGACAGGCCGGCGTCGGCGCGATCCACATTCCGGGTACGCCGACCACGGCGAACGTCGGTGGCTCGCTGATGAACTCCTGCTTCCGCTCGGTCGAGTCGGGCGAGTTCACCTCCAGCGACCTCACCGCGCTGGCCGCGCTGTACACGCCCTCCTCCGCCCCCGCCCTGGTCAGCGGCCTGGCCTCGAATCGCTGCGCGGATGTGACTGGAGGCAGCGCCGCTCAAGGAACGCCCCTCCAGCTCTGGGAGTGCAACGGCACCGCCGCGCAGCAGTGGACCCTGACCGCTCAAGGGGAACTGCGAAGCAGCCTGGCGCCCAATCTCTGCATGGACGTCTCCGGCGGCGATCCGACTCCAGGCACCCGTGTCCAGGTCTGGGAATGCAATGGTACGCCCGCCCAGCGATGGACGAAGGTCGGCGCCACGCTGCAGAGCGCTCTGGGGGCCAACCTCTGCCTGGACGTCTTCAATGCCGACACGACCCAGGGCACCCGGATCCAGATCTGGTCGTGCAACGGTTCAAACGCCCAGAATTGGTCCCAGCGATGAACGTGTAGCTCGGCGGGGGCTTGAGGGATTGTAAGCGTTCACGGGGGGCTCGCCTGAGGGGGCAGTGAGGCAGCGAACGGTGGGCCTCACCACGCCCTATGCCCTGGGCGGACGCGTCCGCACGCTGGGGACAGGAGAGACGGCCCGAACCTTCGCATCGAATGATGGGACGTGCGGGGCCTATCGCACGGTCTCCTGGCGGGTGCTCGAAGACGGTCGCACGGTCTTGTTCTTGAGCCGCCTTCGCCCGGACGACACCCGTGGCCGGGGGTCCTGAGGCATGTGTTTCATGTCGCAGGCATCATGAACGTCAACTTGCGACTGCCCTGCTGGTAGGTCATCCGCGTGCGTCCGGCTCCCGCGGGCTTTTGTGCGGTGGGTGGCCCCTGCCAGGTCTCGCCCCGCAGGATGTGGCTCAACGTGTCGAGCTCGGGCTCGACAGCCTTCGCCCTGGCAACGAGCATCAGCGCGGCTTCCACCGGAAAGTGGGCCCGGTGGGTCCGGTGCATGACGCCCAACGCCAGCCCGGCCAGCGCGGCGCCCGTCTCCGACGCAACGTTCGCGGAGGACTCTGCCGGGAAGAAACGAACGGCGTTCGGCTGAATCACCACCGCGCCGGGCTGCACATGGAGGCCGGACACGAGCCACGCCGAGCCTACCTGGAAGGCCGCGGTTGAAGTCGTCGCGGCAGGCGGTGTCCAGTGCTGGAGCAGGACCAGTCCACCCCAGAGCTGCTTGTACTTCCACAGCAGTGGCATCGAAATCTTCTGCGCGCCCCGCAGACGCACGCTCCTGAATCGCGTCCCGATGCTGATCTCCAACGTCCGCAGCGCCTCGCGGGGAACGATGACCGTCTTGCCCAGATTCGGCTTCCAGATGAGGCGGTGGCTCGTGAGCAGGAACTTTCCGGACCGTCCCCAGATGAACCAGACCGCCAACAGTGGAACCACCACGGTCGGCAGCAGCACCAAGGACAACATGACCGTGGCGAAATACGCCATGAACCACGGGCCCCCGGTCGCAAGCACCTGCTCGCCTTCCTCGGGTGGGAGGCTCTCGGCCCAGGCGGGCCAGCCGGGCGTTGGGGATGAAGGGATCATGGCGCGCACCGAAATGCACGCCTGCTGCGAAGTCAAGCCGACGCGGAGGTGACCGACCCATTGAGACGGCGCAGAACCTCCCATGGCAGGGTTCCCATCACGGTGCGCGCTGAACCTCTCGGCCCCCTTCCTCCACGCATGCTTACGGGTGGGCGGCGACCTGGCTGGCAATCCAGGTGGCCACGCCAGCGTCGGTCCTTTACGTGTTGGCGTTGACGGTCTCCATGTGGAAGGGCTGGGGGACCTTGATCCGGGACGCCTACCCACGGCTCAACGCGTGGTTCATCGCGGTGGGCATCACCCACTTCTATTGCTGCGACGTCAGTGTGGGGCTGGTCGCTGATCTCCCGCCGGGGACCGCGAGTGCCGTTCTCAACGACCTGACTGGAAAGACGCCGGGGAGGCTGTGCGCTTCGGCGCAAGGCCGCCCGGCCGCCGCTTTGCTCCTGGGCCCAGGGGACGAACGGGATAGGGTCGGTCGCTGGGCAACAGCAGCCCGTCGAAAGAGACCGCGTGGCCGGACACGACATTCGCATTGATGACGCTGCACTTCCTGGGACGACGCGTGCTCCGCATGCGGGCCTCACCCTGTTCGCGCTGGCGATGGGCGGCTTCGCCATCGGGACGACCGAGTTCGCGTCCATGGGCATCCTGCCCGCCTTCGCGGCGGGGCTGCACATCGACGAGCCGACCGCCGGACATGTCATCAGCGCCTATGCCCTGGGCGTCGTCATCGGAGCGCCGGTGCTGGCGGTGCTGGGCGCGCGGATGTCCCGGCGCATCCTGCTGATTGCCTTGATGGCCCTGTTCGCCGTCGCCAACGGGCTCAGCGCGCTGGCGCCGACCTATGGCTGGATGCTCGCCTTCCGCTTCCTGAGCGGGGTGCCGCACGGCGCCTACTTCGGGGTCGCGGCGCTGGTCGCGGCCTCCGTGGTGCCGCGAGCGCGTCGCAGCCAGGCCGTCTCGCGCGTGTTGCTGGGTTTGACCATCGCCACGGTGATGGGAGTTCCGTTCGCCAACACGCTCAGTTTGTTGCTCGGCTGGCGTTGGACCTTCGCCACCGTCGCGGTGCTGGCGGTGCTGACCATGGTCCTGGTCTTCGCCCTGGCTCCGAAGGATCCGCCCCATCCGGAAGCCAGCCCCCTGCGCGAGCTGGGCGCCCTCAAGCGTCGTCAGGTGTGGCTCACGCTGGGCATCGGGGCGGTTGGATTCGGAGGCATGTTCGCGGTCTATGCCTATCTGGCCTCCACGCTGCTCGCCGTGACGGGCGTCAGCGCGGAAGTCATCCCCGCGGTGCTGGGTGTCTTTGGCGTGGGGCTGACCGTGGGCAACCTGTTCGGGGGCTGGGCCGCGGATCGCTTCCAGATGCGCGCGGCGGGCGGCCTGCTGCTGTGGAGCGCGGCCTCGCTCGCGCTGTACCCGATGGCGACCGCGCACCTGTGGTCCATCACGCCCGTGGTCTTCCTGGTGGGCTGCGGAGGCGGACTCAGCTCGGTGTTGCAGACGCGGCTGATGGACGTGGCGGGTGAAGCGCAGACGCTGGCCGCCGCGCTGAACCACAGCGCCTTCAACGTCGCCAACGCGGTGGGGCCGTGGCTCGGAGGCATGGCCGTGGCGGCCGGACTGGGCTGGCCGTCCACGGGATGGGTGGGCTGCGCTCTGGCGCTGGGAGGCTTCGCCATCTGGCTGGTTGCGTCCGCGGACCCCCAGGGGAAGCCGGCGGAAGCACCGCAGGCGTGAGTGGAGGAGGGGCGCATGGCGCCCCGTCAGCGGCCCTCCATCCGTCTCGACGGGCTCACTTCCGTATCGCCCAATCCATTCCGTCAGGCCTTTGTGATGGGCCGGCGTGCAGGACACGAACGCACGGGCGCCGTCGGGTTCGATGAGGATATGGGCGGCGGCAACAGCAGATTCTCAAGCTCCAGCCACCAGGTCGATCACGTTGATTTCATGAAACCGCCCGCTCCCTGTATTTGAAACAGAGGCGGTCGTCCTGCTGGCATGGAGACGCCGTTGGGGCGTCAGAGCATGGGAGAGAAGGGCTTCTTGAGGGTCAACGTGAGGCCGACCTCCCGGCCATACGGGATGCGGCCCATCCGCTGCCCCCCGTCCTCGAACGGGACGCTGAAGCGGACGCCCACGGAGCCATAGATGAAGCCGAGGAAGGGCGCCAGGTGGAGTGACGTCGTGGCCTGATGGACCGCCGTCCCTGTCTCATGGGCCACGCCCGCCTCCAGGCCGAGGAACAGGAAGGTGCCCTGGACTCCGCCACACAACCGCACGTGGTCGCCGTCCATCCACTGTGCCTGTCCGAAGACGCCAACCGCGCCTGACTTGAAGGACTGCGAGCTGTTGTTGTGCATCGCCACGTTGAGCGTGGACTCCAGTCCCACGCCCCAGGCGGTGTCCTCCTGGCGGCGGCTCACACTCAGCAGCGGTCCCACCGTGAACCAGGGCTGCGGGGAGCCATCCTCCGGCGTGGCCGGGACGATCAGGGTGAGCAGGGCGAGCGCGTTCATCATTCCAGGATACGTGGGGGCCATCACAGCGCCATGGCTCCACTCCAGACACTGTCCGTGCTCGGTCCCTGGAGTGCGCCGGGGACCGGAGGGCCGGGAAACGCAGGCCGTGCTCGAACTCGGGTCCTCCGCGGCGAATGAACGTGTGCGGGCGGCGCGACGCCGGCCTCGCTTCGCTACCGGGAGATGACCCATGACATGCATGCATTGGCGTGTTGCCACCACGCAGCGGGAGATCGATGACGCGGCTCGCATCCGCTGGGCTGTCTTCGGCGGAGAGCTGGGATTGTTGTCCGGGCAGCCGTCGGCGTCACGGCGCGAGGTGACGTGCCTCGACACGCTCGACACCACGGTGCACGTGGTCGTCTATGCCGGCACCGAGCCCGTGGCGACGGTGCGGCTGTTGCTGCCCAACCCGGAGATGGCGGCCAGCGTGGGCGGGACGGTGGGCATCGACATGGAGCAGCGGGTGGACCTCTCCGGGGTGATCCGGCCGGAGATGGTGATCGCGGAGCCCTCGCGCTTCTGCGTGCTGGAGCCGTGGCGGCGCTCCGAGGCCGTCACGTGGCTGCAGGCGGGCATGTACGTGGAGAGCCGGCGGCGCGGGGTGACGCATTGGATCGCGTCCGCGAACCTGGACACGGACTCGCGCGAGGACGCGCTGCTGTCGTGGCAGGTGGCGGCCTCCCGGGGATGGCTGAGTCCGCGCTGGCGGGTGGAGGTGCCCGACCCGTGGCAGGCCCCGGCGCAGCCCCGCAGTCCCTTCTACACGCCGGAGGAGCGGGCCAAGGCGGAGCAGGGGACGTTGGACGGGCTGCGGCTGCCCAGGGCGCCCTCGCTCTTCGCCAGGTCGCTGGGGGCGCGCTTCATCGCGGAGCCGCTCTTCGACACGTACTTCCAGTGGTTCACGCTGCCGCTCATCATCACGCTCGATGAGGTTCCGGCGGACTCCGTCGCGCGCTTCCTCGCGCTGGAGAACGGCGCGACCTGTTCCCTCAGACGGGCTTGTTGAGGCGGGCGGCCTGGTAGAGGAGCTCCGCGCGGTTGTCGATGCCCAGCTTGTCGCGGATGTTTCGCACGTGGGTATCCACGGTATGGACCTTGATGCCGAGCTCACCGGCGATCTGCTCGTGGGTCCAGTTGCGGAGCAGGTACTTCGCGGTCTCGGCCTCGCGAAGGGTGAGCTTGCTCCTCATGTCCACGGGGAGCGGGATGGACATGGGGATCTCGTTCATCAGGAGGGCCCATTTCCGCGGGCCGTCGCTGGCAGGCAGCTCGATGAACCGGACCGTGCGGTAGCCGTCCGCCTGGAGGGAGACCCAGACGTTCTTCTCGAGCCGCGAATCCGCGTCCATGCCCATCAGGGCATCCAACCGCTCCTTGAGAGGGAGGGGGAGTCCAGAGGAATGGAAATCAGAGGGCGCGAACCACCGCTCCAGGAGGACGTCAGCGTGCTTGGAGCGCCTCACCTTGCGAGAGGAGGGCTCCACGATGAGATACGCGGTGTCGGTGCGGTCGTGGAGCTCTTCGAGGAGGAGGGCGCCGGTGTTCAGGGCCTGGACGTCACTGCAGTTGCGCACCGCGTTCACCAGGTGCGGAGTGAGGCTGGAGAGGACGGCGGCGCACTGGGGGGAGTAGGAGCGTCGCTGCGTCCGGTAGAGCGCGAGGGCGCCGAGGAAGTCGGGGCGGATGGGGAGGAGGACGGCCATGACGTGCTCCAGGCCCAGCCCCAGCTCCCGGCTGCGTTGGTAGAGCAGGCTGTGTTCATACTCCCGGCGGGGGAGCATCTCCTCATCGAGGATGACCTCGTTGGGCCGGGCGAAGATGGGGGCCCGGACGAAGTCATGGTCGGACACGCTGGCATAGTGTTCGAGCAGGGGGATGGGGTGGCCCGGGACCAGCCATTTGAAGTCGAGGACAGGCGTGGTCCGCATGAGGCACAAGGCCACGGAGTCGGACGGCGCCAGTTCGAGGAGGGGCGCTCGCGTGGCTTCGAGGACCTGGGGGAAGGACAGGGAGCTGTTGAGCGCCGAGATGACCCTGTCCCTGAGCATGAGCTCATGGGTCGTGAGATTCATTGAACCGGACATCCGCCCTCCCGTGGTTGGCCGCGCCACAGTCTTGCACGTGGCGACCTCTCATCCATAGGCACGGACTGAAACCCCGTCCCGCACTCTTGCGGGGGATTGACAGGGGAGGGCGGTTTGCGTCAGCAGGTGCCCGGGTCGAGCGGCGAAAGGGGGCAGGGGGGCGTTTGTCAGGGAGCAGGGCACTCGATATGACGCGGCGCCAATGATTCGCACACTGTTGCTGTCTGTCGCCCTGATGCCCACGGTTTCGCTCGCGACTCCTGTCGCCGAGGAGCCCCTCTCCGGCGCCGCCAGCGATATCCCCGCCGTCGAGGAGCCCCGGCCGGCGGACACGGCCGCGGAGGCCCCACGCGCCGACACGCCGCCCACGGAGGCCGTGACGCCGCCGGCTCCGGAGCGCCCGGTGCTCTCGTTCGTGGAGGCGAAGGAACAATACGAACTGCGGCACATCGGCTTCGACGACTACGTCGCGACGGCGGTGGGCCCCTGGATGGCAGGCAATGGCGGCCTGTCGATGAGTCCTCCGAAGACACTCGGCCGTTGGAGCATCCCCTACGAGGGGAAGCACAGGAGGCCGCTGGAGGGCGTGGGGTTCTACGAGAAGCTGGGCAGGGCGGACCTGGTGGAGGCGTACCAGTCCAACATGCGCAAGAAGACCGTCATCGGGGTCGCGGGCGGAGTGACGATGGTGGCGGGAATGGGCTTGATCCTCGGGGTGCTGGGGCCCAAGGACGAGGACTGCGACATCGCCCGGCCCGGCTTCAGCGCCTGCGTCCGGGGCAACCTGGATCGCGGCGACCAGCGGCTCACGCTGAGCCTGGTCGGCATGGGCGTCGGGTTGGTGGGCGTGGGCGTCATCGCCTATGGCGTGTTGCTCAACCCGCATCCCATCGAGCCCTACCAGGCGCGCGAGCTGGCGGATGGCTACAACCTGCGGCTCCAGGGGGAGCTGGGACTGTCGGAGGACCCCGCCCGCACGCCTCGGACGCGAAGGCTCCCGGGCTTCATCCAGGCGAGCCTGTCCCCCACCGTGGGCCCGGACGGAGGCGGCTTGCAGCTGAACGGCGTGTTCTGAGGACCGCGGGATGACCTTCGAGCGCAATCGCTCCCGGCCCGTGCTTCACCCCAGGAACGCCGCGATCTCGAACCATCCCCCATCGACGACCTCGACCGAGATCGTCCTCGTGATCAGGTTCACCCTCAGGCAGACGAAATCCGCGCCGTCTTGCCGTCGCAGGTTGGCGTAGAACACCAGCCCCCGCGCATCCCACCGCGGCGCCTCCCAGCGCGCCAGCCCCCGCTCCCCGATGGTGCCGCTGCGGACCACTTCCGGTCCCGGCTGATCCTCCGTGAGGTGGCGCAGGTCCCTCCTCGTGCGAATGACCCGCGCTTGGGTCGTCCGGTTCACCAGCTCCATCAGTTCCTCGAGGCCGGTGTCTGAATCCAGCTCCGCCCACGACTCTCTCAGGAACGCATTCAGCCCCTCGATGGTTCCCGGTGCCGGCACGAACGTCTCCCCCATGGCCAGCCACTCCGTGCCGCGGCCCCACGCCACCTTCATCCCGACCAACTCCGTCCAGCCCTTCGCTCCGATCTCCTCGAGCTTCGCGCGAAGGGCAGGCCCTGCTTCGTGGATGTCGTGCTCGTTCATCGCGGTGCTTCCTCCTCCATGAGGCGTATCAGCACCGGACCGATTCAAAAACGCCGCCTCGCCGGAAAACCGTCTGGTCGCGTCTGGGAGGGGTGGCATCGGGCCACCTGTGCCGGAGGCCTGTCTTCAGGGTGATGTGTCTGGACTTGTCGTTGAATACAGCCCTCACGTCCGAGTTGCCCATGACCCTCAAAGCCATCCACCGTCCTGTCCTCGTGTCGTCGCTGATCCTCTTCGCTGGCCTCGCCTGGGCCGGAGAGCCCCGGGGAAGCCCGGCCTCCGCTCGCGCGGTGATGACAGACACCTGCACCGACCTGCCGGTGGACCTCGCGCAGGCGGCCCAGGTCGCGAAGCTGCCCATCTCCACGGAGGAGATCGCCACGGCGACCGCGGGCTCATCCGCCCTCGCGGCCGCGCCCGCAGTGGGACTCGAAGAGGTCCCCGCCACCCGGTATGCCCAGGGCGTCGACGTCGGCTTCGTGTATGTGAACGTGCCGGACTCCGCTGTTCCCGCGGGCGTCTACCGCATCCCATGTCTCCGCCAAGGCGAGTGACATCCGGGTCGGGACCTACACGGGCAGCGCGGGCTTCTTCGACCTGTATGGGAATGAAGTGGTCCAGCTTCCCGTGATGTTCGACACGACCGCGCTGGAGGTCCCCACCCAGGTCCACCACGTCAGCAAGGCCAAGGTCAAAGTGGTCATCGGCCACTCGCACGTGGCCTTCACCGTGGCCGATGTCACCGCGTGCGGGCAGGTGGTCATCCAGTCGTTCTAGGGAGAGGCGGTGGGCACCCCGCGGCGCGCGCAGCCATCGCTTCCGCGGGCGGCGCCGCCCGGGGGCCCTCGATGATGACCTGGAGCCCCCGAGGCGCGTTCGCCGAGAACGTCAGGGTCAGCCCGGCCCGCCGGCACAGCTCGCGAACGATGGCCACGCCCAGGCCGCTGCCGCGAGGGTCCCGGTGTCGGGCCTCGGGAGCGCGGAACAGCCGCTCGCCCAGGCGGCCCAGGCCCTCGGGGGGAAGCCCCGGTCCGTCATCGAGCACCGTGAGGCGGAACCGCTCCGTCCCCACCGGCTCCAGCAGCGCCACCACGTGTCCGCCCGGGTCGCCATGGGTGATGGCGTTGTGGACCAGGTTGCCCACCGCCTGTTCCAGCATCGTCGGGTGACAGCGAACCCAGAGCTCCGCATCGGGGTGCGAGGACTCCACGGACAGCGCCTTGCGGCGGGCCAGCAGCCCCAGCCTCCGCACCACGCGCTCCACGATCATCCCCAGCTCCGCGCGAGGCTCCCCCTCCAGCGGATCCACGTCCTCACCGAGCTGGCAGGCCAGGCGCAGGTTGTCCACCAGCGCCGTGAGGTACACGGTGTCCTCGATGCCTCGCACCAGCAGCTCCGGCAGGGCCTGCGAGGGCGCCGTCGTGGCCAGCTCCAGCGCGAGCTGCAGGGACGCGATGGGCGTCTTCAGGTCATGCGCCACGTTGGACAGGAAGCGCTCCAGCGCGTGCTTTTGTGCCTCGATGCGCGCCGCGTCCGACAGCACGCGCGCATGCGTGGCATCCAGCCCGCGGGACAGGTCGCCCAGCTCGTCCGCGATCGTGTCGGCCGGGGACGCATAGCCCGGGCTGCCCAGCCCGCCCGCCGCGCCGTGCAGCCGCCGCAGCCGCCGCAGCAGCGGGGTGATGACCGCCGCCATGGAGAGCGCGGACGCCAGCGCCGTGAAGGCCACCGCCGCGAGCAGCATCCAGCGCAGCTCGCTCAGCCGGTTCGTCATCCGCGGCCACCGGTACTCCAGCAGGCTGCACGGTCCCGCGGCCGCCACCCGCGTCAGGAGCTTTCCTCCCCACGCGCTGCCGTCGAAGAGCGGGAAGTGGAGGGAGACGGGCTCCTGCTCTCCCTGGGCCATTCTCGCGACGAGCGCCGGGTCTGGCCCCGCGCCGGAGGTCCCGGCTCCGGGCGAGCCCAGCACCCGGGCCGCGTCGAAGGCCACCACCGTGAGTCCCGTGGGCGAGGTGTACGTCCAGCCGCCAGGCGCCGCGCGACACGCCTCGCCATGGGTCATGAGCATGGCCTCGGTGAAGAAGCGCGCGCTGAACCGCGTGGACTCCGCCACCACCTTCCGGACGGAGAAGTACGACGCCGCCAGCGTCGCCAGCACCCCCAGCAGCAGCGACGCGACGGTGGTGCGCCACGCCAGTCCGCTCCAGAGCTTCATGGGCCAGGCTCCGGGTCGAACCGGTAGCCGATGCCCCACGCCGTCCGCAGGTGCGCGCCCGCGGGGCCCAGCTTCTTGCGGATGCGCGCCACGTGCGAGTCCACCGTCCTTGCGTCCCGCTCCTCGTTGGGGGGCAGGGCCTGGTCGGCGATCTGCTCCCGCGTGAGGGCGCGGCCGGGGCGCTCGGCGAGGTAGAGGAGCATGTCCAGCTCGTTGCGCGTGAAGGCGACGGGGCCGGCACCCTCCCGGCTCACGGTGCGCGCATCCAGGTCGATGCTCACGTCCGCCCAGCGCAGCACGCGGCGGGCCTCCTCGTCCGGAAGGCGGAGCCTTGCCCGGATGCGGACGATGAGCTCCTCCAGCCAGAATGGCTTGGCCAGGTAGTCCACCGCGCCCAGGCCGAAGGAGCGCAGCCGGGCCTCCAGCTCCTGCCGCGCGGTGAGGACGATGACGGGAACCCGGAGCCGGTGTCTCCAGGCCTCGAGCAGCTCGAAGCCATCCGGCCCCGGGAGGTTCAGGTCCAGCACCACCAGGGCGGGGCGCTCCTTCTCCGCCAGCTCCAGCGCCTGCCGGCCGTCGGTGGCGAGCGACACCTGGAAGCCCGCGAGCTTCAGCCCGCGGACGAGCCCGGCGGCGATGGGCGGGTCGTCCTCCACGACCAGGATGGGACTGCGTGGGTCCATGGCGGACGACCTCCCGTGTGAAGCGGCGGGGCCCCACGATGGAGCGGGCCCCGCGGTGGAATCAACCGGTGCTCAGCTCGCGGCCCGCGCCGGGGCGGACGTCGTCACGGAGGTGACCTGGAAGCCCCCCTTCGACGTGCCCGGCGTCGGCAGGGTGTTGGTCACCTGGATGACCCCGGACGCCGCGCCCGGGGGCACCGTGAAGGTGAGCTGCGCGTCGCTCAGGACCTGGAAGTGCTTCAGGGACACGCCGCCCAGGCTCACGTCCGTCGCCCCGGTGAAGCCGGCGCCGTCCACCGTCACCCGCGTCCCGGGTGGGCCCGCCGTGGGCGAGAAGCCCTGGACCTCCGGTGGCGCGCTGCTCTCCACGTGGAAGTCCGTGGACGACGTGGTGACGGCGTCCTCCGTGGCCACCTGGACGTGCCCGCCCACCGCGCCCGAGGGCACCCAGGCCGTGAGCCCCGTGTCGCTCCGCACGGTGAAGCTGGCGGGCATGGCGGAGTCCCCGAAGCTCACGCGCCGCGTGTTCGTGAAGCCCTGGCCCTCGATGCGGACCTCGGTGCCGGCGGGGCCGCTCGTGGGCGTGAACCCCGTCACGCTCACGGGCACGGTGAAGGGGGCCTCCGACCCGCCCGTGCCCGCGCCGTTGGTGACGGACACGCTCCCCGTCATCGTGTCGTTGGCCACCACCGCGACGAGCTGCGTGTCGCTGTGCACCTCGTACCTGGCCGCCGGGACATCCCCGATGCGCACGCCCGTCGTCGCGGTGAAGCCGGAGCCGGTGAGGGTGACCTCCGTCCCCGCGCCGCCGGTGGCGGGCGTGAAGCCGGTGACGGTGGGCCGCGCGCCCGGCGCCACGGTGAACGTCACGGTGCTCCGGACCTGGCCTCCGGGCGTGGTGACGTGGACCGGCCCGGTGACCGCGCCGGGGGGCACGGTGACGACGAGCGAGTCTCCCTTCACGCTGATGGGGGCCTCCGCGGTGGACAGGTCGCCGAAGCGCACGGACGTCGCGTCCGTCAGGCCCGTGCCGCCGAGGGTGACCGCGTCGCCCGCCTTGCCGGACGCGGGCGTCACCGTCTTGAGGGCGGGCGGGGCCACGAAGTGGAAGGACTGGGTCGTCTTCTGGGTCCCCCGCGTGTTGGTGACGCTGATGAGGCCGCTCTGCGCCTTGGCGGGCACGTAGGCGGTGAGCGTCGTGTCGGAGTCCACCTCGAAGCCCGCCGCGTCCACGCCGTCGAAGCGCACGCGCGTCGTCCCGGTGAAGCCGGAGCCGGTGAGGGTGACGGCCGTGCCTCGGCCGCCGTTCGCGGGGCTGAAGGACGCAATCACAGGCACCGCGGTGCTCAGCACGGTGAAGGACTGCTCCGTCCGCGCGGTGCCGGCGGGCGTCTGCGCGCAGATGGGGCCGCTGGCCGTGCCACCCGGCGAGGTGACGGTGAGCTGCGTGTCGCTCACGGAGAGCAGGGGCACCTCCACGCCCGGCGCTCCCAGGTGGACCGCCGTGGTGCCGCCCAGGCCGGTGCCGTGAAGCGTGACGGTCGTGCCCGGCGCGCCCTGCGTGGGCGAGAAGTGGGTGAGCTGGGGCGGGGGCTGGAGCTGGAACGGCCGGGATGACGCCCCCGAGCCGCGGGTGTTGGTGATGCCGATGGGGCCGGACGTCGTCCTGGGCCCCACCGCCGCGACGAGCTGCGTGTCGCTCAGCACGGTGATGGAGGACGCCGGCGTCCCGTTGAAGGTGACCCCCTGGGTGCCCGTGAAGCCGGAGCCGGTGACGGTGACCTCGGTGCCCTCCAGGCCCGACGGAGGCTCGAACGTGCCGAGCGTGGGGGGCGCGCTGCTGACGGCGGTGAAGCCCGCCACGGTGGCCCTGCCGCTCGGCGTGACGACGGTGATGGGGCCGCTGACGGCGCCCGGTGGCACCCGGGCGGTGAGCTGGCCCTGGGACTTCGCGACGATGGGCGCGGGCAGGTCCTCGGAGAAGTACACGGCCGTGGTGGAGTCCAGGTCCTCCCCGCGCAGCGTCACCGTGGTGCCGGCCTCCGCGCTCGCCGGGCTGACGGACTGGAGGGTGGGGGCGGGGACGACGGAGAAGGACGCGCTCGACGTGGCGGTGCCCGCGGGCGTCATCACCTGGAGGGGGCCGCTCGTGGAGCCGTCCGCGACACGCGCCACGAGCTGCTGGTCGCTCCAGCACCGGACATACGACGCCAGGGTGTCCCCGAACTTCACGCCGCGCACCCCGGTGAAGCCCGAGCCCGTGACGGTGACCTGCGTGCCGGGGGCGCCGCCCTGGGGCGTAAAGCCGGTGATGACCGGGCCCTGCGAGGCGCTCCGGGACTGGGAGGGGCTCGAGGTGCCGCCGGACGGGGTGAACTGGCCATGCACCACCAGCCCCGTGACGAACGCGACGCCCTGGAGGGTGAAGTCCTGGAGGTCGGGCGGATCCTTGGGGAAGCCCTCGTCCTTCTGGAGTGCCTTGAGGGCCGCCGACTGCGCCTTGGACGCCACGCTCAGGTAGATGGCGGCGATGATGCCGGCCAGGATGGCCGCGAGCGAGAAGCCAGAGCTCAACGCCTGGAGGGTTTGCACGGCCGGGTCATCCGGGTTCGGCGTGATGCTCACCTTCGGGTCGAGGATGTCGTGGTAGAGGCCCGGCCTGCCTTCTTTGTCGTCCTTGACCGTCAGGGTGTAGATGCCCGAGGTCTTGATGACCATGTGACTCGCGGTGCCCCTGAGCGAGAACGAGACGCCCTTGGCGGGGGTGAGGGACATCGTCAGGGCCGTCAGGTGGAAGTGCTTGCCCTGCAGCGTCGTCGCGTCCACCGGCTTCACGAGTGAGAGCACGGGTGGGGTGCCCGCGACGCGCAGGTCCGAGGCGGGGATGTTCAGGGTGGTGGCGACCTGGGGGAGCATCAGGTTCAGCAGGAAGTCGTCATCGAGCGACAGCGTCGTGTTCTGGGTCGCGGAGGTGGCGAGGTTGGCGTCGGGCGCGATGGTCTTGGGTGCGGGCCACCGGGGCGGCGGGGTGTTGCGGCCCATGGCCAGCAGCACGAGGCCCGTGTCTGGGCTGTGGGTCAGCGTGAAGACGCCCGTCGTCGGCATGGAGTCGGAGGGCTCCATGGTGGAGAGCGGCTTCGCGGCCACGGTCATGCCCATCAGCAACGCGCGCACGGCGCCCGCGATTCGCGACGCGCTGTCGGAGGGGGGCGTCACGGAGACGGTGAACGTGTGCTCCGGGTCGAAGAACCAGAGGTAGGACTGGGCCTGCTGGTCCTCGAGCGGGGCGTCCTTCGCGGTGGAGGAGACGGTGGCCGCGCCGCCCTGGAGGCTGCCCGTGTGGTTGTCGCGGAGGTTGGTGACGGTGCCACCGGAGAAGGTCCAGTCCCCGACGAGGCCGGCGCTCTTCGGGTCGACCTGGACGTTCATCGCCATCTGGAGGTCCGGGGTGGCGCGGGCGACGTCCCAGATGCGGATCCGCGCGAGGTTCCCGTCGAGGCCCGCGCCGAGCATCAGGTCCGGGCCGGAGGCCCTCAGTCCGGAGGGCAGGGGCGCCGTGCCCTTGGGCTGGCCATCGACGACGAAGGTGAGGGTGCCCTTGTTCGCGGACACGGCCACATGGTGCCAGCGGCCGTCATCCAGCGAGGCATTGCTCAGGCTGGCCGAGGCATAGCGTCCGCTGCCCCAGGCGAGCACGAGGCAGTCATCCTCCAGGCCCAGCGACACGCCCGCGCTGGCGAGGGACAAGAGGGTCTGCGGGCCGCCGGTGCTCATCCGCAGCCACGTCTCCAGGGTGAGCGAGTCGCCGCTGAGCTGCCAGGTGCCACCGGGGCTCGCGCCACAGCCCGGCGCACCGGTGGTGGACAGGTACCCGTCCGGGTAGACGCAGCCCATGCCGAGGCAGGCCAGCGTCACGGCGATGGCGACGGTGCCGTCGGTGGACTGGCCACCCTGGGTGACGGTGTCGGGCACGTTGAGGACCAGCGTGCCCGCCGCCGGGTCGAACGCGCACGTCGTCTCCGACAGGCGCAGCGTCAGCGTGGTGTCCTTGTCCAGCCGCTGGGTGATGTCCGGCTGGTTCCCGAAGATGCGGCTGATGCCCGTCGAAATCAGCGTCGGGTCGCAGGCGACCGCGAGGTTCCACCCCTGATTCACATCCGACATGACTGCCTCCCCCCTCCAGGCGCCCCAAGCGCCTCGTCAAGGTGGGAAGAAGATGCCGGCAGGTTGTGGAGGAAGTGTGGAGCCGGTGGACGAAGGCCGGGAGTCCTGGGCACTCCGAATGGGCAGTCCGATTACAGCAGGCCGTCCAGCCAGGTGAGCTGCGCGTCAATCGTCTCCGAGACGACGAGCGGCTGATCCGACGTGCTCGGGTCGGTGTACGGGTTGCCAATCTCCTTGTGCTGCCACTTCACCCAGGTCTGCTTGTACCAACCCCAGTCCAGGTTCGTGCCCGTCGAGGGAGGCGTGGCGCCGGAGTACGCGGAGAAGGCGCGGATGCCGGTGGCCGGCGCCACCTCCTGTCCTCCCACCACCTGGTACAGGTGCAGCCGAGCGCGGCGGGGGAACTGGGCGGACAGGTCGGTGGCCCAGGCGCCATAGAACGTGCCCCAGGGGCGCACGGGGTTGTTCACCTTGGTGTCGAACGTGCCCAGTTCGCCCTGGCTGTTCCTGCACACGCCATCGAACGACGACACATAGATGTCGATGCCATCCAGCGCCGTGTTGGCGCGGAGCGCCTGGGCCATGCGCATCACCAGACATCCGCCGCGTGAGCTGCCCGCCAGGTAGATGGACCGCGTTTCGGGCCGGACCTGGGCTTGGAGCCACTGGGCGAATCCGTTGACGATGCGCTGCTTCGTGTCGCTGTCGAACAGGTGGTCGAAGTTGTTGTCATTGACCACGGACAGGTGTGTCTTGCCCGGAGGAAACCAGCCCAGGGCCTGGAGCTTCATGGCCAGGGAGCGTCCATCCAGGAGCACATTGGGGCAGGAGACACCGTCACAGGCCGCGTCCCAGTTGGAGGACTGGCCCGTCACGCCGCTGGAGTGGCCGCTGCTGGAGATCTTCTGCCCGGCCGTCATGAAGACGATGGCCTCGCGCACGCTCGGGGCCTCCACCTGGGCGATGCGGATGGCGTGGAGCGTGCTGTCGGAGGCGCCGGCCGCGCGGAACTGCTCGAAGCCCGGTGCCGCCTGGTAGTTGCCGGAGGCGTCCTTGTAGACGACCCGCCGCGACACCACCGTGCGGCTGCTCCCGTTGGGATGGGACAGGGCCTGGGATTGTGAGTCCAGGGACGCCTCGGGCTCCCCCGGTAACAAGGCCTCGGGCTCTGGCGGAGCACAGCCCGTGAGGGTGCCCCCCAGTGCGAGGGCGAGGCCCGCCCAGAGGGTGATGCGACGAGGGAAACCCGCGATGTGGACCATGGACGGCTCCTGGAGTGTGGAGGGGCTGCGCGGAGCGCAGCGGAGCCCATGTCAGGTCGGATCCTGGCCTTTCGCGAGTTGTCCGACGCCGAAAGGCGGTCCAAGGCCCGCAAAGACGAAGGCCGGTAGTCCCGAGTTTCCTCAAGAACTACCGGCCTTTATGAGTGAGCGGCGGAAGGGATTCGAACCCTCGACCCCGAGCTTGGGAAGCTCGTGCTCTACCAACTGAGC
Organism: Corallococcus praedator; assembly: GCF_003612125.1. Taxonomy (GTDB): domain Bacteria; phylum Myxococcota; class Myxococcia; order Myxococcales; family Myxococcaceae; genus Corallococcus; species Corallococcus praedator. Next base: position 20,626 of record NZ_RAWI01000082.1, read on the forward strand.
TACCACCGCAGGCGAAGCGAGGCCCAAAGTAGGGGCGGGCCTCGAGGTTGTCAATCAGAAGTGGGCCGCTACTCCCCCTCTTCAACAGTCAGCTGGTACGAGTCCTGGAAGTTGGCCTCGCGGTTGCGCGCGTCGCGCACCTCGAAGAGGTAGACGCCCGGTTCGGCGCTGTAGCGGATGGTCTCCGGCTGGTCGCCTTTGGCCCGGTCGGACGTCTGCACGAGCGTCAGCTTCCCGTCCGGCTGCAAGCGGTGCAGGTACAGCCCCACGTCCACCTTGAGGATGCCCAGCAGGGTGGCGGTGAGCGACGTGCGCACCGGCCTGTCAGACAGGTCCACCCGGAAGTAGTCCACGTCCTTCGCCGGGTACACCGTGCCGCGCACCGCCTTGCCCAGCGCCAGGTCCTGCGCGCGCTCGGAGGTGTTGTTCGGCTCGCGCTCCTCGCTGCCGTTGTCCGGCACCGTCGTGACCGTGATGCGGTAGGGCTGCTCCGCGTTCTCGAAGTCCTTCACGAATTTGGCCCCCACCTTCCGGAACGACCCCTCCACCCGGAAGTAGCAGGTGCCGTTGCACGCGACGTTGTTCAGCCGCTCCGGCTCCTTGAGCGCGCCGTCGTTGGCCTTGAGCAGCACCGTCTCCTTCTGCCCGTCGCCCTGCGGCGGCTCCACCATGGACAGCGTGAGGTCCAGGCGGTCCACGCCCGTCAGCTCCACCTTGGCCAGCACCGGCTCGCGCGTCGTCAGCACGTAGTTGTCCACGTCCGACTTGGGCGACAGGAAGCCCTCGCGGTAGCCCGCGCCCGTCAGCGGCGTGGCCTTGGTCAGCTCGTCGTTGGGCTCCAGCTCCGCGTGCGCCCCCGCCTCCTCCTGCGACACGGTCAGCGTGTAGGGCACCTGCGCGTTGAACGTGCGCCGCTGCGCCTTGCCGGTGCCCACCCAGCCGCCCTTCACCACCAGGTAGACGACCCGGTCCGTCGCGCGCACGCCGATGTTGCGCAGCGCCAGCGGCTCGCCCTCCTTGCCCTGCAGCGTGAACAGCGGCGCCTCCGCGGCGGACAGCACGGAGATCTCCGGACGCACGCCCTCCACGGCGGACAGTTCAATCTTCAGCGCGACCGACGGCACCTCGGGAGGCAGCGGGATGCCCGCGTCCACCACCGCCGAACCCGCGGCTTCCCCGGCGATCTCTCCAGCGGGCGGAGTCGCAGGGGGCGTGGCGGGAGGCTCACCGCCCGCGAACGTGCCTTCCGGGGAAGGGGAGGGCGCCGCGTTGTCGTCGATGACCGGCGTCTCGTCCGGCACGGACGGAGGCGGCACGGCCGCGCCCGTCGGGGCCGGTGCACCCGGGGCCGCCGGCGCCGTGTCCGGAGCAGGGGCCTGCACGGGGACCTCTCCGCCCGGGGTGCCGGTGTCGGGCAGCTCCACCCGGTACCAGTCCTCATCCCCCGAGTGTCCCAGGAACGCCGTCACCGTCTGCCCCAGCGGCAGGGCCGCGGCGTCCACGGCGCGGTCGTTGGGCTCGCGCTCCTCGCCGTCGTTGGGCGCGCGGTACTTCACTTCCAGGGTGTAGGCCCCGCCCATCCCCTTTCGCGCGGGCGACACCACCACCCAGCGCTCCTTCTCCACGAAGAGGTTGGGGAGGCGCTCGCCCTTGCCCTCGCCGTCGCTGTTGACGCCCACCAGCCGGTTGCGGTCCTGGTCGTAGACGTCCAGCTTGATGTCCCCGCCCGGCAGGCCCGACACCGTCACGTCCGCGATGCGCGGCGCGCCCGGCGCGAGCCGGTACCAGTCCTCGTCCAGCTTGTTGGGCTCCGCCGCCAGGCCCCCCGTCACCACGCTGTCGCGCGTGAGCGCCAGCGACTGGTCGGGACGCTCGTTGGGCTCCTGCTCCGTGAGCGCCGCCGGGCCCGTCTCCACCACGCCCGCGTCCACCTCCTGCGGGACGTCCTTCTTGCAGGCGGCCACCCCCAGACCCAGCCCCAGCACACAGACCCAGCCCCAACGTCGATTCACGTCTTCCTCCTCGGTCGCATCGCCTTGTCGGCCCGGGGGTGTCCGGGTGTCAAGCACCCCCAACCCGCGCCAGGGCGCTTTCATCCGGGCCCCCCGCCGGAGCCTGAAGGTCCGGTGGAGACGGAAGGTGCGCACCCGGACTGGAGCCCCGGGGCAGGGACGATCCAAGATGCGCCCCATGCGAAGCCTGTCCGTGGCCTCCCTGCTGCTCGCCGCTCCCTCCGTCCTCGCCGCCGCGCCGGCCGCGCCCGGCTATGCCCAGGCGGAAGCCTACGTGGAGAAGGACGCGCGTCCGGAGCACTACTCGCCCCTGAACCTGCTGGACGGCCGGGACACCACCGCGTGGTGCGCCGAAGGGGAGAAGCCCGCCCACGTCATCATCGGCTTCAAGGAGCCCGTCACCCTGGACGAGGTGCGCGTCTACACGGGCGATGGCACCTCCCGCGACGCCTTCAAGGCCAACGGCCGGGTGCGCAAGTTCACCCTCACCAGTGTGGAGGCCTCGCGCAGCGTCACCGTGCAGGACAAGCGCGGCCTGCAGGCGGTGCCCCTGACGCAGCCGCTGTTCGGCGCGCGCTTCGTCCTGGAGGTGGCCGACCGCTTCCCCGGCACGAAGGAGGGCGCCCCGGTGTGCATCACCGACCTCGTCCTCTACTCGGGCGGCAAGCCCCTCAACGCGCCCGCGCTCGCCACCCGCTTCAAGTACGACGCCCGCGTGGCGCCGCTTTTGGGCACGTGGTTCGGCGGCCACGAGGGCGCCCCGGAGCGCTTCCTGTCCTTCTTCGTGGACGGCACCTGGCGCTTCTCGCTGGAGCCCCTGGAGACGCCCGAGCCCACCACGGTCGTCACCGGCACCTACACGGTGTCGGGCAGCCGCGTGACGTTGGACATCCCCAAGAAGGGCCGGGTGCCGGTGGGCTTCGAGCGAAGCGCCGCCGGCGAGGGGCCGAAGGCGTCCGCCTCGCTGGCGCTGGACGGCGCGCTCCCCGCGGAGTGGGGGAGCGACTTCCGCAGCCATCCCTGACGACGCCCGGAACATGGCCCGGGCGCCGGCCGGCTAGATGGCGGCCCGGGTCTTCCGCTTCGCGTCGAAGTTGCGGAAGAAGGCGACGATCTTCTCCTCCGCCTGCTTGGCGTCGGCCGCGTCCGCGAACTCCGACTCCAGGAAGATGCCTCCGCACGACTCGCAGGAGTCGAAGTGCAGGGGGTGCTGACGGTCGCCACCGTCAACGCGAACCAGGTCGACCTTGCAGTCCGGGCAGTTGCCAGTCAGGGCCTCGGCGTCCACCTTGCCGCCCTGGCCCTCGAGTCCGAGCAGGTTGTTGTGCAGGAGGATCCGGTTCAGGTCCGCGACGTTGATCCACAGCCCGCCGCATTCTTTACATTCCCGCAACGTCTCGTGATCTCCCTCGAGATCAGTCATTTCGACGTCGCAACCAGCGGGGCAATCCATGGGGCGGCTCATTCTCCTGAAAAGGGGAGCGGTGCTCCCCGGTGAATGGAGAATGATAAGTCGCCCAAAAATTCGGATGCAACCCATGCGGCTGCTTCTGTTGGCAACGGGCGTTCGACCAGCCCCCAGGGCTCAGGCCCGCTCCTTCACCCGCCGGATGTCCGCCCCCAGGCCGCGCAGCTTCCGCTCCAGCCGCTCGTAGCCCCGGTCCAGGTGGTAGACGCGGCTCACCTCGGTCTGCCCCTCCGCCCGGAGGCCTGCCAGGATGAGGGACGCGCTGGCGCGCAGGTCGGTGGCCATCACCTGGGCCCCGCTCAGGCCCTTCACGCCCTTCACCACCGCGGTGTGCCCCTGGATGGTGATGTCGGCACCCAGCCGGTGCAGCTCCGGCACGTGCATGAAGCGGTTCTCGAAGATGTTCTCGGAAATGACCGACGTGCCGTGGCTCACCGTCATCAGCGCCATCAACTGCGCCTGCATGTCGGTGGGGAAGCCCGGGTGCTCCGTGGTGGTGATGTTCACCGACTTGAGCGACCTGGGCGCCTTGCAGCGCAGGCCGCCACCCTCGGCGGTGATGGTGCAGCCTGATTCGCGCAGCTTGTCGATGACCGCGTCCAGGTGCTCCGGCCGGGCGTGCTTCACCAGCACGTTGCCCCCGCTGATGGCCGCCGCGACCAGCAGCGTGCCCGCCTCGATGCGGTCCGGCAGGATGGCGTGGTCCACGGGGTTCAGCGACTCCACGCCCTCGATGGTGATGACGGACGAGCCCGCGCCCTCCACCTTCGCGCCCATCTTGTTGAGCACCCGCGCCAGCTCCTCCACCTCCGGCTCGCGCGCGCAGTTCTCCATCACCGTGCGGCCCTTCGCGAGCACCGCCGCCATCATCACGTTCTCCGTGCCGGTGACGGTGATGACGTCGAAGTTGACCATGCCGCCCTTGAGCTGCTTCGCCCGGGCCTCCACGTACCCTTCGGTCAGGTGGATTTCGGCGCCCAGCGCCTTCAAGCCCTTCAGGTGCTGGTCGATGGGCCGCGCGCCAATGGCGCACCCTCCCGGCATGGACACGCGCGCCCGGCCGAAGCGCGCGACGAGCGGCCCCAGCACCAGGATGCTGGCGCGCATCGTCTTCACCAGGTCGTAGGGCGCCTCCGGGGTGATGTCCCCGGTGATGCTGATTTCACAGGTGTCGGCCTTCTTGCCCGTCAGCCGCTCGGCCTCGCACCCCATCGTGCGCAGCACCGCCAGCATCGTCTTCACATCCGCCAGGTCCGGCACGTTGCGGAAGGTGGTGGTGCCCTCCGCCAGGAGCGCGGAGGCGAGGATGGGCAGCGCCGCGTTCTTCGCGCCGGACACCTCCACCTCACCGTGCAGCGGGGTGCCACCCTTCAGAACGATCTTGTCCATGTCTTCCCGTGCCTCTTCCCAGCCTCGGCCCTGTGGCCGTCAGGCCGCGGGCTGTGTCCCGAACGCCATGCGTTCACGCCGTTCCAGGTCCTTCTCCACACGCGCGTCCGCGTACCCCGCGGCCCGCAGGAGCTCCAGGACGGCGCTTCCCTGGGTCTCCCCCATCTCCAATGCAAGCAGTCCGCCAGGCTCCAGCACCCGCCGAGCGCCCTGGATGACCCGCCGCAACGCCGTCAGGCCATCCGGTCCGCCATCCAGCGCCAGCCGGGGCTCGCGGCGCACCTCCGCCGACAGCCCGGCGATGTCGCCCGAGTCGATGTACGGCGGGTTCGACACCACCACCTGGAAGCGCGCGTCCGGGGGCAGGGGCCCGAACAGGTCGCCCTCCAGCACCAAGACGCGGTCCGCCACGCCCAGCGCCTGGGCGTTCTCCTTCGCCAGCGCGCACGCGTCCGGGGACAGGTCGGTGGCGAACACGGTGGCCTGGGGGCGCTCGGCCGCCACGCTGATGGCGATGCAGCCGGAGCCCGTGCACACGTCCAGCACCTTCGAGGGCGCGTCCCTGGGCACCGCGTGGAGGAGGGCCTCCACCAGCAGCTCCGTCTCCGGCCGGGGGATGAGCACGCGCGCGTCCACCTTGAAGGGCCGGTTGTAGAACTCCTTCGTGCCCGTCAGGTAGTTGGTGGGCTCTCCGGCGAGGCGGCGCTCGATGAGCGCTCGGAACGCGGTGAGCTCCTCCTTCGCCAGGGGCCGGTCCAGGTCCACGTACAGGCGCACGCGGCCCGTCTTGAGCACGTGCGCCAGCAGGATTTCCGTCGTGAGCCGGGGCGCGTCCACCTGACGCTTCTCGAAGTGCTGCGTCGTCCAGGTGAGGACCCGGCGGATGGTCCAGACGTCGCTCATGCTTCGCCGGAGGGGCGCCCGCTGCCCGTCTGCGCCTTGAGGGCCTCCGCCTGGTAGTGCGTGCGGCAGGCGGTAATCACTTCGTCCACGTTGCCCACCATGATGGCCGGCAGGTTGTGCACGGTGAGGCCGATGCGGTGGTCGGTGAGCCGGTCCTGCGGGAAGTTGTACGTGCGGATCTTCTCGCTGCGGTCGCCCGTGCCCACCTGGCCCCGGCGCATGGAGTCGCGCTCGTTGCGGATGCGCTCCTGCTCCATGTCGTAGAGCTTCGCGCGCAGCATGCGCAGGGCCATGGCGCGGTTCTTCCCCTGGCTCTTCTCCTGCTGGCACTTCACCACGATGCCGGACGGCTTGTGGATGAGGCGCACCGCGGAGTCCGTGGTGTTGACGCTCTGGCCGCCGGCGCCCGTGGAGCGCATCACCTGCATCTCGATGTCCGCCGGGTTGATCTGCACGTCCACGTCCTCCGCCTCCGGCATCACCGACACGGTGATGGTGGAGGTGTGGATGCGCCCCTGCGTCTCCGTGGCCGGCACGCGCTGGACGCGGTGCACGCCGGACTCGTACTTGAGCTGGCTGAACACGGCGTCCCCGGACAGCGTCACGGTGGCGTCCTTCACGCCGCCCGCGTTGCCCGCGCTCATGTCCAGGATGTCCGCCTTCCAGCCCTTGCGGTCCGCGTAGCGCAGGTACATCTGCATCACCTCTTCGGCGAAGAGGGCCGCCTCGTCGCCGCCCGCGCCCGCGCGGATCTCCAGGATGACGTTCTTCTCGTCATTGGGATCCTTGGGCAGCAGGAGGATCTTCAGCGCGGATTCCTGCACCTCGCGCTGTTCCTTCAGGCCGGGCAGGGCCTCGCGCGCGTAGGCCTTCTCGTCGGGGTCGGAGCTGGCCAGCCAGGTCTCCACCTCCGACAGATCCGCCAGCACCTTGCGGTAGGCCCGGAACGTCTCCACCAGCCGCTCCAGGGCGGCGCGCTCCTTGGAGACCTTCTGGAGCTTCGCCGTATCGGCGAGGATTTCGGGGTTCGACAGGTCGGCCGTGAGCCGCTCGAAGCGGCGCTCGACCTCTTCCAATTTGTCAATCATGCGTGGGTCCCGGGGCGTCTTGCCCCTTTGGCCGCCCTCTGGCAAGGGCCGAGGGCGTCAAGGAAAACCTTGGCCGTCTGGGCACGGGCATGTAAGAACGCCCCCCGTCGCCGCCCGGTGCGGCCCGATTCACGCCCAACACGGAGCCTTCGATCATGCCTGCACAGAAGGGTAATCGTTCCAAGAAGAAGCTCGCCAACCGCGCCAAGACGCGCAAGGCGCAGCTGAAGCGCCGCCGCAACCGCTTCAAGCGCGGCCAGCGCAACAACAAGTAGCACCCAGACTACTCCCCCCCTCGGACATCCGAGGAGGGGAGCGGTCGGGCCCCTGGCTCACCGGCCTCCGTGGGGCTCAGCGCGGGCAGCATCCGCTCCAGCCCCTGGGCCTGGGACGCGGTGCGCAGCAGCGCCATCACCCCTTCGGCCTCGGCACCCGTCACGGGCACCGGCTGGACGGGAAACTCCGGATAGCGGTCGGTCCTGAGCGGCAGCACGTCACTGGACAGGTAGCCCGTGGAACCGAAGCGCGCCCGCCACAGGACGCTGCGCTTGTCCCGGGGATTCCAGTTGCCCCCGAACACGAAGTTGCCCAGCGAGTAGACCACCGGCGCGCCCCGGTACAGCTCCATGGACTGGAGCACGTGGGGGTGGCTGCCGAGCACGCCCGCCGCGCCCGCGTCGATGGCCGCGTGCGCGAGCCGCACCTGGTACGGCTCCGGGGTGGTGTTGCCCTCGATGCCCCAGTGGAAGAAGGGCAGCACGAGGTCCGCCTGCGCCTTCGCGGCGGTGATGTCCTCCACCATCATCCGCTCCATCACCTCCACGTCGGAGAAGTGGCCCGCCACGCCCGGGGTGGTGTCCGTGGCGTAGACCTCCCGCGGCTCGATGTTGCGCGTGCCCAGGAAGAAGTAGCCCAGGAACGCGATGCGCTGGTCTCCCACGGTGAGCAGGGCCGGGCGGCGCGCCTCCGCGAGGTTCCTCCCCGCGCCGAAGAAGGGGACGCCCGCGGCCTCCAGCGTGGTGAGGGTGTCCAGGAGCCCCTGCGCGCCGTAGTCCATCATGTGGTTGTTGGCGAGGCTCACCACGCCCACGTTGCCGGCCTTGAGCACGTTCACCAGCTCCGGCCGCGCCTTGAAGTTGAAGTTCTTGGGCAGCTTCTGCGTGCTGTCCGTGTACGGGCACTCCAGGTTCACGACGAACAGGTCGCCCGAGTCCGCGATGGCCTTCACCTCGCGGAAGCCGTACGCGTACATCTCCTCGCGCGAGCGGCCCTTGCCCACCTGTTCATCGAAGTACGTCTGGTAGTGGTGGCCCACCGTCACGTCGCCGCCGACGACCAGCGTCACCGGGCGGACGGGCGCCAGGGTGGCCGGCTGTCCGGGGGCGGCTGGCGTGGGGTGTCCTGTATCGGACCCGGCGGAGTCGTCCCGCGTGGGGCCCGTTCCAGGGGCTCCAGGGG
>NZ_RAWI01000830.1 GCF_003612125.1 Corallococcus praedator
CCTCCACGGTGCCCGTCGTCACCCTCTTCATCCCCTACCGGCCGCCCTATGACTGGGGCTCGATGATCTCCCACCTGGAGGCCCGCGCGCTCACCGGCCTGGAGCTCGTCGAACCCGGGCGCTACCTGCGCACCGTGACCCATGCCCTCGGTCTCGGCTCCGTGGAGATCACTCCGGCCAGGGGACTCGACGGCCTGCGCGCCACCCTGCGCGTCAGCGACGTGCGGATGCTGCCTCCCGTCATCGCTCGGATCCGGCGCGTCTTCGATGTGGGCGCGGACGTGGACGCCATCCACGCGCACCTGTCGCGGGACGCGCTGCTCGCACCCCTCGTCGCCGCCCGCCCTGGCCTGCGCGCCCCCGGCGGGTGGGACGGTTTCGAGCTGGCGGTCCGCGCCATCCTGGGCCAGCAGGTGACGGTCGCCGCCGCGCGGGGCCTGGGCAACCGCCTCCTCGCGACCTTCGGAGAGCCCCTGGGCCCGGAGTCCACCGGGGACGCCCGCCTCCAGCGCGCCTTTCCCCTTCCCCAGGCCCTCGCCGCCGCGGACCTCTCCTGCCTGGGCATGCCGGCCTCCCGGGCCCGGACGATCTCCGCCCTCGCGGCGGAGGCCGTGGCCGACCCCACCCTGTTCCAGCCCGGCCCCTCCCTGA
>NZ_RAWI01000831.1 GCF_003612125.1 Corallococcus praedator
TGTATAAGAGACAGCCCCTTCACCCGCGCACGCGAGCCTCCGGAATGGCCGGGGCCCCACCAGTTCAGGTCCCCCATGAGGCGCATCATCGAGGGGACGATGAGCACCCGGACCAGCGTGGCATCCAGCGCCACCGCGATGGCCATGCCCAACCCCATCGCCTTCACCACCACCACCGACGCCAGCGAAAAGGCCGCGAACACAGCCACCATGATGGCCGCCGCGCTGGTGATGAGTCCGCCCGTCTGCTCCAGCCCTTCGGCCACCGCGTGGGTGTTGTCCCCCGTGCGCAGCCACTCCTCGCGGATGCGGCTGAGCAGCAGCACCTCGTAGTCCATGGACAGACCGAACAGGGCGCAGAACAACAGGATGGGCAGCGACGGTTCGATGGGGCCGGGCTCGAAGCGCAAGAGCCGGTGCAGGTGCCCCTCCTGGAAGATCCACACCAGCGCCCCGAACGAGCCCGCCAGGGACAGCAGGTTCATCAGGAGCGCCTTGAGCGGCAGCACCACGGAGCGCAGGAGCACGAAGAGGACCACGCACGTCATCCCCATCACGAACCCCACCGCCGCGGGCGTGTGCTGCTTCACGAACGCTGTCGCGTCCACGTCCGAGGCCGTCTGTCCTCCCACC
>NZ_RAWI01000832.1 GCF_003612125.1 Corallococcus praedator
CTTGAAGGTCTCTAGCAGTTTCTCGCGTTGCTTTGAGAAACTGCCCAATCAAAGTCCATTGGTCGAAGGATGGCGATGACGTTTCAAAGATTTCGTCAAGAGCAGGAATCAGGAGTGCGATAGAGCGATGTTTTGATACATTAGCAATGCTGCCACAATTTAGCCGGATTCGATACCACCACTGCGCAAATACAGGAAACTCTTGACTTTGAAGAATCTCTAAATCTGGAAATAAGCGAGGCACTTCCGGGTTCAAGTCTTCATAACGAAATTGAGCGCAGGCTATATCAAGTACCTCGTCCGAATTGCCACGAAAGGTTAGCTTCAAATTGGTTGCTAATCGTTCACGGTCAGTCAGAATTCGATCCACGCAGGTTCGATACTTGCTGATCAGATACCAGAGAAACATTTCAGAGGCTGTTTGACCAAGTGCAGTTCTACTACCACTCCACCATTCTTTCCACTGCTGACTTGCTTCAGTATATTGAGACCACACCCAAGGGTAGCCAACATCTTCGATAACTCTTCGCGAACCTTCTCGGAGAGGGTCGAAAAATCCAACTGTTTGAATAAACCTTACTACTTCTGATTGACTGTAATAACTGAGGCGAATATCTTGACCACTTAAAGGT
>NZ_RAWI01000833.1 GCF_003612125.1 Corallococcus praedator
GAGTGAGGGCGGGTGGGTGGAGAGGTTGCGGGGGAAGGTGGCTGTTAAGCACCACTCGCACACAATTTCGGCTTTGGACTAGGGTGCTCGGCCTCGTCGCTGGCGGAGCAGAAGGCCAATCAAGGTATGTCGAAGAAGCGCGTTCACGAAATCGCCAAGGAGCTCAAGAGCCACGGGATTGAGCTCGACAACAAGGAGGTCGTGACCGAGCTCTCCGGGCTGGGTTACGACGTCAAGAGCCACTCGTCCTCTCTGGATGACGACCAGGCCACCGCCGCGGTCCAGAAGATCCTGGACAAGCGCAAGCCGAAGCAGGCCGCCGCGCCCGTTGCCGCCAAGGGCTTCGTGGTCCGCCGCCGGGTCGGTCCGCCGGCGGGCGCCTCCAACACGGAGGCCCAGGACGCCTACGCCCAGTCGAACGACCAGGGCTACGACAATCCCGACACCTCGTACGAGCAGTCCGCTCCGTCCGAGCCGGCGGAGGCCGCCCAGGCCGCCGCCGTGGAGACCGCTCCCCCCATGGTGGAGCAGGCTCCCCAGGCGCACGCTGCCCCGGAGGCACCGGCCGTGACGGCCGCGCCCCCTGAAGCCGCTGTCGCCACCCCCGCCGCACCGGCTGTCTCTTATCC
>NZ_RAWI01000834.1 GCF_003612125.1 Corallococcus praedator
CGGCGCCCGCACGCATGTGGCCCTCCGCGAAGCGATGCGAGAGGCACTCGCAACCGTGCGGCCACAGGACGCAGCGGCCTGGTTCGCCTACTGCGGCTACCCGCCTCAACCGCCGTGATCACCGTGGCAGGCAAATCGCCGCGTGGGGCACATGGCGGCTTCATCGCCGATTCACAAGCTACGGGGGGTGGTCAGGCTTCATCGTCCGGCAGGAGCATCCGGAGAAGCTCGTCGTCGGGGCCGAGCGGAAACCAGCCGGGGGGAGGCGGACTGGAGAGGAGCACATCGCCGGCCCGGTCAACGCGCTCCTTGTATGTTTCTGGGGTGTAGGCGAACCACGAGCCGAGTGCCTTGGCGACCTTGAATCGGTTTGCGTCATCCAGCACGGCCGGCCACCCGTTGGGAAGACTCTGAGACAAGAGGCGCACGAGAACATCACGGACAAAGCGCGTGACCCGCTTGCTCTGTTCCGCCTCTGCGAGCAACCCGCTCAAGTGAAGTTGCCCCGGTTTCGTGGAGCGTTTCCGCGCTTTCGCCCTCAAGCGGCAGCGCGGTGCTTCTTCTCGTAACCAGCGGGTGACTCGTAGTCGAGCGCGGAGTGGCGCCGGAGCGGATTATACCA
>NZ_RAWI01000835.1 GCF_003612125.1 Corallococcus praedator
ACGTGTCGCCGCCCATCGCCATGCGGCGGTTCATCGAGATGACCTCGTCGTGGGTGACGCCGAGGGTAGTGGCGATCTTTTCGACGTCGGCGGGCTTCATGTCGCCGTCCTCCATCGCGTCGATCTTGCCCTTGAGGCGGCGCAGGTTGAAGAACAGCTTCTTCTGCGCCGCCGTCGTGCCGATCTTCACGAGGCTCCACGAGCGCAGGATATATTCCTGGATCGACGCGCGGATCCACCACATCGCATAGGTCGCGAGGCGAAAACCCCGCTCGGCGTCGAACTTCTTGACGCCCTGCATCAGGCCGATGTTGCCCTCGGAGATCAGCTCGGCGACCGGCAGCCCGTAGCCGCGATAGCCCATCGCGATCTTGGCGACGAGCCGGAGATGGCTGGTAACCATCCGCGCCGCGGCCTCGGGGTCCTGGTGCTCCTCCCAACGCTTGGCGAGCATATATTCCTCTTCGGGCGAGAGGAGCGGAAATTTGCGGATTTCCGAGAGATAGCGGTTAAGACCGGCTTCGCCGCCGAGCGCGGGAATGGTCGCGGGAACATTGGCCATGACTTGACCCCTTTCATTCTTTGATCGTCAAACGGAAAGACGACCGATTAGGTC
>NZ_RAWI01000836.1 GCF_003612125.1 Corallococcus praedator
CTGCGGTGGCGCACCTGCAACGGGCGCTCACGTTCGCCCGGCCCGGACAGGGGGCGACGCTGCACCTGTCGCTGACGAAGCTCTACGAGCACTCGGTGAAAGACCTGCCCCGGGCCCTGTATCACGCACGACTGGCCGCCCCGGTGGAACTGCCCGCGGACCATCAGCTCCGGCTGGAGCGATTGGAGCGCAGGCTGTCGCGTCAGGGCGCCTGAGCGTCAGGCACTTTCACGGCAGCGCATGGCGCAGCCCGGGGAACCACGCGACGAGCAGGCGCTGCGTGCCCAGCTTCACCCTGGCGCTGCCGGTGCTCCCGTCCTGGTAGAGGCGCGACTGCCCATCCCGGATGAAGCCGCGCGACGGCACGTGCGCCCGCACCAGCACGACCCCGTCCTCCCGTGACGCGTCCCCGGTCTTCCTCGCCCGCGCGTACTCGAGCGACGCCTCCGGCCCCTCCACCGCCTCGATGACCGTCTCGAGCGGCTCGGGCATCCTCTCCATCCGGTACTCCAGCGTCATCCCCGCGGCCAGCTCCGAGCGGTACTCCCCCGGCAGGAGCACGTAGAGCGACGGCAGCGCTTCCGGGTCCCTCACCGCCACCACCGGCTGGCC
>NZ_RAWI01000837.1 GCF_003612125.1 Corallococcus praedator
GAATGATGTATTAACCGCCGCACGGAAGCTAGAGGAATTAGAACGGATGGAGCAGATTAAGTACGCCGTGCTGGAGGACAGTGGCGATATTCTCAACTATTCTAAAATCGGCAGGCTAGCGAAAAGAACAGGCATCACTGAGCCAGTCAGACAGAGTCAGACAGCACGGTTCGTCAGGGGTGGCCGAGTAAGCGAGCGCAGCGCGGCATTTTATTTTGCATTCCTTGAACAGCAGAAGGCGCGATAATGGCAACACTCCGGTTTCTCCTGCTTGAAAACAAACCGCTTGATATCGAGAAAATTCAGGGTGCGCTGACGAAGGGCGAAATTGACTACGAGTTGCGAACGGTAGACACGTGCGCTGATGTTATTACGGCGATCGAAACTCCGGCGTTTGACTTAATTTTGGCGGCTTATGCGCTGCCCGGTTTTGGTGGCATTGCTGCTCTAGAAACGGCTCACGATCGCTGTCCTAATCTGCCATTTATTTTTGTCTCTGCCAGTATGGGCGAGGAATTGGCGATCGAAACGCTCAAGCGCGGAGCTACAGACTACGTTCTCAAGCAGCGGTTAGAACGGCTGGCACCTTGCGTTCAGCGAGCTTTGCGGGA
>NZ_RAWI01000838.1 GCF_003612125.1 Corallococcus praedator
CCGTCGGCGCGACCAACTCGGCCAGCGCGGGCGGCAACATCGAAATCACCCAGCCCACCACCCCGCCCGCGCCGTAACCGTCGTCCCTCTTGAGGCGGGCGCCCGTCATGCCGGGGCGCCCGCCTCGTGGTTCTTCATGCAGTCCCCGGAGCCCCGTGATGCGAAGCGTCCTCTCGCCCTTCGTGGGCCTGCTGCTCGTCCTGCTCTGCGTGGGTCCGGGTTGTGATTCCGGTCCGCGGCCCGGGTCGCCGGAGGCCCCGGCGCGGACCGGGTCGGAGGTCACCGTCGCCATTGGCGCGCGGGACGTCTTCTCCGAAGCCTTGATGGGCCGTGTGTCCGCCCTCGGCTTCACCTGGCAGGACGTGGCCCGCATCCGCATCGACGTGGAGGACGCCGCCAGCCACACGGCGCTCTTCTCCGACTTCGACCTGGTGCCTTCCCCGTCCGGCTGGTCCGGCACCCTGCCGTCCCTGCCGCGCCATCAATCCCTCACCTTCATCGCGCGGGCGTACGACGGAGGCGGCGGGCTCCTCTTCCAAGGGAGCACCACGCAGACGCTGATCGCGGACCGCGAGTCCGTCGCCCTCCTGCTGTCCCCCTCCGGCAC
>NZ_RAWI01000839.1 GCF_003612125.1 Corallococcus praedator
TGTCGATGCCGATCGATGAATGCCCCGTACATGCGCTAGAAAACCAGCTTCACCAGTCGCACCAGTTCAAAATTTACTATCATACGCTGGAGTTTTTTGGCCTCTGTACGGCCTGTCAGCTTGCCCAGACGAGTGCTTGAGGCGGGCGATCGATTTCTGGGAAAACCTTTAGACAGCCCCCTAAATCAGGGCGATTTCATTCTGCTCTGAACTAAAGTTCGAGCTAAAAGCTGAAGTCCGTTAAAACGGACTAAAACCAGGATTTCAACTCGTTTCAACAGGTTTTCGCTTTCAGGCGTGAACTTGAGTTCAAGCTTCGATACCGTTCCGCAAGCTTCGCGATCGCCAAAATGAAATAGCCCTGCCTTGCCAACGCCTTGCAAAAAACAACGCTAGTACTTGACGGCGCAAACAAATCAATGGCTTAGAACGCCAGCAACTTACCTTTGAAAGGTTACTCAAATGGCTTTGCCACTGTCTAATTGAAGTAGTCGATGAAGGAGAGGATTTGGGCTTTGAGGTCGGCTGTTGAAAAGAAATTGCCCCGCCGCAATAACTTGCGGGCTAGAATACTGAGCCAAACTTCAATCTGATTGAGCC
>NZ_RAWI01000083.1 GCF_003612125.1 Corallococcus praedator
GGGAAGTCCCGGGGAGGGGTGGTCACCGTCCAGAGAGATTTGTTCAGGCGCTCGTCATTCATGGCTCAAGGCTAGGAATCCGCCCCCCAGGGCATAAGCCGCGCCTGCCGTGGCCTGACCGGCCGCCTGCCTGGCATGGGGTGTGCGCGATCCAACAGACCCCTGCCCCGGGTGTTGGCAAGTCATGCCCCGGGCGCGGGAGAGGCTGGGGCACACCAACCCCAGCGCGTTAGAACACCCAGGCCGGGGGTCCGCGCGCCGGGCGGGCCAAGGAGCGGTGTCGAGATGCCCGTGGAACGCATCGCTGGCGCTGCCAGCCTGGTGGACCTGCTGGACCGGATGCTGGACCGGGGGCTGCGCTTCGATGCGCGGGCCCTGGGGACTTCGGGGCGCGCCGCCCCGTTGGAGGGGGAGGCGCGCATCGTGGTGGCATTTTCGGAGGTCCGCACCGCAGACTCGCCGGAACGCGGACTCCCACCGCGTGAACCCTCACCCGGAGCGTAAGTACGTGGCGTCTCCAGCCCCGCTGCCCCCCGCCGAAGCCGATGCCGGGGCACGCCTCGTGCTCGCCGAGCACCTGCTCGCCTGCGAGTCCGCCGTCGCCTGTGCGCGGGCGGTGGTGGAGTGGCTCTCCCGGCAGACTGGCGCGCCGGTCGCGTGCCTGGGTCCAGGCGACGGCGGGACGGTGCCCGGGTGTCTGGCCAGCGAGGGGCTGACGGGCGCCCAGCAGGCGGCGCTCGGGCGGGCCTGGGAGGAGCCGGATTCCGCGCTGGCCCCCTTCCACACCCGGCCCGGGGCCCGGTGGCTGGCGGCGGACGCCTTCGAAGGCAACGTGCTTCCGGGCGGCTTCCTGGCGGTGCCGCTGGGCCGGCCCGGGGCGCCCCCGGTCGCGCTCCTGGCGGTGGGGCTGTCCGGGCCCGGCGTGCCGCGGGACGTGGCCTGGGCGGCGTCCTGCGCCGGGCCGCTCCTCGCGCGGCTGACGGCCTCGGATGCCCGGACGCCGCGCCGGTTGGAGCCGGACCGGCTCCTGCGCCGGGTCATCAACGCGGTGTCGGATCCGGTGCTGCTGACGGACCCGGAGGGCGTGCTGCTCTTCGCCAACGGCCGCGCGGAGGCGCTGCTGGTGGCGGGCCCGGATGCCAGCCCGGGCCGGGCGCGGGCGGTGGAGCTCAACCAGCGCCTGTTCCGGGAGACGCTCGCGCAGGGCGGCGCCACGGGGACGGGCGTGCACCGGCTGGAGGTGCCGCTGGTGGACCCGGTGGAGGGCATGGACCTGCTCTTCGAGCTGGTCACCACGCCGGTGCTGGCGCCGGACGGCCCCGCGGTGGTGGTGAGCGTGCTGCGCAACGTGACGGACCTGGGCCGCGCCGCGCAGGCCCTGGGGGAGAGCGACCGGCGGCTGCGCGCCACCGAGCGCGAGGCGCGCAGCGAGCGCCACCGGTTGGACCGGGTGCTGGACTCGGTGGCGGACCCCATCATCCTGTCCGACCCGTCCGGCGGCATGGTGATGATGAACGACCCGGCCGAGCGGCTCTTCGCCTGGCCCCGCGAGGCGGGCGAGGCCTTCATGCGCCGCGTGCGCGCGAATGAGGGGCTCTTCGGCTCCTTCCTCTCCCACCTGCTGGGCCCCGACAACGCGGGCGTGTCGCGGTGGAAGAGCCAGCTGACGCTGGACGACCCCACCAGCGGCGCGCCCGTGCCCATGGAGGCCATGGCCAACAAGGTGGTGGGCGACCAGGGCGAATTGACGGGCATCGTCACCGTCTTCCACGACCGCACGGAGGTGCTGGAGCGGGCGCGGCTGCTGGAGCGGGTGAAGGAGGTCTCCAGCGAGCTGGAGGCGCGCGTGCTGTCCGCGACGGCGGAGCTGGCCGAACAGAACGAGAAGCTGCGCCGGCAGGCCATCCAGCTGGAGCAGGCGAGCGCGGCCAAGTCGCAGTTCCTGGCCAACATGTCGCATGAGTTCCGGACGCCGCTCAACGCCATCCTCGGCTACACGAACATGCTGCTGCAGGGCGTGTCCGGAGAGATGACGCCGCCGCAGCGCCGCAACCTCACCCGCATCGACTCCAACGGGCGGCACCTGTTGGAGGTCATCAACGAGATTTTGGACATCACCCGCATCGAGGCGGGGCGGATGCCGCTGCACCTGACGGACTTCGGGCTGTCGGAGCTGTTGCAGGAGGTGATGGCGGAGATGGACCCCATCATCGCGCGCAGCAAGCTGACGGTGGAGACGCACCTGGAGGAAGGTCTGCCGGGCGTGTGGACCGACCGACAGAAGGTGAAACAGATTGTTCTCAACCTGTTGTCCAACGCGCTGAAGTTCACGCATGAGGGCAGCGTGCAGGTGTCGGCGGAGTATCAGAACGGCACCGGCATCCTCTCCATCTCGGTGAAGGACACGGGGATCGGCATCGACGTGTCGAACCAGGAGAAGATCTTCGAGGACTTCCAGCAGGTGGACAGCTCCCCCACGCGGGCCTATGGGGGCACCGGCCTGGGGCTGTCCATCTGCCGTCGACTGGCCACCATGCTGGGGGGACGCGTCTCCCTCCAGAGCAGCCCGGGCCAGGGTTCGACCTTCACCCTGCACTTTCCACGACGCGCGAGACGGACATGACGAACACCCTGGAAAAACCCAAGCCGCTCGTGCTGGTGGTGGACGACTACCAGGATGCCCGGGAGATGTACGCGGAGTACCTGGAGTTCTCCGGCTTCCGCGTGGCGGAGGCGAAGAACGGCCAGGAGGCGTTGGACAAGGCCTTCGAGCTGGTGCCGGACGTCATCCTGATGGACCTGTCCCTGCCGGTGATGGACGGCTGGGAGGCGACGCGCCGGCTGAAGGGCGACGCGCGCACGCGGCACATCCCGGTGGTGGCGCTCACCGGGCACGCGCTGAAGGGGCACTCGGAGGACGCGAACCAGGCCGGGTGTGATGCGTACGTCACCAAGCCGTGCCTGCCGGACGCGCTGGTGGAGCAGGTGAAGAAGATGATCGCGCGCAGAGAGACGGCCGCGGCACGCTGAAGCGTTTCAGTCGAAAGGCGGTTCACGCCATGGCGACGAAGCAGCAGGCGGAAGTGTCACGGGGAAGCCGGGCGCGCTACGTGTACGCCATCCTGCGGGCGGAGGGAGGCTGGGAGCCGGAGCTGGCGGGGCTGGGCACGGCGCCGGTGCGCACGGTGCGCGAGGACGACCTGGTGGCGCTGGTGTCCGACACGGCGGGCCTCCGGGTGGCGCCCACGCGGTCCCATCTGCTGACGCATCAGCGCGTGGCGGATGCGGTGCTGCGCGAGCACACGGTGGTGCCGGTGGCCTTCGGCACGGTGCTGCCGTCGGAGGAGCGCGTGCGGGAGGTGTTGCGCACGGCGCACGCACCGCTCGTGCGCGCGCTGGACGTGCTGGAGGGGCGCGTGGAGCTGGGGCTGAAGGTGTACTGCCACCGCGACGCGCTGGCGCGCAGGCTGGAGGAGGAAGCGCCGGAGCTGGCGCGGCGGCCCTCCGAGCCCGAGGAGGACCACGAGCAGCGGATGGAGCTTGCGCTGCTGGAGCGCACCACGCGGGACATGGGGGTGCTGCGCGACGGGCTGGGGCCGCTGGTGGCGGGCACGCACGAGTCCGCGCCCCTGGGTGAGCGGATGCTGCTCAACGCGGCCTTCCTGGTGGACCGCGCGGCGGTGGCCGCCTTCGAGGCGCGGTTGAGGACGCTGGCGGCGCGCACGGAGGTGTACGCGTACCGATTCAGCGGCCCCTGGCCGGGCTACAGCTTCGTGGACGTGCGGCTGGGCGTGGAGACAGGCCCCGCCGCGGTGTCCTGACGGGCGTTTCAGCGCGGCGGCGCGGTGAGCTTCGCGGCCTCCTCGGCCAGGGACTCCAGGCCGCCGCCCATGCGCGTCCAGCCCGGGGTGAGTTCGGTGCGCGCGTACCACGTGTGGTCCGGCGTCATCGCCATGGAGAGTTCGCCCACGGGCTTGCCGGCGCGCTGGTATTCGATGCGGAAGGCGGGCGTGGCGGCGAGGCCCGGCGGGGACTCGCCCCGGCCGAGGAACTCAATCGGGGTGAGGCGCCACACGCGGTCGTGCCAGTTGCGGGCGAAGTCGTCCGGGGTGCCGGGAGCGTCCACGGGCGCGAGCTGCACGGCGCCCGGTGGCTGGCCACTGGCCACGAAGGCGCGGGACTTGTTTCCGGAGGTGATGACCACGCGGTCGAAGCCGTCCACGTCGAAGGTGTGCATGCGCCGGTCCACGAGCCGGCTGGACGCGGCCTCCAGGTCCGACAGCAGCGCGGGGCCCAGGAGGAAGACGTGGCTGTCGGAGGGGCGCTGGAGGTAGGGCGCGCCCCAGCCGGAAGCGGGGGCCGCGAGGCGGAAGGTCTTCGGGGTGCCGTCCACGGTGAGCGTCAGCGCCCGCTCCGTCTTCGCGAGGCCGATCTCCTCCAGCTTCCTTGCGTCCAGGACGCCCAGGTCGCGCTGGGCCCGCAGCGGGGCGAACTTCGCGAACAGCTTCTGGGCCGTGTCGTTGCCGCGCAGCTCGCGGGGCGGGGCCACGGGGACGGGGGCGGCTTCGGAGCCCGTGGTCGCGAGGGCTCCTGCGTCCGCGCCGCGAGCAGCGACGCCTGCATCGGGTGCGCTGCCGGTGGCCCCCGCATCGGACGCTGCGCGGACAAGCGGCTCCGCGTTGCCGCCAGCGTCCCCCGCATCCACGCCCACGGGCTCCACCTTCGGCTTCACGGGCTTGTTGCCCAGGCGGACCCAGATGGCGTCCCGGTCCTGGGCATCGCGGAACAGCTCCACGAAGCGCGCCTCGTCCTCGTAGCGGACCCGGTCGAGCGAACGCACCTGCGCGTCCTCCACCGTCACCTCGCCCGCCGCGCGGGACGGCTCGCGCTGCCACACGTAGAACGCGGCCACCAGGGCCACGCCCGCAAGGACTCCCTGCACGGCCACGTCGCGCGCCTTCATCGCGCACCTCCCACTGCCGCGGCGCTCCGGGGCGCACGCCGTCCGCGCCTGCGCGTCACGAAGAAGCCCACCGCCAGCACCACCACCGGCGCCAGGAAGACGGTCGCGTAGAACCACGCGACGTCCTGCGAGCGCGTGTGCTGCAACGGCACGTCCTCCTCGCTCGTCGTCGCACCGGAGAGCGCCTCCTCCCCGGACAACCAGCGCAGCGTGTCCACCGCCAGGTACGCGTTGCCCACGTTGCCCAGGATGCCGTCGCCCAGCGCGTCCGCGTCCGCCATCACCACCGCTCGCGGCGCGGGCTTGCCCTCCCCCGCCGCCGGACGCTCCACCGCCACCACCAGCGGCCATGCCCGTGTGACTTCACCGGCCTGGGGCTCGAAGTCGCCGTTGAGATCCGCGAAGGTCTCCGCCTGCGCACGCACGCTCGTGTCCAGCTTCACGCCGGGCACGGGCGGCGACACCAGCTCCAGCGCCACCGCGCCCGGGAACGCCACCGCCGCCTGCGACCCCAGCGCGGACATCGACGTAACGGACGGGTGCGAGGAGAAGCTCGCGGTGCCCAGGTTGCCCCGGTCGCTCACCTGACGCGTGGTGCGGAAGTAGACGCGGTCGTTCGCCAGCGGCACGCGCAGCGACCGGAGCCCCATCGGCTTGAGCAACGGCTCCAGCGCGGCGCCGTCCGGCTCCAGCGCGATCCACAGCCGACCGCCCTGCATCCAGTACTCCTGAAGCGCGGTGGTCTCCTCGGGGCGCAGCTCGCTCGTGGGCCCCAGCACCGCCACCAGCGCCGCGTCGCGCGGCACCTCCGTGCCCAGCCCCTCCGCCGCCGTGAGCGTGCGCACGTCCACGTTCTGCGCGCGCAGCAGCTCCTTGAACTGCGCCACCGACGGCCGGGCCGCTTCACCGGGAACAGGCCGCGTGTCGGCGCGCTCCCCATGGCCGCCCGTCAGGTAGACGATGCGCCGGGGCTTCGCCACCGACAGCATCCGCCGCTGCACCTCCGCGTCCAACCGCTGGAGCTGCCCCCGCGCACGCTCCATGTCCAGGCCCAGGGTCAGCACCTCCTTGCGGTCCCCGCGTGACAGCACCACGGAGCCGTTGTTGCTGACGCCCAGCGCCTTGCCCCGCGCGGGCTCCACCGCCTGATCCAACGACTCCACGCTGAGCAGCGGGCTCTCCGGCTCCAGGTCGCGGAAGTACTGCCGCACCGCCTCCCCCACCTCGTTGGCGGGCGGAAAGAAGAGCGTCACCTGCAAGGGCTCGTTGAGGCCGAGCACCCGCTTGCGCGTCGCCTCGCCCGGCCGGGCCGTGCGGAAGTACGACAGGTCCCAGGTGGCATCCGCCTTCGTCGCCACGTAGGTCGCCGCGAACGCGAACACGCCCACGAAGGCCATGCCCAGACCGGAGAACAGCGCGCTGCGCACCCGCCCCGTCTCCGGCACCGGTGCACGCGCCATCGCCACGAGCGCGGCCTCCACCAACGCCAGCGGCAGGAGCGCGCACACGAGCAGCGCCGGGAACAGCACCGCCAGCACCCCCGCCAACCTCGGGGCGGAGCGCGACAGCGGCGCCCCGAAGAGCGCCGTCCCCACGTCCCCCTGGAGGAAGTAGAGCACCAGCGCCCCCAGCCCCAGCGCGTACAGGGCCAGGACCCACCGCTCCAGCGCGCGCCGCGCCGGAGGGGCCGCCAGCATCCGCACCACGCGCCAGCCCGTGGCGCCCACGGCGACGGCGACGCCCAGCGCGGCCAGGGCCACGCGGCCGGAGCCCACGCCCAGCACGCGCTCCGCGAGGAACACCGCGACCAACCCCGCGACGAAGGCCACCGTCGCGGCCAGCCCGGTACCGAAGGAAACCGGCGTGCTCATCGCCACCTCCGCGCTTCCAACACCCGTGTCGCCGCGAACAGCGCCACGTACGTGACGACCAGGTAGTAGACGACGTCGCGCACGTGGATGAGTCCCGCCTGGAACGGGGGGAAGTGCTGGTTCCACAGCGACATCGCGCTGAAGACATCCGACAGCGGCTGCTCCGTGATGCGCGCGAGCAACCAGCACAGGATGAGCGCCACCAGCATCACCGCGGAGAAGATGGCCGCGAGCAGCTGGTTCTTCGCCAGCGACGAGCCGAACGTGCCCACCGCCAGCGACGCGCTGCCCAGCAGCAACAGCCCCAGGTAGCCCGCCGCCACGTGCCCGAAGGACACCTTGCCGTTCACCAGCACCAGCAGCGGCATGTACAGCGTGCACGCGAGGTAGAGCGCGAGGAACGCGAGCCCCGCCAGGAACTTGCCCAGCACGATGTCCCGGTCGCGCACCGGAGACGCGTACAGGAGCGGCAGCGTGCCCGTCTGACGCTCCTCCGCGAGCAGCCGCATGGACACCAGGATGGCCGCCACGATGGTGAAGCCGCTGGAGTAGTAGAAGAAGCCGGACAGCACCTCCGCGGAGCGCTTGCTCGCGCCGCCCAGGGCGTACGCGTTGAAGAACAGGCCGTTCACCGCGAGGATGACCGCGAGGATGACGTAGCCGCTGAGCGTGCGCAGGTAGCCGGCCAGCTCGCGGCGAGCAATCAGGAGCGCCTTCACGCGCGCACCTCCTGGCCCGTCAGCTTGAGGAAGAGCGCTTCCAACTGCCCTTCGCCCGCATCCAGCCGCAGCAACTCCAGCCCCGCGCCCACCACCGCCCGCGCCACCTGGGGCCGCAGGTCCGGGGACACCGCCACCTTCAGCCCGAGCACCTCGCCCTCCCCCTGCCGCACCTCCACCGCGCCAAACCCCTGGAGCACTTCGAGCGCGCGCGCACGCGAGCCCCGCACGTCCAGCTCGATGGACGGACCGCCCAGGCTGCGCGACAGCTCCTCCTCGCTGCCCTGCGCGAGCAGCGCGCCCTTGTGGATGATGAGCAGCCGGTCACACGTCTGGGAGATCTCCGGGAGGATGTGGCTGGACACGAGCACCGTGTGCGCGCCCTTGAGGCCGCGGATGACGTCGCGCATCTCGACAATCTGGAGCGGATCCAACCCGCTGGTGGGCTCGTCCAGGATGAGCAGCGCGGGCCGGTGCACCAGGGCCTGCGCCAGTCCCACGCGCTGGCGGTAGCCGTGGCTGAGCGTGGAGATGACCTCGCCGTGCACGTCACGCAGGCCCGTCTTCTCCTCGGCCTCGCCCACGTGGACGGGGGTGGCCTTGGCGGGCACGTCGCGCAGGCGGGCGACGTAGGCCAGGTATTCGCCCACCGTCATCTCCTCGTAGACGGGGGGCACGTCCGGCAGGTAGCCGATGCGCTGGCGCACCTCGTGGGACTGGTTCACCACGTCGTGCCCGTCAATGACGACGCGCCCCGAGGTGGGCAGCAGCACGCACCCGAGAATCTTGAGCGTCGTCGACTTGCCCGCGCCGTTGAGGCCCAGGAAGCCAATCACTTCACCCTGACCGATGGTGAAGGCGAGGTCGCGGATGGCCGCGTGCTCGCCGTAGTACTTCGTCAGCCCGTCGACCTGGATCATCAGGAAGGACTCCTCGAAGCGAGGGGGAAACGGCGCACTTCTGGCCCCCCGCCCCGGGAGTGTCAAGCACCGGCCTACGTGTGGCGGAATTCCGCGCCCTCGGTGGTGCGGCCCAGGGTGAAGCGCAGCGCGCCTTCCAGGTCGGGGAACTGGAAGGGGAACCCGTGGGCCTGGGCCACCGTGGGCAGGACGTGGGCGCTGGACAGGAGGGTCTCCTCGCCCATCTGCCCGAACACGGTCTTCACCACGCCCGCCGGCAGCGGGAAGAGGGCCGGACGGTGCAGCACCTTGCCCAGCACCCGGGCCAGGTCCCCCTGCCGCACGGCGTTCGGCGCCACGGCGTTGAGCGGGCCGCGCAGGGACGGCGTGCCGATGGCGAACTGGATGAGGCCCAGCAAATCCTCCATCGCCACCCAGCTCATCCACTGCTTCCCGGAACCGATGGGCCCGCCCCCACCCGCGAGGAACACGGGCGCGAGCTTCCCGACCACCCCGCCCTTCGCATCCAGCACGACGCCGATGCGCAGGTGCACCACGCGGATGCCCGCGGCCTCCGCGGGCGCGGTGGCGGACTCCCACTGGCGCGTGACGTCCGCGAGGAAGCCACCGCCCACCCCGGACGTCTCCGTCAGCTCCTCATCGCCCCGGCTGCCATAGAGGCCGATGGCGGAGGCGCAGACGAGCACGCGGGGCTTGCGGCTGGCGCGGGCCAGGGCCTCGCACAGCACGCGGGTGCTCTCCGTGCGGCTCTTGAGGAGCTCCTGCTTGCGCTCCTCCGTCCAACGCCCCTCCGCGACGTTGGCCCCGGACAGGTGCACCACCGCGTCCAGGCCCTCCAGGCCCTCCGCGTCCACGGTGCCCCGGTCGGGCGCCCAGGCGATGTCGCCCCGGGCCGCGTTCGGACGGCCACGCACCAGCCGCTTCACGCGGTGGCCCCCGGTGGTGAGGAACGACGCCAGCGCCGAACCGACGAGGCCGGAGGCACCACCGATGGCCACGGTGAGGGGCCCCTGCTCCTTGAAGGCGGCATGGCGGCGCAGGTCCAGGCGGGTGAGGGTGTGGCGGTACGCGAACATGCGCTCCAGCCGCTGGCGCGCGTAGCCCCCGCCGAAGGTGTCCCCGAGCGCCCCCACGGGCAGCACGTACTCCACCGCGTCCTCCAGGACGGAGGCCTGGGGGGCGGGGCCGGCGTGCATGCGATGGTCGTGGACCCACTTCGTGAAGGGGCCTTCACGCTGGGTGTCCTGGAAGGAGGCGCCCTCCACGTAGCCGGTGTGTTCAGCGACCAGGCGCTGGGGGATGGGACCCAGGTGGATCTTCACGACGACGCGGGCGCCGGGGCGGATGCCATCGCCGGTGCGCTCGACGACCTCGGCGGTCTCCCAGGGAGGAGACAGGCGTTCGAAGGCGCCCTCGCGGGTGTGCCAGTCGAAGAGGTCGGCGGTGGGGACTGGCATCTGGCTGCGCGCGGCGAAGACGTGCGACTTGCCCATGGGGGCTCCTGGGGGGAGATTGCGACCGCGCCATGCTTAATCCCGACCTCCTCGACCGTGCAGTCGAATTGCTGCGACGCGGCGGTGTCATCGCCCTGCCAACAGAGACGGTCTACGGACTCGCGGCCAACGCCGAGGACGAGCTGGCGGTCCGTCGTGTTTTCGCCATCAAGGGCCGGCCAGCCACCCACCCGCTCATCGTCCACATCCCGGGGACGGAGCACCTGTCCCAGTGGGCCCGGGTGATTCCGGACGAAGCGACGGCGCTGGCGAAGGCGTTCTGGCCGGGGCCGTTGACGCTGGTCCTGCCGCGCACGGCGAGGGCCACGGACGCGGTGACGGGAGGCCAGGACACCGTGGCGCTGCGGGTGCCGGGGCATCCGGTGGCGCTGGAGGTGCTGCGCAGGCTGGGCGGAGGCATCGCCGCGCCGAGCGCCAACCGGTTCGGAAGAGTCAGCCCGACGACGGCGGAGCACGTTCAGCAGGACCTGGGTGGAGACGTGGACCTGGTGCTGGACGGCGGTCCGTCCACGGTGGGCGTGGAGTCGACCATCGTGGACCTGTCCTCCGGTGCGCCCGCCATCCTGCGGCCTGGAGGCCTGGCGACGGAAGAGGTGGAGCGGGTGCTGGGCAGGACGGTGCCGGTGCGCGCGTCCACCACGGTGCGCGTGTCCGGTTCGCTGGCGTCGCACTACGCGCCACGCGCAGGCGTGGTGCTGGCGGAGCCTTCCGAAGTGGCTCAGCGGGTGGAGATGCTGAAGTCACAGGGGCTGCGCGTGGGCGTGCTCGGCCCCGCGTCGCTGTCACTGCCTGGGGATGTGCAGCGGTTCGACGTGCCAGGAGAGCCGGCCGAGGCCGCGCGCGTCCTGTACGCCCGGCTGCGCGAGGCGGATGAACAGGGCCACGACGTGCTCGTGGCCTGTCTGCCTTTGGCGAGCGGCCTGGGCATCGCCGTGAGGGACAGGCTGTCTCGCGCGGCGGCTCCTCGCGACTGAACAGCGAGTTGGAGAGGGAACCGTACGCATGGGCTTGCTTGCAGGTGGGGTGTTGTTCGTCCTGGTCGCGGCTTCTGGCGCGCCCTCGGACCCTTCCACCGAAGCACTGTGCGGCCTCACCGCGCTCCACGCCGCCGAGCTTGCCCATTTCGGGGAGAAGGACCGCTACGCCCTCCAGCCCGCGACCGTCGGCTTCCTTCCCATCCCTTGCGCGGATGGCACCCGGCCTTCCGCACCGGACTCCCAATCGGTCGGCGGCTGCCGGTTCCTCTTCACCGTCCTGGAAGCGGGCAGCGGCGACCCGGACGCCCCCCTGGAACTCGAAGCCCGTGGCATGACGCCCGACACGCAGGACCTTCGCTTTCGCATGAAAGGCCGCAACGGCTTCGTCACCCGTGCTGCCTCCAACGCGCGCGTGGCTCCCACCGACTGTGAAGCCTGGGTGCGAGAGGCCGACCCGCTCCACCGGTATCACGCGCTCGTGATGCGGTACGAATGCAGGGGCGGCCCCTACGCGCCTGAGCACCCGTGCGCCGAGGCCCTCACCGGGCTCGCGAACCTCGCCCGTGAAGGCGTGGGCGTCGCGCGGATGGAATACGCCGCGCACCCCACCGCGCGCGAGCTGTATCCCTTGAGCCCACCCACGCCGCTCATGCATCTGTGTGGCGTCGCGGACACGCCCCAACAACGCCGCCAGGTCGCGGACACGCTCGCGCGGCAGGGACGCCTGCTGGATGCGGTCCTTTCTCCGGATTGCCGTAACGAAGGACTGCGCGCGGGCCTTCCAAGACTGCTGCGCGACGGCGCCTGCCCGGGCCCCCGATGTCTGGAGTTGATGACCCTGGCCCGGCGCGCCCAGGTGGCCGAACGGCTCACCGTCCTCGAAAGCCGTGCGTCGCCCCTGGCGTGGTGGCTGTGGAATCAGCCCGCGGCGGTGCAGCGAGACTTCCTGTCGCAAGCCGCGGAGCTCTCCTCCGAACGGACCGACGCGCTGTTGCAGCTACGCGAAGGCCGCTCACCCGGCCTCCATGTCCTGACGACGCCCCCCCTCACCCGACTCGAGACCGCCTGGCTCGACCGGGCCCTCCTGGAGCACCGCGCCCTGTCCCTCTTCGTGGACCTGCTGGGCGAACTCCAGCGGCGCGCCCCCGCCAGTGACGCGGCGTTCCGGGCCTGGACCGCGACCGTTCCCTGCCACCAGCTCGACGACGCCTACGCCCTGTCCCTGTCCACCGAGCGGCTGCGCGCCATCGCGCGGACCCAGCCCCGTTGCACGGAGACCACGGTGCAGGTCCTGTCCCGCTACCTCGCGAAGCTGCCCCCGGCTGACGTCATCGACGTGCTGAAGCCACTGACCCCGGCGCAGCTCCGCACGCTGCACTTGAACCTGGATCTCGCCGACCCCGCGCGGGCCGAGGCCCTGTTCGACTGGGTGATGGAACGCGAACCTGACCTGCTGGACGGACTCACCGCCACGCCCGGGGTGGTGGCGAAGCTGCTCGCCCCCGACCATGCGGACCGCCTGGGTGGACGCGAGGCAGTCCTCGACCTGCTCCTGGGACTCAAGCCCGTGCCCGGCATCAGGGTGCTCCCGGAGGCCCTCAAGGTCGCGGCCCAGGCAGCCCTCCAGGGCGCGCCCCTGCCGGCTCACGTGGGAGCCATCGCCAGCGACCGCCGCCTCTCCCTCGCTGAAAAGCAGACGCTCCTGGCCCACGTGCTGCGCTCCCCGGATCCACGCGTCCAGGCAGCGGCCGCGGG
This sequence comes from Corallococcus praedator, assembly GCF_003612125.1. Classification (GTDB taxonomy): domain Bacteria; phylum Myxococcota; class Myxococcia; order Myxococcales; family Myxococcaceae; genus Corallococcus; species Corallococcus praedator. The sequence goes on from NZ_RAWI01000083.1 coordinate 12,720, forward strand.
GGGCCTCGCGACAGAACCGGACGCGGTCATCCCCGCGACGGCGGCCCGGGCCTGCGTGGCGGAGGTCCAGACCTCACGCGAATGCAGGGCCTCCCGTGCGGAAGTCCTGGCACCGAGTCCGCGAGAGCCGAACGGCCCGCGCGATGAGAAGCGCAGCGAAGACTGCCCCCTCGCCTGCGCGGGCGTGGAGCTCGACGACGACCGCATGAAGCGCCTCATCGAATCCGCCGCAGAGGCGCCACCGCCTCGGTTCGACGTGCCAGCGTTCCCCCGATGAGGCCCGCGCGCCGGGACGCGGACGAACAGGGCCGTGACGTGCTCGTGGCCTGTCTGCCTTTTGCGGGCGGCTCCGCGAGAGTTGTAGAACACATCAATCACAGACTCGCCCCGCACGTCCGCGTGCGGCACGGCTGACGCATCCGGACGCGACGCCGAACCTTCCCAGGCGGATTCTGCACCGCGGGCTCATCCGATACGGCCCGTCAGGATTCCATCCAGGACAGACCGTTCCTCAAACACAATCGTGTCTCGGCAATCCAGTGGAATTCCGCCGGATCCGCTGAACCAGCAAAAACGGCCTGAGCCACATAAAACGCTTTGCATGCCAAGCATTAGGCCGGGTTTGACTTTCACTTATAGTGCGACAATAGTTATTCCCCGAGTCAACAACAGGCATCGCCTGTTTTGACGGCACCCGTCCAACGCGGCGGAAGGAATCCCCACATGCTGAAGGACTCTCTCAAGGCCGCGCTCGCGGCTGGAGCCGTGTTGTGCGCGGGCTGTCAGGCCGAGGGGCCGGACGAAGCCTCCGTGGATCCGCGGGATCCCATCTCCGACCGTGGCGGCATGGGCGTCACGAACCGGGGCCAGGAGCAGGGGCTGGGCTCGGTGCTGCCCCAGACGGTGGATGCCCGCAAGTCGGTGGTGCTGACCGAGACGGCCATCCTGACCAACTTCACCCTGTCCAACGTCCTCAACCAGCTCGCCGCGCAGAACGGCGGCACGGGCCTGAACTCCACCCAACTGTTCCGTCAGCTCTGGGACACGCAGAACCCCGCCACCGGGCAGGCGGACCTCCAGCCGAGCGCGCACTGCAACGACAGCGGCAACCTGCTCAACGGCTTCCCCAATGGCTGCCGCACCTCCGAGGGCGCGCAGGCGGTCCCCACCAGCATCACCAACATCAACTCCTACTCCGCCATCGGCATCTACAACCGCTTCGACCTGGCGCCCACGTCCGGTGCGGACTGTGGTGAGTACCGCGTCGTCTTTGGCAAGACAGGTGGAGGCGGAGGCCGCAACTTCATCATCTTCGAGGCCGCCCTCCCCAACCCTCGTCCGGACCTGGGCATCGACGGCTGTCGTCCCGTCCAGTCCTTCTGGCGCGACCTGAGCACCAAGACCCTGGCCGCCCGCGCCACCGCCGTGCGCGACTTCTATTTCACCGGCCTACCCGGCTTCTCTCCGGTCATCCACATCAACAACTACGGCTTCAACCCGGCGGGCATCGGTCAGGTGCGCGTCAACATGTTCATTGGCGGGCCGTGGATGCTGAAGGAGTTCAAGATCCAGCGGCAGTGCCCGGCCGGCGTGTGCACCCTGAAGTTCGCCCCGGTGACGGTGAAGGCCAACCCGGCGGGACGGCTCTTCAATCCCGCCTCCGCGCACGCGCTGGCGCCCAGCTTCCGCGCGCACTTCATCACCCAGGTGGAGGAGCTGGCGGTCAACAACGTCAACACCTTCAACTACAGCGTCCCGGACAACTTCAACGCCGCCCAGAGCGACGCGCAATCCTTCAGCACCGAGGACGACTACTCCACCCAGTTCGGCAGCGGCGCCAGCACCTTCCGCACCGACATCCAGACGGAGCTCACCCGGCTGGGCAGCCCGCTCACGCCCAACCAGATTGTCGCCCGCGCCCAGGCGCTCTCCTGCGGCGGCTGCCATGACCGCAGCAACAGCGCTCCCATGGGCGGCGGCATCACCTTCCCGAACTCCGCGTCCTTCGTGCACAGCTCGGAGAGCACGCAGACGGGGCCGGAAGGCACCCGCTTCGTCGTGTCCAACGCCCTGGCCAACACCTTCATCCCCTTCCGCAAGCAGGTGATGGAGGACTTCCTCAACGCGGACCACCCGCTCACCCCCGTCTCCCGGTTCGACATCTCCGGCTCCGCCACGGATGGCCGCTTCGGCTACTGGGTGGAGCGCCGCGCCGCCGGCGTCGTGATGAAGGCCTCGCTCGACAGCGGCGGGGAGAGCGTCCTCGCCTTCAACCGCCCGGACCCCATCGCCGTCGCCACGGATGGCGTCAGCGTCTTCTGGACGGAGGCCAGCGGCGCCATCCTCAAGGTGTCCGTCAACGGCGGCGCGGTGTCCACGCTCGCCACCGGCCTCACGGGCCTGGGCGGCATCGCCACCGACGGCACCAGCCTGTTCATCACCCAGGGCGGCTCCATCCTGTCCTTGCCCGTGGCGGGCGGCGCCACCACCGCCCTCGCCACCGGCCGCGTCGGCCTCACGGGCCGCCTCACCGTGGATGGCGCCAACCTCTTCTGGCAGGAGGGCAACGACGTGCAGCGCATGCCCAAGGGCGGCGGCGCCGTCAGCCTGTTCACCACGCGGCCCGGCATCACCGGCCTGGCCAGCGACGGCGTGCGCCTCTGGGTGGCCGAGGACCTGAACCCCGGCAACGTCCTGGCCTTCCCCCTGGCGGGCGGCGCCCCGGTGGCCACGTTCGCCGCCGCCTTCAACATCAACAGCATCTCCGCGGGCGGCGGTCACGTCGTCTGGACGGAGAACCGCAACCCCGGCGTCGTCATGGCGAAGGTGAAGTAGCCCGCCCACGACGCGTCACCGGCCCCCCCTGAAGAAGGGGGGCCCTCCCTTCCCAGCCAGGCTGTCCCTCTCAATCGCTCACGCGACGGGTCCCACATGCGCAAGCCGTCCCTCCCCACCTTCCTGAAGGTCGCGGTCCTCACCCTCCTGCCCGCCGCCGCGGTCGCCGAGCCGATGCAGGAATGGCGTTGCAGCGTCGACAGCCTCACGCCGGAGCAGGCCCAGGCGCGCATCGAGTGGGCCCGCAAGTGCGGCCTCACCCAGAACCTCAACCCGGCGGGCCCGAACTCGTGGTTCCTGTCGGGCAAGGCCTTCGACACGAACTTCGACTGGGCCAAGGAGTACAAGGAGTTCAACACCAACCGCGCGTGGACGGGGAACCTCAACCAGTACAACGTCAACTACTACCACGCGTTTTCGAAGTACGACAACTCGCCCATGTACACGGTGTCCGCGGAGACGAGCGGCCCCACGGCGAACTACTTCAAGTGGTCGCACACCAGCAGCCGCCCCCGCACGCTCTACCCCTCCTTCGAGAACAGCCCGGTGGCCGGCAGCGGCACGCAGCTCTTTCCCCACCCCACGCTGAACAACTGCAACCTGTACTCGGACGCGACGGGCACCACCGTCTGGAATACCAACTTCTACGTCATCGCCTACTGCGAGTCGTCCTGCTACGCGCCGGACCAGAAGGTGCTGTTCAGCGATGGTGAGACGAACCTCCTCCAGGCGATGCAGCAGGGCCGCGAGGACGTCATCACCCTGGGCGCCAACGCCACGCTGGACGACCTCCAGCTCACCCAGGGCAAGGTGTACAGCTACACCTCCGAGACGCGCGACAGCGAGCACCTGCTCTACCACCTGCGCACCGCGTCCGGCGGCGAGCTGAAGGTCACCAACGAGCACCCCGTCGTCACCCGCGAGGGCCGGCTGGTGCAGGCCCAGACGCTCAAGGTCGGCGACGAACTGCTGCGTCACGACGGCACCCCGGACGCCATCGTCTCCGTGGAGAAGAGCACCCACTTCGGCAAGGTCTACAACCTCAAGCCCGAGTCGCGCGACCAGGTCTCCAACATCCTCGTCGCCCAGGGCTTCCTCGTCGGCTCCGCCCGCTTCCAGAACGACGACATCGAATACATGAACCGCGTCCTGCTGTACCGCGGCGTCCCCGAGGACGTGCTGCCGCAGTAGTGCCCTGGTGCGCTGTCTGGCCGTGTCCCCGTACCCCAAGGAGCAAGCAGGATGACCTCACCCATCTCACGTCCCCTCGCCGCGCTGGCGGCGCTGTCCCTCTTCCCGCTGGCGGCGCAAGCCGAACCCCTGCAGGAGTGGCGCTGCAGCACCGACAGCCTCACCCCGGCGCAGGCGAACATCCGCATCGAGCGGGCCCGCAAGTGCGGCCTCCTCCGCAACGTCCTCAACCCCGACGCGTGGTTCCTGTCCTCGCGCGCGTTCGACGCGAGCTTCCAGTTCGCCAAGGACTACAAGGAGGTCAACACCGCGGTGAACCCGCTGGGTGACAAGTCCTTCTCCGGAAGCTCGTTCCAGTGGAACGTCAACTTCTATCACGCGTGGGGCACCTTCGACGCGACGCCCCTCTACACCGTGGCGCAGGAGACCACCGGAGCGACGGCCAACTACTTCAAGTGGTCCCACACGGCCACCCGGCCCCGGCCGCTGTACCCCACCTTCGAGAACAACGCCTCCGTGGGCACGGGCACGCAACTGTTCCCCCACCCCACCAACCCCGACGACTGCCGCCTCTACACCAACCCGGCGGGCACCGGGGCTCCGGTGGCCAACAGCAGCAGCTTCTTCGTGGTCGCCTACTGCGAGTCGTCCTGCTTCACGCCGGATCAGCGCGTGCTGTTCAGCGACGGCGACGCGAACATCCTGGAGGCCATGAAGCAGGGCCGCGAGGACATCGTCACGCTGGGCCCCGACTCCACGCTGGACGCCCCGCAGCTCACGCAGGGCAAGGTGTACAGCTACACCTCCGAGACGCGCGACAGCGAGCACATCATCTTCAACGTGCGCACCGCGTCCGGCGGCGAGCTGCGGGTCACCAACGAGCACCCCGTCCTCAACCGCGAGGGCCGGCTGGTGCAGGCCCAGACGCTCAAGGTCGGTGACGAGCTGCTGCGGGCGGATGGCACCCCGGACGCCATCGTCTCCGTGGAGAAGGGCACCCACTCCGGCAAGGTCTACAACCTCAAGCCGGAGTCTCGCGACCAGGTCTCCAACATCCTCGTCGCCCAGGGCTTCCTCGTCGGCTCCGCCCGCTTCCAGAACGACGACGTCGAGTACATGAACCGCATCATCCTGTACCGCGGCATCCCCGCCGACGCGCTGCCGCAGTAGTCGCGCGGCAGCCCCGCCATCCCGTCACAGCGAAGTCCGCCCGGGGGCCCGTCGTGGGCCCCGGGCCCGTTCATTCCGTCAGTCCTCGGAGGGGAGCACCATGAAGCGCAGCCGCACTTGGGTCGTCCTGGGATTCGCCCTGCTGGTGGGCCTGGGAGGTGTCTGGCTCTGGATGGAGCCGCAGTCCTCCGACACCGCGTCGCCCGTGGCCACCGCGCAACCCCAGACACCGGCCGCGCTGGCCGTGGCGCCCGCCGTCGCGGCCGCCAGCGTGAAGGCCCCTCCTTCGCTCCAGGTGCCGGAGGCGCCGCTGCCCCCCGGCACCGAGCGGCCCCCGCTGATGCCCAAGGAGCTGATTGCCCAGGTGCTGGAGGACAACAAACCCCTGGGCCTGTTCATGCACTACCACAAGCACGTGCTGCTGGATGAGCAGGGCCGCGACGCGTACCGCAAGCTGCTCTCCGGCCCGGACATGATGAAGACCCTGGCCGACGGCCTGAAGGACCCGGGTCGCGGCGAGGTGGAGCCCCGGGAGCAGTACGAGCGGCTGATGGAGGTGGACTACTTCAAGGCCGCGCTCGCGTGGAAGGACAACCCCCAGCGCGAACAACTGCTCGCGCACGCGGAGGACATCATCCTCCAGCAGAACATCTTCGGCGGTCAGGACACCGAGCGCCGCTACATGCTCGCGGGCGGGAAGATGGAGATGTACCGCCTGCTGGCCGAACAGGACATGCAGCGGGCGCTCGCGCTGGGCGAGCGCGCCCGGGGCACCAACATGGAGCAGCTCACCGCGTGGATGGCGACGGAGGAGCAGCGCCGCCGCACCCAGGAAGAGCAGATCCGCCTGGAGATGCAGGCCCAGGCCCGCAACTCCGCCGCGCCTTGATGCCCCGTCCCAACCGCACGCGTCTTCCAGCGCATGGATTCCCCATGCCTCGCACAAACAACAGGTGGTGGTCAGTGTCGCAACACAGAGAGAGCCGGGGCGCGCGCAAGGGGCTGGGGCTGGTGCTGGCCGTGGGGGTGCTGGGGACGATGGGTTGCACGGGCGAGGAAGACCCGCAGGAGCCCGCGGGCACGTGTCAGACGGCCTGGCAGCATGACTACCAGGGCGGGACCTCCAGCGCGGACGAGGCGCTGTCCATCTGGGCCGGCAGCTCCGGTGCCGTCTACCTCGCGGGCTATGAGCGGGGAAACCTGGGGCAGACCAACATCGAACCCTCGGGTGACTCGCGGGCGGTGGTGCTGCGCTTCCTGCCCAACGGAACGCTGGACCGCACGGAGGTCACCGACACGGGCGGGACGGACGTCGCCGAGCACATCGTCGGCAACGAGACCCAGGAGCTGCTGACGGTGGTGGGCCGCACCACGGGCGCGCTGGAGAACTCCACCAACCGGGGACAGTTCGACCTCTTCGTGACCCAGTTGGATGGCAAGGGGAACAAGAGGCGGACCGTGCAGCAGGGCGACGCGCGACCGCAGCACCCGCTGAAGGTCGCCGTCCACCCCAACGGCAGCGTGTTCGTCGCGGGGTTCGAGGACCTGTACGTCGAGAACCGCGTGGTGCTGGACTCGGAGAATGGCTTCGTCACCCGCATCAACCGCGACGGCAATGGCTTCGCGTCCAGCGCGGCCTGGAAGTTCGCCTCCACCGTGGAGTCCAACCCGGACCGGCTGACGGGCTTCACCGCCAGCCCCAGCGGGGATGCCCTGTTCGCCTCCGGCTTCAAGTTCTTCGCGGACAGCGAGGGGCCCGGCGGCGCCTACGTCCGGCGCATCGACCCGGCGAACGGCAACCTCCTCTGGACCAGCGTCATCGCGCCCGTGGCCACCGAAGCAGACGAGCTGCTGCTGACGCCCGACAACCAGCTCTTCCTGGCGGGTTCCAGCCAGATGCCCCTGGAGCCCGGCGTCCCCGTCGTGGGGGAGGTGGACGTCTTCCTCGCCCTGCTCAACCCCAGCGACGGCCAGGTCCAGTGGCTCAGGCAGGTGGGCACGCAGGGCAGCGAGCTGATCACCGCGCTGGCCCGCGCCCCCAATGGCGACCTCTACGTCGCGGGCTCCACCCAGGGCAGCTTCCCGGGCTTCAACAACCAGGGCGCCCGGGACCTGTTCGTGCTGCGCTTCAGCGCGGACGGGCGCCTGCGGGGAACGTGGCAGCGCGGCACCTCCGGGAATGATCAGGCGACGGCCCTGTGGGTGGACCCGTGCGGCAGGGTGTTCCTCGCCGGCCACACCGAGGGCGTGCTCGTCCCCGGCAGTCAGCACCAGGGCAGCCGCGACATGTTCCTGCTCAAGGTCGACGTCCCCCAGCCCCCCCAGTCCCCTCCGCTCTAGCGCCCCTTGCGACAAAGGAAGATCCGAATGTTCAAGCACTGGTCGCGCGCGCTGCTCGCCGCGGGAACCCTCATGGGGATGGGCTGTCAGCCGCCCGGAACGGTGGACGCGGAGTCCGCCGCCCCCGCCCCCTTCTCCGAACGGGGAGGCATTGGCATCCTCTCCCATGAGCAGGAGTTGACGACCCTGTCGCCCCAGACGGTCGATGGGCGCAAGTCCGTGGCGGTGACGGAGGCCTCCATCCTCGCCCCCTTCACGCTCTCCAGCGTGCTCCAGCAGTTGGTCACCCAGAACGGAGGCTCCGGGCTCAACGCCACCCAGCTCTTCCGCCAGCTCTGGGACACGCAGAACCCCTCCCCCGGACAGCCGGACCTGCAGCCGGGGGCGCACTGCAACGACAACGGGGGCTTCCTCAACGGCTTCCCGTATGGCTGCCGCACCCAGGAGGGCGCCCAGGCGGCGACCAACAGCCCCACCACCATCAACTCCTACTCCGCCATCGGGCTGTACAACCGGTTCGACCTGGCGCCCGCCTCCGGGGCCCACTGCGGTGAGTACCGGGTCGTCTTCGGCAAGACGTCCGGGGGCGCGGGCCGGGCGTTCCTCATCCTGGAGGCCTCGCTGCCCAACCCCCGTCCGGACCTGGGGCTCGACGGCTGCCGCCCCGTGCAGTCCTTCTGGCGCGACCTGAGCGCGAAGAACGTCGCGGACCGGGGCACCGCCCTGCGCGAGTTCTACTTCACGGGCCTGCCTGGCTTCTCGCCGGTGTTCCACATCAACAACTACGGCCTCAACCCGGAGGGCACCGGCCAGGTGCGCTTCAACGTCTTCATCGAGCCGTTGTGGGTGCTGAAGGAGTTCAAGCTCCAGCGGCAGTGCCCGGGCGGGGTGTGCACCCTCAAGTTCGCCCCGGTGACGGTCAAGACCAACCCGTTCGGGGAGCTGTTCAACCCGGCCTCCACGCACCCGCTGGCCGCCAGCTTCCGCGCGCACTTCGTCAACCAGGTGCCCGCGCTGGCCACCGACAACCTCAACACCTTCAACTACGCGGTGCCGGATCAATTCAACGCCGTCCAGGGGGACTCCAGCACCTTCGATGCCATGGACGAGTACAGCCTGCGCTTCGGCTCGGGGCCCAGCGCCTTCCGCAACAGCATCCAGGCGCGGCTGGATTTGATTGGCAGCGACCTGACGCCCACGCAGATCGTCGCCCGCGCGCAGGCGCTCTCCTGCAGCGGCTGTCACCAGCGCAGCGACAGCGTGGACGTGGGCACCCTGCCGGATGGCAGCACGATGCGCTTCCCCAGCGCCGCGGGCTTCATCCACAACCTGGAGTTCACCGAGCCCGGGCCGGACGGCAACCGCTTCTTCCTCTCCAGCGCGCTCACCCAGACCTTCATCCCGTTCCGCAAGCAGGTGATGGAGGGCTTCCTCAACGCGGAGCATCCGCTCACGCCGCCCTCGCGCTTCAACCTGTCCGGCACGGCGTCGGACGGCCGCTTCGCCTACTGGGTGGAGCGTCGCACGGGCGGCGTGGTGATGCGGGCGTCGCTCGACAGCGGCGGCGAGCAGCTCATGGCCTTCAACCGGACCGACCCGGTCGCCATCGCCACTGACGGCACCCACCTGTATTGGACGGAAGCCGCGGGCTCCATCCTCAAGCTCCCCGTGGCCACGCCGCTCGCCACGCCCACCGTGCTGGCCACAGGCATCGCCGGCCTGGGCGGCATCGCCACCGACGGGACGACCCTGTTCTGGACGGAAGGCGGCGCCCTCCGGAAGATGTCCAACCAGGGCGGCACCCGCTCCGACGTCGTCACCGCGCGCACCAACGTCACGGGCCGCCTCACGGTGGATGGCACCAGCGTCTACTGGCAGGAGGGGGATGCCATCCGCAAGGTGCCCAAGGGCGGAGGCACCGTCTCCACGCTGCTCACGCGGGCCTCCATCACGGGCCTGGCCAGTGACGGCGCCCAGGTGTGGCTGGCGGAAGATGGGATGCCGGGACGCATCCTCCGGGTGCCCGTGGGCGGGGGCACCGTGGTGCAGGCCTTCACGCCGACGTTCAACCTCACCAGCGTGGCGGTGGGCGGGGACCACGTCGTGTGGACCGAGAACCGCAGCCCCGGAACCGTGATGGCGAAGACGAAGTAGCGGCCCCCTGCCCCACGGAGCCACCCCATGCGAAGCCCCCGCCTTGCCCAGGTCCTGAAGCTTCTCGTGGTGGGCCTGCTGCCGTCCTTCGCCCAGGCGCAGGATGTCCAGCAGGCCCGGTGCAACAGCGACGCCCTGACGCCCGAGCAGGCCATCGCGCGCTCCGAGTGGGCACGGCGGTGCGGACTGTTGCGCAACACCTGGGGCGCGAACGCGTGGGTCGCCTCGACCGCGGCCTTCGACACCTCCTTCGCGTGGGCGAAGGAGTACCGCGAGTCCGACACGAGCCACGCGTACACGGGCAACACACATCACTACAACGTGAACTACTACTACGCGCGCTCGCTCTATGAAGCGACGCCGATGTTCACCGTGTTCCAGGAGACCAGCGGCAGCACCGCGGGCTACTGGAAGTGGTCCCACACGTCGCCGCTCGCGCGGCCACTCTTCCCCACCTTTGAAAGCATCAACGTCGCGGGCAGCGGCACGCAGTTGTATCCGCACCCCACCAACACGAATGACTGTCGCCTCTTCAGCACCCCGACGGGCACCTCGCCGTGGGTGACCCTCACCCGGTACACCGTCTGTGATGACGGGCCTGTCTATTCGATGAATGCGCAGGGGGGCGGCACCGCGGGCGAAGAGATCATCCGGGAGGGCTGCTACACGGTCACGGAGACGGTGGAGAAGCCCTTCTACGTGGTGGCCTACTGCGAGGCTGGCTGCCACCCGGGGGACCAGTTGCTGGGTTCCAGCACCGGCGAGGCGGCCCTGGGGGAGAACCCACCGCGGCGGATCAACCCCGTGTCCAGCGACACCCCGGACCCCGGCGACGGCGAGCACGTCGTCTACGAACTCACCACGGAGTCCGGCGACCTGCTGCGGGTGCCCGCCGGGCATCCCGTCCTCACGAGCGAAGGACGTCGGGTGAAGGCGGAGTCGCTGCTGCTCGGGGATGCATTGCTGCGCAGGGGCGGAACCCCGGACCGCATCGTGACGGTGAAACAGACGCTGTATTTCGCCAAGGTCCATGACGTCCGGCCCATGTCACACGACGCGGTGTCGGATCTGCTGCTCACCGAGGGCTATCGGGTGGGTCCGGCCCGCGTCCAGAAAGAGAACGCGGAGCAGCTCAACCGGGCCCTGCGCCAGCAAGCCATCCCGGCGGAAGTGCTGCCGGAGTAGTCCTCCCGCGCCCCCTGGGGAGGTTCGGGCGGCGCCCATCGGATCCCGTCCGGCGGGCACTGCCGCGGTCTGCTGAATCAAGAGGGGGCGGCAGTCTGTCCAAGAAATCCGAAGGGGAATTCCATGTCCAAGTCTGTCTTCAGAATCGTCCTGGGAGGCGCGGCCGCCATCGCGCTGTTTCCCACCGTGGCAGGCGCGCAGACCAATCAGGAGTGGCGCTGCAACATCGACAGCCTGATTCCCAGCCAGGCCATCGTCCGCGCCGAATGGGCTCGCAAGTGCGGCCTGCTCAACAACCTGGTCCCCGCCGGCCCTTCGGCCTGGGTGCCTTCCACCACCACCTTCGACGTCACCTTCACGCCGGCGAAGGAATACGTCGAAAGCAATACCAGCCGGGCGTACACGGGCAACTCGCAGGGTTACAAGGTGAACTACTACTACGCGATCGCGATGTATGACGCGACGCCCATCCTCAAGGTGGAGGCGGAGGCCACGGGTCCCACCACGGGGTTCTTCAAGTGGAATCCCGCCCCCACGACGGTCTTCCGCGCGCGGCCCCTCTACCCGACGTTCGAGACGTCGCTGCCCGCGGGCTCCGGGACGCCGCTCTATCCGCACCCCACCGACACCACCGACTGCCGCTTCTACCGGGACACCAACGGGGACGCCAAGGGCGACACGCTGTACACGGGCACGTCCTTCTACGTGGTGGCCAACTGCGAATCGAGTTGCTACGCGCCGGACCAGGAGCTGCTGTTCAGCAATGGCTCGGTGCCCATCTCCAAGGCCGTCCGGGAGCAGCAGGTGGACATCATCACCCTGACGCCGGACGCCACGCTCGACAACGTGCAACTCCAGACGAACCACGTCTACAGCTACACGTCGGAGACGCGGGACAGCGAGCACCTGCTCTACACCATCACCACCGAGCACGGCGGCAAGCTGCGGCTGACCAACGAGCACCCGGTGGTCAACAGCGAGGGCCGGATGGTCCGCGCGGCGGACCTGAAGGTGGATGATGAGCTGCTGCGCCAGGACGGCACGCGCGAGCGCGTCGTGAGCGTGGAGAAGACGACGCACTTCGGGAAGGTCTACAACCTGCGGCCCATCACGCGCGACCAGGTGACCAACGTGCTGGTGGCCCAGGGCTTCCTGGTGGGTTCGGCCCGCTACCAGAACGAGGACGTCGGGTTCATGAACCGCATCATCCTGCAGCGCTCCGTTCCGGAGGAGCTGCTTCCCCAGTAGGGAAGACCCTCTGTGTCTTGACGCTCAGCGCCCGGGGCCGGCAGCGGTCCCGGGCGTTTGTCTGATATGGGAAGGGGCAAGGCCATGAAGGCCGGGGGTGCCACGTGCTGGGACGCGACACGAGCCACAGGCCCATCGCCCGCCCACGTCTGGGAATGGCCCTGGGTTTCCTCTTCGGAGTGCTCGGATGGGGCTGCACGCCTTCACCGTCCGGCCAGATCGACCCGCTGAAGGATGGCGGCACCGTGGACGCAGGCCCGGTCGAACCCGACGCGGGAACACCCGACGCGGGAACACCCGACGCGGGACAGGATGGCGGCACCGTGGACGCGGGTGAGCCCGATGCGGGCCCGGTGACGTGTGCTTCGCCCTGGCAGGGAGACCGCCAGGAAGGAACGGCGGCGGCGGATGAGACGCTGTCTGTCTGGGTCGGTGAGACCGGCGACCTCTACACGGCGGGCTACTGGGACGGGCGGCTCGGTGAAAGCAACATCGAGCCCTCGGGAGACTCGCGCGCGGTCATCACCCGGCACGCGGCCGATGGACGCGTCCTCTGGCGACGGCTCATCGACACGGCGGGGACGGACACGGCGGAGCATGTCGTCGGGGGCAGGGAGCGCGGCACGGTGCGGGTGGTGGGGCGCACCACCGGCGCGCTGGAGGGCCACGCCAACGGCGGCCAGTTCGACGTCTTCCTCCTGCGACTGGATGGCGATGGGAACACGCTCCACGCCGTGCAGCACGGCGACGAGCGCCCCCAGCATCCGGCGAAGGTGGCGGTGGATTCCGCTGACCAGGTGGTGGTCGCCGGGTACGACGACCTGTTCGTCCAGAACAAGGTGTCGCTGGACGCGGAGAATGGCTTTGTCGCCCGGTTCCCCGCTCCGGCCCAGGGGCCCCTCGGGCCCTCCTGGCGGGTGCGCTCGCAGGTCGTGGACAATCCGGACCGGCTGACGGGCCTTGCCCTCACGCCCGACGGTGATGCGCTGTTCACGTCCGGCTTCCGGTTCTTCGACGACGAAGAGGGGCCGGGCGGAGCCTTCGTCCAACGCCGCGACCCGGCGGACGGCCACGTCGTCTGGACGAGCGTCATCGCCCCCACGGGCACCGAGGCGGACGAGCTGCTGCTGACGCCCGACCATCGGCTCCTGCTGGCGGGTTCCAGCCAGATGGCACTGGAGCCCGGCGTCCCCGTCGTGGGCGAAGCGGATGTCTTCCTCGCCCTGCTCGAACCAGACTCAGGCCAGGTCCAGTGGCTGCGGCAGGTGGGTACCCGGGACAGCGACCAGGTCACCGCCCTGGCCCGCGCCCCCAATGGTGACGTCTACGTCGCGGGCGACACCCTGGGCGGCTTCCCGGGCTTCACGAATCAGGGCGGCAGGGACGTGTTCGTGCTGCGCTTCAGCGCGGAAGGGCGGCTCTTGGGGACCTGGCAACAGGGCACGCCCCAGGAGGACCACGTCGCCGGACTGGCCGTGGACGCGTGTGGCAATGCCGTGGTCGTCGGCTCCACCGAGGGCGGGCTGGTTCCAGGCAGCCCGCCCCTGGGCAGTCGCGACGCGTTCCTCTTGAGGCTGGCCCCGCCCACGCTGCCCGTCGGGCGGTGACCTCGCGCTTAGAGGTCCTTCACCCGGTCCTGACGGGCCTCGTTGCCCACCCCCAGGCTCAACATCAATCCACACACCAGGACTTCAATCCTCACGACAACCCCACCTGGAACGCAAGACATCCACCAAGGACTTCAACCCATCCTGGCGCCGTGAAGAGGCAAGACCTTCGGGGCTCGACACAAAGGATCACGGCCCCCAGCGGAAGCACGGGGGGTCCTCCTGTTGCCCGAGGGGTCTTGCGGCCAGGGGCCCTGCTCACCCAGGCTTCCTTCCAGGAGAGGGGGCCGTACGCATGGGTTTCACCGCAAGTGGGTTGTGGCTCATCCTGGTCGCGGCGGCGGGCACCCCCTCGGACCCTTCCGCCGAAGCGCTGTGTGGCCTCACCGCGCTCTACACCATCGAGCGCTCCTACTTCGGGGAGAAGGACCGCTACGACCTCCATCCCGCGACCGTCGGGTTCCTGCCCCTGTCCTGCATCGACGGCACCCGTCCAACCGCGCCGGAGTCCAACAGCGTCGGAGGCTGCCGGTTCCTCTTCACCATCCTGGAAGCAGGCGGCATCCCAGACGCACCCCTGAAGCTCGAAGCCCGGGGTGTGACGCCCGACACACAGGACCTGCGCTTCCTGCTGGAAGGCCGCAACGGCTTCATCACCCGCCCGGGCTCCGACGCCCGCGTGGACCCCGCCGACTGCGAAGCCTGGTCACGCGAAGCCGACCCGCTCCAGCGCTACCGCTTCATCGTCGGAGAGCACGACTGCATCGGCGGTCCCTACGCACCGACGCACCCGTGCACCGAGGCGCTCACGCTGCTCTCCAACCTCGCGCGCGACGGCGTGGGCATGGCCCGGATGGAATACGACGCGCACCCCACCGCGCGCGAACTGTTCCCCCTGAGTCCGCCCACGCCCACCCAGCTTCTGTGCGGCGTCACGGCCACGCCCGGACAGCGCGCCCAGCTCGCCCAATCCCTCTCACGCCAGGGCCTGCTGCTGGACGCGGTCCTCGCGCCCGGCTGCCGCGACGAAGGCCTGCGCGCGGGCCTCCCCGTGCTCCTGCGCGCCGGGGCCTGCCCAGGCAACCGCTGCACGCGGTTGATGACCCTGGCCCGGACCAGTGGCACCCCTGAACGACTCGCGGTCCTCGAAGGTCGCGCCTCCGCACTGGCGAGCTGGCTGTGGAACCAGCCCGCCACGGAGCAGCGGGAGTTCCTGGTCAACGCCCTGGCGCTGCCCGGTGGCCGGGTGGACGCGCTCCTGCGACTGCGCGAAGGGAGCCGTCCGGGCCTCCAGGAATTGAACGCCCCTCCTCCCGGTCCCCTGGAGTCCGCCTGGCTCGAGCGTGCCCGGACCGCCCACCCCGGCCTCGCTCCCTTCCTGGACCTGCTGGGCGAACTCCATCACCGCCGCCCCGCGAGTGATGCGGCCTTTCGCGATTGGCTTTCCACCGCCCCCTGCGACCAGCTCTCCATGACCCAGGCGCTGAAGCCCACCGTCGCGCGCCTGCGAGCGATTGCCAGCATCCAGCCACGCTGCGCGTACGAGGCCGTCCAGGCCTTGCGGCCCCACGTCGCGAAGCTGCCCCCCACCGCGCTCATCGACGTGCTCACCCCCCTGAGCGCGGAGCAGCTCCTCTGGCTGCAATCGAACCTGGGGCTCACCGACGCGGCGCGGGCCGAGGCGCTCTTCGATTGGGTGATGGAACGTGAGCCCCGCCTGCTCGATGGGTTCGTCGCCTCACCGTCGGTGGTGGAGCGGCTGCTCGCACCGGTGAACGCGGACCGGCTGGGCGGGCGCGAGGCCGTCCTCGAGGTGCTGCTGGGCCGGATGCACACCCCACGCATCAGCCTGACCCCCTTCGCCTTCAACTTCGTGGTGACCGAGTCGCTTCGGGGCACGCCCTCCGCCCTCCGCGTGCGGGACATCTCGGAGCGGTACATTCCCGCCGAAGAGAAGCTGCGGTTCCTGTCGGGCGTGCTTCGTTCGACGGATGCGCGCGCCCAGGCCGCCGCCGCGGCGGGCCTCACGAAGACGACGGATGCCCGCGTCCCTGCCCCCGCCGCCCGGGCCTGCCTGGAGGAGACCCGGGCCACACTGGCGTGCATCGCCTCTCACGCCGAGCCCCTGGGCCCACCGCCTCCAGGGGAGCGCCGCTTCATCTTCGGGGGGTGCGGCGTGGGACCGCAGCCACCTCCGACCCCGCCGAGTCCCATCGAGACCTATTGCACGCGCCTCGAGGAGAAGACCGCCTCCTGCCCCACCGCCTGCGGGGGGACGCTCCTGGATGCGAGCGGCATCGAGCGCCTCGCCAGCGCGGCCGGTGAACCGCCGCCCCCCATCCCCCCTGTCTCTTATACACCTCTGACGCTGCCGACGAACCCTAGGG
>NZ_RAWI01000840.1 GCF_003612125.1 Corallococcus praedator
AGGATTTCCGCCGGAACGCCCTCACGGCAGGGGATTCGTGCTGCCGGGGTGGAAATGGGGGGACTGATTTCATGGTGACGGAATTCGGGGCGTGTCGGGGGCCGCCAGACTCTTCTGCCGCGAACGGAGGAACATTCACATAACCCCCAAGGTCGGAACCCGGGGACTTCCCCTGTTCATGGCACAGCGGATGTTATCAGTCGAAACGTGACACATCGGATCGTGTCTCGGGAACACGCGGCGTGTACGGGTCCCCCGGGCGGATGTGCCCGGGACGTTCCCTGGGCCCCGGTACGTGGGAGCACACCCGTGGATTGCCTGCGATATTGGTATTCCTTGTTTTTATCGGGTCGGGTCCTTGCCCGGAGGATGACGCCGGGCGACGTGGACAGTGGGGTCTCAAGAGGCGCGGAAGGATAGGGGACGCGTCCGACACGGGTGTGCCTGCGCCCCTTTGCCACGGCGGGGCGCGACAGGCGCCGTGGTAGAGCGCGCGAGCCACGCATCGAGGCGCGGCGCATTCCGTCCGGCCCGTACGCGCACGTGGGGCGGGTGCCAGGTCGCGGCGCGCCGTGGCAAAGGGGCGCAGGCACACC
>NZ_RAWI01000841.1 GCF_003612125.1 Corallococcus praedator
CGGCGGAGCGGCCGCTGGCATCGCGCAGGGCAGGGGAGGCGCCCTGGTGGCGGAGCTGGTCGGCGACCTCATCGCGGCCGAAGAGGACGGCGAACATCAGGGCCGTCTGTCCCAGGCCGTTGGTCTGATCCACGGCGCAGGGCTGGGCGGCCAGGAGCTTCACGATGTCCGCGTAGCCCTTGAAGGCGGCGCCCATGAGGGCGGTGTTGCCCCGGTTGTCGCCCGCGCAGGCGTCGGCCCCGGCGGCGAGCAGCGCCTTCACCGTCTGCGTGTGGCCGTGGTAGGCGGCGAGGATGAGGGGGGAGAAGCCCCGAGCGTCACGGGCCTCCACCGGCGTGCCGGCCTTCACGAGCCCGGTGACGATGTCGGTTTCGCCCTCGCGCGAGGCGGCGAGCAGGTAGCGCTCCGCATCGCTGGTGGCGAGCAGCCGTCCCTGGGGCGCGGGCGCACGCAGCGACAGCCACGCGGCGGTCACCAGCGCACCCACCAGCACCAGCACTCCCAACGAACCGAGCAGCAGCTTGCGAACCATGAGGGCGTCTCCAGCTCCAGGAAGGGGCCCCCCGCCCCGGGTGGGCTGGGG
>NZ_RAWI01000842.1 GCF_003612125.1 Corallococcus praedator
GAGCCAGGGGCCCCCGCCAGCCCCCTCCCGCCGGCTTCTTCCCTTAAGGGGCGGCCGGGGGTCGCGAAAGACGCGCGGCCGTGAACTTGCCGCGAGGGGAAGAAGCAGGGAAAACGGACGTGTCGCATGGACACTTCCCTCCCCGTCGCCTTTGAGAACGAGCTCGCGCGGGTGGTGAGCGCCCAGCGCCAGCGCGTGCTGGGCGCGGGGGCGGCGGTGCGACTGATGGGCACGGGGGTGTTCTTCACCGTGAGCCTGGGCCTGTGGCTGACCGGCGCCCGGGACTGGGCCCACTACCCCCCGCTGCTGCTCTGCTACGGGGGCGTGGTGGCGCTGCTGTTCGCCCTGCGCTTCCGGCCGGTGACGCGGCAGTTGAGCATCGTCCAGTCGGTGGTGGACGTGGCGCTGGTGTTCGGGCTCCAGATGCTGGCGCTGCCTGTGTCGCCCTTCCCCGCCGGCGTGGCCGGCTTCAGCCTGGGGCTCTTCGCGCTGGTGGTGGCGCTGAGCGGCCTGGAGCTGATGCCCCGGCTCGTCTACGGCACGGCGGGCCTGGCCACCGTGGCCCAGGCGACGCTGATGCAC
>NZ_RAWI01000843.1 GCF_003612125.1 Corallococcus praedator
CCGTGGAGGAGCCCGCGCCTTCACCCGGGCCTACCGTGCGCATCACCAACATGCGCCGGCCCGAACCGGAGGGCCCGCCCGAGCCGCAGCCTTACGATGATGAGGCGGACGAACGCCTCTTCCCGGAGGAGGGCTCCGCCGAGGGCTGTGCCTCCGGCGAGTGCCTCCCGTCGGAAGAACCCACCGCGTTCACTCCGGCTCCCACCGAGCCCACGCAGTCGGCCTCTGTTCCAACGCCGACCGCCGCTGCGTTCACGGCACCGCACGCCACTTCCGCTCCGCCCTCCGACACCTTCAAGGCGCAGACTCCGGTTCCCAACGCTTTTGCTCCGGCACCCGCCACCCTCACGGCGCCGCCTGCACAACCCGCGCAGCCCCCCGCCGCGTTCGCACCGGCACCCGCCACCTTCACAGTGCCGCCTGCGCAGCCCGCTCAGGCGCCCGCCGCGTTCGCTCCGGCATCCGCATCGCCCATCCCGGCGCCTGCCGCGTTCACCCCTCCGGCACCGACTTCGGTTCCCAACGCGTTCGCGTCACCGCCCGCGGCGCTGACTCCAACACCGCTCACTCCGCCACCCGCCG
>NZ_RAWI01000844.1 GCF_003612125.1 Corallococcus praedator
ACATTGCCCAGGCCGATGAGCCCCGTGTCGGTCTCGATTTCCACCACCGTCCAGGCGTGGAAGCGGAAGGTGCTCATGCTCTCGGCCGGCGAGTACAGCAGGTCCATCGCGTTGGAGCAGAAGTGGCCTTGCGGCGGCACGGTCTTGCCCGTCCACTGGAACACGCGCGTGCGGACTGAAGTGATTTTCATGGTGCGGGTCTCCGGGAGAAGAAGGGGGAGGTCAGGAGAGGGCGAGAGTCTTGCGGCGCTGGGCGATGCCCATGCGGCAGGCGATCTGGAAGGCCTGCCATGTCGCCTCGGCACTGGCCTTGCCCTGCCCGGCGATGTCGTAGGCCGTGCCGTGCGCCGGTGTGGTGATGGGAATCGGCAGGCCGCCCTGCACCGTCACGCCGCGCGCAAAGCCCAGCAGCTTGATCGCGATCTGGCCCTGGTCGTGGTACATCGTGACGATGGCCTGGTACTCCCCCGCCTGTGCCTTCAAGAAGATGGTGTCGGCCGGGAACGGGCCATGGAAAGGGGCCTCGGTGGGCCAGGCGCGGGCCTGCAGCGCCTTGACCGCGGGCTCGATGATGTCGATCT
>NZ_RAWI01000845.1 GCF_003612125.1 Corallococcus praedator
GCGACAGCCACCGCTTGGCTGCGGCATTCTCACAATCTTGCTTGTCATGCCCATCCTGCGGCACGATAAAATCAGGCACTAGGGGAATCACCTGAGCGGCTTCCGGAGCGACCATGACCGGAGTGATCACACTATGGAAGTAGTGCGTTTCCCCGGATTTCTGGGTGCGCGTCGAACAGTGCGGGCAGTGGATTTGGCTGGAACTGAAATATTCGGTGCCATCCATCGCGACTAACAGCGTGTCCGCAAACGAGCGAAAGCCCCTCAACTGCCCGTGCTGTTCTAAACACCTGCAAGATTTCCTCGAATACAGCAAACACTTGCTTGGGTTTCACCGAGTCGAGTAAATCCCGGATGTGGTTATCGCTAGGAATCCGGTGGACGCCGAATAGACTCTGGGCATTAGACCTGTTGGGAAATAGCGAGCAAAATCGTTGGGATGCTTACGCAGACTGGGTTTCATGGATTTCACACAAAAATCGCTGAAACGATTGCTAATCGAGGGGTTCAGGGATTTTTGGGCTTATTACCCAACAACTCTATTACTTCGCCCTTTGCTACCTGCCATCAGGCGTTGGT
>NZ_RAWI01000846.1 GCF_003612125.1 Corallococcus praedator
GGCGCTGGACACTTAAAGCTGCCACTCTCCTCCTTGCGCTGGCGGCGCCCGCCGCTGCGGATCGTCTCGTGCTGGTCATGCGCGCCGATGGGACCCTGGTGGTGCCCGCAGACCCAGGTGTCGTGCTCTTTCGACCGAGGGCAGAGGCCGCGGCTGAGGAGGTGATCGAGGCCAGCGGCGCCATTCCGGCGTCTGCTCGAGCCCGGCCGCCCGCGCCCGAAATCATGGCCGCGATCGAGGCGACCGCGATGCGCTACGCGGGCCACGCCGCCCTGAGGCAAACGGGGCTCACCGCGTCCGAGTGGCTCCTGCTCTACCAAGCCAACATCGAGGTCGAGAGTGGCTACGATCCGCGCGCGGTGAGCCCCATGGGCGCGATCGGGTTGGGCCAGCTCATGCCGGGCACCGCTGCGCTCCTGCGCGTGGACCCGCAGGACTGGCAGCAGAACCTCGACGGCTCAGCTCGTTACCTGCTGACCCAGCTGTCCCGCTTCGGCTCACCGGCCTTGGCCTTGGCCGCCTACAACGCCGGGCCCGAGGCTGTCGCCGAGCATGGCGGCGTGCCGCCCTACGCAGAGA
>NZ_RAWI01000847.1 GCF_003612125.1 Corallococcus praedator
CAGGATGAGCCGGAAGATGCCGTTGTCGAAGGTGACGCTCGTGGGGGTGGCGACGACGATCGGCGTGTGCCGGATCAGGTTCAGGAAGTTGATGGCGCCGTAGGGCGAGGTGTTCAGCGTCGGCATGGGGGCCTCCCGGTGGTCACTGGCACGGGCGCGCGACTATCGGCGGCGCCTGCCGTTCGGTCAACCGCGCCCCGGCTCAGACCAGGATGAGGTCGTCGCCGTCGAGCGCGGTCACGCCGGTGAGCCCGACCTCGCGCTCGGCCACGCGGTCGCCGTCCATGTCGATGAGGAGGCGCGACAGCGCCGCCGAGAAGCGCGCCTCGCGGCCGGCGCCGGTGAAGGCGGCGGCGCCCAGGTCGGTCAGGTCGAGCGCGCGCAGGTCGATGTCGTCGAGGCCGGACGCGAAGTCGCCGATGACGTCGCGGGCGCCGTCCCGTCCCATGTCGAGCGACGAGAGGAAGACGAAGCGGTCGTTGCCCGCGTCGCCGACCATCAGGTCGCGTCCCCGGCTGCCGACGATCTCGTCGTCGCCGGCGCCGCCGCCGAGGGAGTCGTCGCCGATGCCGCCGAAGA
>NZ_RAWI01000848.1 GCF_003612125.1 Corallococcus praedator
GTGAGCACCCGCGTGGGAGGCGATGCCGAAACCCCCAACAGGTACGGCACGCCAAACGAAGACGCCGCCATGAGGAACACCATCACCGCGCCCGACAGCAGCGACGGCAGCACCAGCGGCACCGTGGTGCTCATGAGCGCACGCAGGGGAGAAGCACCACACACCCGCGCGGCCTCCTCCAGGGCCGGATCCACGCGTCGCAGCGCCGCCGCCCCCGCGAGCAGCACCAGCGGCAGGCCCGACAGCCCCTCCACGAACGCGATGCCACCCGCCCCGTAGAGGTTGAACACGTCCGCGCCCAACATCCGGTTCAGATACCCGGCCCGGGGACTCGCGAGCGACAACCACCCCATGCCCCAGATGAACGCGGGGATGGCCGAAGGCAGCGTGAACAGCACCGTGAGCGCGCCGCGCATCGGCAGGTCCGTGCGGAACAGCAGCACCGCCAGCGGTGCCCCCAGGGCCAGCGCCCACGCCGTCGCCCCCAAGGAGACACCCAGCGTGTTCCACAGGGCTCCCGACTCCGCCGCGAGCACCTGCCCCATCCCTCCCGTCGCCGCGCCCACGCCCCGCAGCAG
>NZ_RAWI01000849.1 GCF_003612125.1 Corallococcus praedator
CTGCGAGCCGATCATCACCTGGATGTCGGCGGGGACGCGCCGCGCCAGGCCGAGGCGGCGCTGCAATTGGACGCTCCAGTAGAACAGCCGCTTGTGGGCGCGCTCGTTGAACCAGCGGCGGTCGAGGAGGCGGTCCTCCTTCATGCCGGTCTTGATCCAGTCGCTGTCGAAGAAGTCGAAGCTCTCGATCCAGTCGGCGTCCTCGGCGTCCAGCAGGCGGTGGGCGTAGGCAGCGGACTTGATCGCCATGCAGTCGCCCGAGAGCATGTAGAAGTGGGTGGCGCGGGGGAACGCCTCCGCCGCCGCCTCGACCGCCAGCAGCGTCGCCTCGACGAGGCTCCACTCCCCCCAGCCGCAGCGGACGCGGCGGCGGGCGAAGGTGACGTTGGGGTTGGAGGCCAGGGCGGCGCGGATGCGGGCGTGCGCCGCCTCGGGCGCGCGGGCGTCGAAGTGGATCGCCATGAAGTCGCCGGCGGCGGTGAGCTGGCCCGCCTGCTCGATGATGGCGTCGGGGTCCTTGTGGCACAGGAGGATGAAGGCGATCTGCGCCATCAGGCGGAGGGTGTCCGAAGGG
>NZ_RAWI01000084.1 GCF_003612125.1 Corallococcus praedator
GCGCTACGGGGTCGCGGTGGGGAGCGTGGTGCTGGCCTTCGTGGCCCAGGAGCTGCTGTCGACGATCACGGTGGGGATGCCCTTCCTCGCCTTCTTCGCCGCGGTGATGTTCTCCGGCTGGCGCGGAGGGTGGGGACCGGGGCTGGTGGCCACGGGGTTGTCGCTGGTCACCGTGGACTACTACTTCCTGACGCCCATCCACACCTGGAAGGTGCGGACCGGCAGCCTCATCGCGCTGGGCCTCTTCCTCGCGCTGTCCCTGTTCGTGACGCTGCTCAACGCGCGCCTGCGCCGGGCCAACATGGAGCGCGCCAGCCTGCTGGAGAGCGAGCGCGCGGCCCGCGCCGCCGCCGAGTACGAGCGCACGCGCCTGCGCGAGCTGTTCATGCACGCGCCCGCGCACCTGGTCATCTTCCGCGGGCCCGACCATGTCTTCGAGCTGTCCAACCCGCTCAACTCCGCGATGCTGGGCAACCCGGACCTGATGGGCAAGCCGGCGCGGGAGGTGGGCCCGAAGGAGGAGGCCGAGCGCATCTCCCGGCTGCTGGACCGCATCTATGCGACGGGCGAACCCTTCCAGGGCAAGGAGATGCCGCTCCACCTGAAGCAGCCGGACGGCTCCGTGCGCGAGTACTTCTTCGACATCACGTACACGCCCACGCATGACACCCAGGGGAAGGTGGACGGCATCGCCGGCTTCGGCTTCGACGTGACGGGCCACGTGCGGGCGCGGGCGCGCGCGGAGCAACTGGCGCGTGAGCTGTCGCACAACGAGGAGCACCTGCGGCTGCTCGCGGGGGCCAGCTCCTTTCTCGCCACGTCGCTGGACTACGAGGCCACGCTGCACAACGTGGTGCGCCTCGTCGTCCCCACCCTGGCGGACTGGTGCATCGTCGACATGGCGATGGAGGACGGCACCTTCATGCGGATGGAGGTGGCGCACGCGAGGACGGAGTCGCAAGCGCACGCGGAGCAGCTGCGGACGCCCGTTCCCGAGGGGCAATGCTACCCATCGATGGGCGCCGGGACCCTGCTGCTCAAGGGCCAGCCCTTCTTCGTGGAGGACGTCACCGATGTGGACCTCAAGCAGCTGACCGATGAGCCACAGCGGATGGAGCTGCTCCAGGCCATGAAGCTGCGCTCCCTGGCGATGGTGCCCCTGGTGGCCCGCGAGCGCACGCTGGGCATCATCAGCTTCGCCACCAGCCACGCGTCCGGCCGGAGCTACCTGAAGGCGGACCTGCCCATCCTCCAGGAGATGGCCAACCGCGCCGCGCTGTCCATGGAGAACGCGCGGTTGTACCGCGAGGCGCGCGAAGCCGTGCGCCTGCGCGACGAGTTCCTGTCCATCGCGAGCCACGAGTTGAAGACGCCGCTCACGCCGCTCAATCTCAAGCTCCAGTCACTGCGGCGGGAGATGGACCGCACGCCGGGCCCGGTGTCGCGCGCGATGGTGGAGAACTACCTGGAGGTGGGCTCGCGGCAGTTGAAGAAGCTGGCGGAGCTGGTGAACGACCTGCTGGACGTGTCGCGCATCGCCTCCGGTCACATGTCGCTGGAGCCCGCACAGGTGGACCTGGCGGAGTTGGTGCGTGACGTGGTGGCCGCCTACGAGGGCCCCGCGGCGCGCACGGGCTCCCCTCTGCGGCTGGAGGGCGTGGACACCGTGACGACGGGGTGGTGGGACCGGCCGCGGCTGGAGCAGGTGGTGGTGAACCTGGTCGACAACGCCATCAAGTACGGACAGGGGCGCCCCATCGACATCCGCGTGGAGGCGAAGGACGGGCGCGCGACGTTGACGGTGCGGGACCAGGGCATCGGCATCGCGGCGGAGTCACTGCCCCGGCTCTTCGGGCGCTTCGAGCGCGCGGTGAGCGAGCGGCACTACGGGGGCCTGGGGCTGGGGCTCTACATCACGCGCACGCTGGTGCATGCCATGGGCGGCACGGTGCGGGTGGAGAGTCAGCTGGGGCAGGGCGCCCTCTTCACCGTGGACCTGCCGTTGCGAGCGGAGTTGCCCGGAGTGGTGCCGGCGCCGCCCTGACTCACGGCTGCGCGCGGGGGCGGGAAAGCTGCGCGTGGGGTTCCCACGGGCCGCTGGAGCCCAGACAGTGCCGGCAGGTGGCCAGGGGCGTGTCGCGCTCCAGGTACGCGAGGAGCCCCGAGAGCAGCTCCGGACTGTCGAGCGGGAGGCCATCCGCCTCCGCGAGCGCGGGCAGGTGCGGGTGCTGCGCGGCGAACACGGTGGCGACGTGGGGCGGGCGGGTGCAGGTGAAGAAGCGGCCCCGGTAGACGAGGTGGCAGCGGTGCTTGAGCCAGCACTTCGCGAAGACGTCCTGGACGTCGGTGTCGGAGTCGAGCGGCGCGTCCGGGGTGATGCGCTGGAAGGCGTCGATGGTCTTCACGGTGAGGTGGACCCCGTGGCGCTCGCAGCGCTCGGTGATGCGCGCGATGGAGCGCTCGGGCAGGGGCGCGGAGGTGTAGACGGACAGGGTCATCCGGTCGAGCCGCTCATAGACGGCGTCGGGGGCGCTCTGGGCGAGGAAGCCGTTGGTGGTGACGGACACCTGTTCGGAGATGCCGGAGGCGCGCACCACGTCGAGCACGGCGGGCAGGTCCGGGTGGAGGAAGGGCTCGCCGCCGGTGAGCTTGAAGACGTTGGGCTTGAGCACGCGCGCGAGCTTGCGCAGGTCCTCACCCAGTGACTCCGGAGCCACGGCCCACGCGGGCAGGTGCGGCGACAGCGGACAGCACTGCACGCAGCGCAGGTTGCAGTGCGTGGTGACGTGCGCCTCCAGGGACCAGGTGAGGACGCGGCTGTCGTGAAGCTCGTAGCGCACGGGGCGCATCCTAGCGCCCGGGCCCGGTTCGGCGCAGGGATGGCGGGTGGGGGGCCAGCCGTGCGTAGAATCGTGGGCTCCGACTCCCATGCGACCCACGAAAACCGCCCCTGGCTTCCTTCGCAGCTACGTGCTGCCCGCCCTCTGGCTCTTTGCCCTTCCGCTCTTCGGCCTGTGGTTCACCGGCCACGCCACGTCCAGTCTCGACGGGAAGGTGCTTGCGTCCATCGAGCAGCAGATTGCCCAGGACACCGGACTCGACGAGCAGGAGCGAGAGTCGACGCTTGCCTTCTTCCGCGCGAATCCGGCCTCGGAGGTCTGCCTCGGCACGGACGAGGGGCTGACGAACTTCCGGAACAACCTCCGGGAGGTGTGCTCGGACGCGCGGCAGTTCGGATGGATGCACAGCCTGGCGCTGGGCCTGCTGGTGCTGGAGCTCGCCACCACCGTGCTGGTCCTGTTGTGTGGCCTGGCCGCGTTCGTCTCGCGGCCGTTCCAGTACGTCAGCTTCGTCGTGGGCTGGAACGTGCTCCGCGTCACCGGGGCACTCCAGGCGATAGGCCAGGGCGGACTGGTCGTGTGGTTGTCCTACTGGGTGACCGCGCTCTGGTTCAATCGCTACTCCCCCAAGCTCATCGGCGTGATGGGGGTGCTGGCCGCGATGGGCATCTTCCTCGTGGTGGTCGGCATCTTCCGCCGTCCGCCCATGGACTTCGAGGTGGAGGCGGAGGTGCTCGACGAGTCGAAGGCACCGGAGCTCTGGGCGCACGTGCGCCGGCTGTGCGCGCGCATCCAGACACCTCCGCCCGACCACATCCTCGCGGGCATCGACGCCAACTTCTTCGTCACCGAGAGCGACGTGCGCGTCGGGGAGCGGACCCTCTCCGGTCGGACGCTCTATGTGAGCCTGTCCCTGCTGCGCCTGCTGGAGCAGTCCGAGGCCGACGCGGTGCTCGCGCACGAGATGGGGCACCTGCTGGGCGGGGACACGGGCCACGGCAAGCGGCTGGCGCCGATGCTCGCGCACTTCGGCCACTACCTGCAGACGCTGCATGACGGCGGGCTGACGCGGCCCATCTACCACTTCATGGTGGCCTATCGCGGGCTCTTCGAGCTGTCGCTGGGACGCAGCCGGCGCGAGAGCGAGCTCGCCGCGGATCGCCTCGCGGCGGGCCTCACCTCGGGTCGGGACATCGCCCGCTCGCTGGTGAAGGTGGGCGCGTACGCGGGCTTTCGTGCGCGCGTGGAGGCGGAGCTCTTCTCCCGCGATGAGCAGCAGCAGTCCGTGGCCATCGCCCAGCGGGTCGCCCTCGGCTTCGCGGACTACGCGCAGTCGGAGGCCGTGCATGGCGACCTGCACGGGACCGTGACACCCCATCCGTTCGACTCCCACCCGCCGCTCTCCGCGCGGCTGGAGAACGTGAATGCGCGGCTCACGCCGTCCGACATGGCGCAGGTGTTGCTAGAGCCCGTGACGTTCTCCTGGGTGAGCACGATGCAGGAGGCGGAGGCCATCGAGGCGCGGCTGTGGGGCGCCTACGAAGCGCGCTTCTCCCAGGCGCACGACCTGGTGCTCGCGTACCGCTACGTGCCCTCCAACGAGGCGGAGCGGCAGCACGTGGAGCGGCACTTCCCGCCGCTGACCTTCGAGGGCAAGGAGGCCGGGCTGGAAGTCCGGCTGGACTTCGCGCAGGTCAGCTACACGGAGTGGGAGGAGCCCGTGCTGCTTGAACAGGTGACGCACGCGAGCAAGGAGGACCGCATGTTCAAGAAGTACCTGGACCTGCAGGTCGCGGGGGCCGGGCGGTCCAAGCAGAAGCGCTCCATCTGCTTGAGCAAGCTGAAGGACCCGGACGCGCTGCTGGGTGCCTTCGCGCACTACCTGGGGCGAAGCAGGACCATGCAGGAGCACCGCGCAAGCTCGCAGCAGGCCGCCTGAGCCCGGGCCTATCGGCGTCCGGCCTCACAGAAAGCCAGCACCTGGGCGAACGGCCACTCGGTCAGGGTGCCGAAGAGCTTGTTCCCGTTGAGCTTCGCCTTGGACAGCGCGGGGCTGCTCAGGCCGCAGAGGAAGCGCGCTGCTTGCCTTGGATGGCCCAGCGCGTCCGGGTGCTTCGCGACGAGCGTCCGGAACGTGGCCGCATCCAGTTGTTCGCGCAGGTCCGGCCGGGGATGCGGCGGCGGCAGCACGCGGGCCACGCCGGTGCGGCAGAACGTGCAGTGTCCGCACGGGGCTGCGCGTTGCTCTCCGAAGTGGGCCACCAGCGCGTTGCTCTGACACCCGTCATGCGTGACGAGCTTGAGCACCTCCCGCACGCGTGACACCTCCTGGGCCTCGCGCTTCTGGAAGCGCTCCTGCAACAGGGCCACGAGCGCTTGCGCGTCCTCGTGTTCTCGCAGCCGGGTGTAGCGCTGGCGAGGTTCGGCCACCTGCGTCTCGGCGTAGCCCTGCTCCTGGAAGTAGTCGAGCGCCTTCACGATGCGGTCGCGCGGCTGCCCCATCGCCTTGGAGATCTCGGCGGGGTCGAACGTGTACCAGGTGCGTCCCTTCTTCGCGTGCGCGAACAGGTCCTTCACGAAGCGCGCGCGCTCGCCCTGGAACTTCCCGATGAGCGCTTCCACCGTGCCCGTGGGCTGCACCTTGTAGCCCGCGTAGAAAGGCGTGCCCTGCTTCAACACACCTTCCAGTTCCAGGTACGTCAGCGCCGTGCGCAGCACCAGGGGGCGCAGGTCATGGCGGGTGCCCAGCGCGTACAGGTCCAGGTGCAATTCGGGCCCGGCGGACAGCAGCTCCGTCACCAGTCCCTCCATCGCCTCCGGTAGCGGCGTGTCCCCGAGCGCGAAGTTCTCCAGCGTGGGCACGTCGTCCGGACACACCAGCAGTTCCACCACCGACGGCTTGCCGTCCCGTCCGGCTCGGCCAATCTCCTGGCTGTAGCTCTCCAGGCCCTTGGGCAGGTTGTAGTGATACACGGCGCGCACGTCCGCCTTGTCGATGCCCATTCCGAACGCGATGGTCGCCACGACGATGCCCTTCGCGGAGTGGGTCCATGCTTCCTGCACCCGCTCGCGGTCCTCCGACTCCAGGCCCGCGTGGTACGCGTCCGCGGGCAGCCCCGCCGCGGACAGGAGCGCCGCGATGCGCTCGGCGGTCTTCTGCAGCGTGACGTAGACGATGGTGGAGCCGGGCGGGCGGGACTTCAGCCGCTCCACCAGCAGCGCGTCACGCGCCTCCAGGCCCGTGGGCGTCGTCTCCAGGGTGAGATTGCCCCGGTAGAAGCCGGTGACGACCGCGCTCTGTTCCGGGATGCCGAAGCCCTCGCAGATGTCGTGCACCACCTGCGGTGTCGCGGTGGCGGTGAGCGCCAGGATGCGCTCGGCGTTCAGCGTCCGCGCCGCCTGCGCGAGCTTGAGGTAGTCCGGCCGGAAGTTGTGGCCCCACTCGGAGACGCAGTGCGCTTCATCCACCGCGAACAGCGAAATTTGAAGTTCGCTCAGCAGGCCCATGAAGCGCTCGTTGTTGAAGCGCTCCGGGGCCACGTAGAGCAGCTTGAGCGTCCCGTCCCGCAGGGCCTCCGTCACCTCGCGTGACTCCTCCAGCGACAGGGACGAGTCCAGCCGCGCCGCGCGGATGCCCTTGCGGCCCAGCGCGTCGATCTGATCCTTCATCAACGCGATGAGCGGCGACACCACCACCGTGAGTCCGTCGAGGAGCAGCGCGGGGAGCTGGTAGCACAGCGACTTGCCACCACCCGTGGGGAACACCGCGAGCGCGGAGCCCTGGGGCTTCAAGAGGGCCGTGAGCACCTCGCGCTGTCCGGGCCGGAAGGACTCCAACCCGAAGCGCTCTCGCAACACGACGTCCACCGCATCCGCCCGCATGTCCCGCCCTCCCCTGTTCCAAGTGAAACCTGATTCCTACCGCGCCACCTGTCCCCACCGCACGACGACGGCTCTGTCGTTGCGTATGCCCGGTTCCTCACCCTCGCTCGTGCGTGCGATGCGAGTGGCACGACGGTTCGGAGACGAGGGCATGTCAGCTCGGCAGCGGGGGATGTGACTCTACATGAGCGCGGCTCCGGCCCTTATGATGCCGCCGTCATGCCGACCCGGACTCCCGCCGCTCCGCCCCCCGGAAGGACGCCCGCGCGAGGCCTGTCCGCCCGGGCGGTGGTCGACCTCTTGTGCCACGCACGCGCGGCCAACACGGTGCTGAAGCCAGGGCTTGAAGTGACGCTGCCCCGGGTGACTCGGGACGCGAGCGTGCAGGACGACGAGGATGCGCTCGCTGCGCGGTTGCTGGCCGCCTGGTCCGACACCGTGCGGGCCCACGTGGAGGCCGGCACGCATGAGGTGAGCTTGAGCGGCGGGGTGGACAGCGCCGCCCTGTGCGCGATGGTCGCGCGCCATGCACCCGGCAAGGTGCGCGCATGGACCATGGATGTGCACTTCGCGGACGCGGTGGAGCGAAGCAATGCGCGTCGGATGGCGAAGGTGACGGGCGCGGAGCTGGTGGACGTGCTCATCCACGACGCGGTGCTGCCGGACCTGTTCGAACAAGCGGTCCTCGCCAACCAGACCGTCATCCTCAACGCCCGCGCCGTGGCGAGCTTCGTGTTCTATCTGGAGGCCCACCGGATGGGCGCGGGCCCTGTCCTCTTGAGCGGCGCGGGCGCGGATGAAGTGCTCCAGGGCGCCCCGGGCGCCATGGCCTCCGCGAAGGCCCGCGTGGACGAGGACCGGGCCCTGGCCCTGGAGATCTTGAGACAGGACGCCCCGGCGGTTGTGGACAACTTGCGGGCGTCGTTCCGCGACGACTCGCGCGATCATGAGACATCCCTCGGAGCCCCCCGGGGGGCTGTGGACAACTCGGGAACGCCCCTGGACGGGACAGGACTTCGCGATCAGAACCCGGGGGCACGCGTTGAGCCACCCGCTGGAGAAACCGGGCCCGTCCCCTCTGGAACCCGGGGTCGCGATCAAACGGCGGGGCCTCGCGACAGACTCCAGCCTGTGGACAACTTGAGGGGTGTTTCCGAGGGCGTGAACAGCGATCACGCTCCGGTCTCCCCCCCTGTGGACAACCTGGGGGCCGTGCTCGCGGCGCTGCCCGCTCCCTGGGATCTGACTCCAGAGGCGTCCTCCGCCTCCCAGGAGCTTCGCTACGCCGAATGGGTGCTGCGGGAGCTCATCCTCCCGCCCGAACTGCGAGGCGCCCGGGCCCAGGGCCTCACCGTCCGCACCCCGTACCTGGACCCGGGCTTCGCGCGCGTAGCGCTCGCGCTGCCGGAGTCCGTGCTGATGCGGGACGGGTTCGGCAAATGGTTGTTCCGGCACGCCGTGCGCTCGCTCGTGCCCGATGAGGTGCGCCTCGCGCGCAAGATGCCCCGGTATGGGCATACGGCGCTCTCCAGTCCGGTGCGGACGCGCTGGCTGGAGCTGTACCGCGCCTGGCTGTCCCCGGAACGCCTGGAGCCCCTCCAGGTCATCGCCCCCCGGGCCGTCTCCAGACTGCTGGAGCGCTACACCCGCCTGTCCCCCGAGGACGCGCAGGCCGGGGTGATGGATCGGTTGTTGATGCGACTCGTGTCCCTGGCCATGCTCCAGGCCCACACCGAGGCGCATCCACCATGTCCCGAGTCCTGATCGCCACCTCGCCCGAGAAGGGCCACCTGAACCCGATGGTCGGGGTGGCCCAATGGCTGCGCCGCCTGGGGCACACCGTCGGCTGGCTGTGCATCCCCGAACCGACGCCGCAACTCGACGGGCTGGGCGTGGAGGTCCTCCACCTGCCCCACCGTGAAGCGCAGCCCCCCGGCATCGAGACCGGAGGCGAAGCGCTGGCGAAGCTGGTGCTGGATGACGTGGCGTTGGGCAAGTGGATCCGAGGCCTGCTGTTGGACGCGGCCCCAGCGCTCCTGGAGCCGGTGCGCGAAGTGGTGCGCGCCTTCCGTCCCGACGTGATGGCACTGGACGGGATGCAGTACGCGGCGGTGCTCGCGGCGCACACGGAAGGCATCCCCTGGGCGGGCGTGTCCTCCGCGCTCACGCTGCTGGAGCCCCGGCCGGAGATTCCCCTGCTGCGCAACGTGCGGGCCCTCAAGGACGACCGGCAGGCCCTGTTCCAACGGCACGGCTTCGACGCGCGTTTCCGCACCTGTGAATGCCTGTCGCCCCGGCTCAACGTCATCTTCGCCACCGAGGCCTTCCTGAGCACGGACGCCGGGGTGCCGCCGAACACGCTGCTCGTCGGACCGTCGATTCCGCCCGACCCTCGTGGCGATGAGGTGCCCTTCCCGTGGGAACGCCTGGGCCACAAGCCCGTGCTCTACGTGTCCTTCGGCAGCCAGATCTCCTATCAGCCGGAGTTGTTCCGAATCATCGCGGAGGCCGCGCAGCCCTTCGGCGTGACGCTGGTGTTGTGCGCGGGCGAGCTGGCCAACACGGACTTCCCAAGCACACTGCCCGGTGACGTGGTGGCGGTGCCGTACACCCCGCAGCGACAGGTGCTGGAGCGCGCGGCCGCGTTCATCTCCCACGGAGGCGCCAACTCCGTGATGGAGGCGATGACGGCGGGCGTGCCGATGCTGCTGCTGCCGGTGTGCAACGACCAGCCCGTGCAGGCGCACTTCCTGGAGAAGTCCGGAGCGGGGCTCGCAAGAGATCCGAAGCACCTCACGGTGGAGACATGCCGGGAGGCCATCGCCCAGCTCCTCGCGCCCGCGTCACCGATGCGCGAGCGGGTGGCGGAGATCTCCCGGTCCTATCGGGCCCACGACGGGGCCAGGACCGCCGCCGAACGCATCGCCGGACTCGTCGCGTGACGTCCATGCGGTGGAGTCCGCGCAGGCATCATCCCCCGGGCATCACACCGCTGGAGGTGTGGAACCTGCCCGTGTCCGGCCGTGAGCTGTGGGAGGTGCTGGGCTCGCCGTGGGTGGAGGAAGACCGGCGCGCGGGAGTCGCGGGAGCCACGCTCACCGCGCGCCTGATGCCGCCGCTGGCCGAGGCGCTCGCATTGCTGGTGAAGCGACACGCTCCGGATGCGGCGTATCTGAGTGGAGGGCTGGCGGAGCTGGACGGCTTCCAGGCCGCGTTGAAGGAAGCCACGGCCACGCTTCCCTGTCCGGTGTACATCGCGCCCACGCCTCGCTTCGCGCCCGTGCACGCGGGCCTGCGCATGTTGGAAGCCCAGGGCTTCAACGCTCCGGTCTGCGTGGACGTAGGCCAGACCAGCATCAAGTGCGCGAGGCTCGGCTCAACGCGTGTCTTCGAGCGGGATCTCACTCACCTGCCCCCCCTGTTCATCGGGCAGCCACGTCCCAAGGACGGCCACCACATCCGGGACACCGTGGCGTTCATCGCGGGCGCGCTGAGCACGTTCCTCATGGAGGACGCACGGACCGCGCCGGACGCGCTGTGCCTCGCATTGCCGTGTCCGCTGAATGAGGACCTGCTGCCGGGAGGCTGCACCTACGGCTTCGAGGGCGCGGCGTCACTCGTGCCGGACATCCTCGCCCGCGCCGGGTTGCCAGACACAGGAGGGCCGGTGTTCGTGCTCAACGACGCGGAGCTGGCGGCCGAAGCCGCGCGGCGCGACCACCGCGTCACGGGACAGCGGGTGCTGTGCATGTCCCTGGGCTTTGGCCCGGGAGGAGCCCTGCTGGACCGGGGGTGACGTGACATGTGGGAGGGGGAGCCTGGTAGCCTGGTCGAAGACCCGTGCCCATGCCCTCCGACAACGACCAGGCCATCCGGTTGGCCGCCTTCAAGGCCCTGGAGGGACTGGTGGAGCAACACGGCGACGTGCTGCCGTGGGATGCCATCCAGGAAGGCTTCATGCTCCATGGCGAGCAGCACCTGTTCGCCAACCGGACGCGCGGCATCTTCTGGCCCCGGCAGATGCAGGAGACCGCGCTGTCCATCAAGACCACCGTGCCGCGCGGCTCACGGGTGGCTCGCTACGACGATGACAACGTGGCCTCGGATGGAGCGTTCCTCTACAAGTTCCAGGGCACGGACGTGGAGGCCCGCGACAACCGCCGGCTCGTGCGCGCGCAGCAACTGGACGCGCCCCTCATCTACTTCTACGGCATCGAGCCCGGCATGTATCAGCCGCTGTGGCCCGTCTACATCTCCGACGTGGATCTCGCCTCGCACTCCTTCCACGTCATGGTGTCCGCGCCCGAGACGGCCCGGCTGCTCCAGCCCCAGCGCTATGCCGCGGACGCGAAGGCGCTGAGCTGGGAGCGTCGCTACACGACGGTGCAGGCCAAGAAGCGTCTGCATCAGGTTGCCTTCCGCCGACACGTCCTGCGCGCCTACGAAGAGCGCTGCGCGGTGTGCGGCTTTCCTCGCACGGAGCTGCTGGATGCAGCCCACATCCTTCCCGACCACGACGTCCGGGGCCACGCGGAGGTCCCCAACGGACTGGCCCTCTGCCGGCTCCACCACGGCGCCTTCGACACGAACCTGATGGGCTTCCGTCCGGACGGCATCATCGAACTGGCGCCCAGCCTGCTCGCCACCCAGGACGGACCGACCCTGGAACACGCGCTGAAGGGCTTCGTCGGCAAGAAGCTCCAGACGCCCCGCTCCGACGAGCTGCGTCCCAAGAAGCTGTATCTGGAAGAGCGCTACGAGCGCTTCCGCAAGGTGGGCTGAAGTCCCCTGCCCGAAGCACCGGGCACATGCATGACCCCGGTCGGATGGAGAGGCCACCTGCCCGAATGGGCAGGTCCCCGTCCTGCCCGGTTCGCCGATGTGGCGCGCCTTCGAGCCTTTTAGCTTCAGGCTCGAAAGGAACACCCCATGTCCACCGACGCCCTCCAATCCCTCTCGCAGTCCATCGCCACCGTCGTCGAGCGCATCGCCCCCTCCCTCGTCCGCGTCGAGGCCCGCCGTCGCCGGGGCGCCAGCGGCATCGTCTGGGATGCCGACGGTCACATCCTCACCACCAGCCACGCCGTCGAACACGAGGGCTCCATCCAGGTGGGCCTCGCGGACGGTCGCTCGGTCTCCGCCGAGCTCGTCGGCCGCGACCCGAGCACCGACCTCGCCCTGCTCAAGGCCGACGTCACCGGCCTCACCGCGCTCGCGCCCTCGCCGCTCGATGGCGTGAAGGTCGGCAACGTGGTGCTGGCCCTCGGTCGGCCGGGGCGCACCGCCCGGGCGACGCTGGGCATCGTCAGCGCGTTCGGCGGTGACTGGCGCACGCACGCCGGCGGCCAGGTGGACCGCTACCTGGAGACGGACGCCGACCTGCCCCCCGGCTTCTCCGGTGGCGCGCTGGTGGACGCGCAGGGGCGCTTCCTCGGCATCCCCACGGCGGCCTTCTCCCGCACCGCCGCGGTCATCATTCCCGGCGACACGCTGACGCGCGTGGCGAACTCGCTGCGCGAGCATGGCGGCATCCGTCGCGGCTACCTGGGCGTGGGCGCCTACCCGGTGCGCCTGCCCCGTGAAATCGACGGCACCAAGGCGGGGCTCATCCTGCTCTCGGTGGATCCGGAGGGCCCCGCCCAGAAGGCCGGCCTGCTGCTGGGCGATGTGCTGGTGAGCCTGGGCGGCCAGTCACTCCACGGCGTGGAGGACCTGCTGGGCTACCTGGGCGACGAGAAGGTGGGCACCTCCATCCAGGCGAAGGTGCTGCGCGCGGGGGAGCTGCGCGAGGTGCCCGTCACCGTGGGCAAGCGTTCATGAAAGGAGCCGGCCATGAAACTGTTGCAGCAGCTCTCCGATGACCTGGAGTCGCTCGTCGCTGGCGCCGCGCCAGCGGTGGTGGGCGTGGAGCACGCACGCGGCCACGGCACCGGCCTGTTCCTCACGCCGGACGGCTACGTGCTCACCAACCGGCACGTGGTGATGCGCACGCCCAAGCGACTCGTCGTGCAGCTCAACAACGGCGAGGAGCGCCGGGCCACGCTGGTGGGCGGAGATGCCCCCACCGACCTCGCCGTGGTGCGCGCGGAGGGCGACGACTTCCCCACGCTGCCGCTCGCGGATCCGGAGACGGTGAAGGTGGGCCAGCTCGTGATGGCCATTGGCAATCCCTTCCGCTTGGAGCAGTCGGTGTCCCTGGGCGTGGTGAGCGCCATCAACCGCTCCATCACCCTGCCCGACGGCGTCATCCTGGAGGGGATGCTCCAGACGGACGCGGCCATCAACCCGGGCAACTCCGGCGGGCCGCTGCTGGACACGCGCGGACGCGTGGTGGGGCTCAACACGCTGGTGCTGCCGTATGCGCAGGGCATCGGCTTCGCGGTGAGCGCGACCACGGCGGCCTGGGTGGCGAGCCTGCTCATCCAGCGCGGCCGGGTGGACCGGAAGTTCCTGGGCATCGCCGCCGCGGCGGTGAACCTGGAGCCCGCGCTCGCTCGCGACACGGGTCAGCCCCGGGCCGTGCGAGTGCTGAAGGTGCAGGAGGGCACGCCGGCCGACGACGCCGGACTCCAGCCTGACGACCTGCTGCTCGGCATCAACAGCCGGCCCGTCAACAGCGTGGACGACCTGCAACGGCTGATGGCGCTCGCCAACGACGAAGAGGTGCACCTGGACGTGCTGCGCAAGGGCCGCCGCAAGGGCGTCTCCGCCCGCGCACGCAAGCGCGTCGAACCCGTGGCGGCATGAACCGACCCTGGGGGCTCACGGCCACGTCAGCATCAGCCCGATTCCATCCGGAGCGGGCACCAGCCGCGCCGTGAGCTCCCCATTCAGTCGCGCGTTGAGGAACGTCAGTACGCCGTCGAACACCAGCAGGAACCCACCCTGCACCAGCAGGCTCTTGCCCCATCCCCGCAGGCGCGCCGAGTCCTTGCGCGCTCCGCGCTCCCACAGGAAGCCGCCGAACGCGAGGTAGCCCACGTCCAGGCCCGCGTTGAAGAGCAGCAGCTTCTCCATGCGCTGCCCTTCGGAGAGGCTGCGCGCCAGGTCCCACGAGCCCGGGTCCGCGGTCACCTGCCCGTGATAGCCGAGCGCCGCGATGGTCAGGTTGACCACGTTCCAGGCCGCGTTCGCCTGGAAGAAGGCCCGCGTCTCTCCCTCGCTCGCGAAGTGCCCCGCCACGCCCGTGCCGATGTTCAGCACGGCCCAGCCGAACAGGATGCCCATCGCCACGCGGTTCACCCGCACCGCTTCGGCGTTGTGCTCCGCGAGCCAGGCCTTCCCGTCAGGAAGGGGCGCGGCGGCCTCCTGCCCCTGCGCCACCCACGGCATCGCGAAGAACAACAGCACCAGGACACAGCAGGAGCGCACGAGGCGGGCGGAAGCCATCGCGCCACTCTAGGGAGCCATCCCCTGGCGTCACGCTCGCGCGGGCCGCCCCGTGCACCGGTCAACGCTACCGGTCGCCGTCGTCGCTGAGCGGCGGTGCTTCGCGCGCGGGCTCCGTGCCCTTCTGCGCGCCGTAGCCGCCAATGCCTTTCTGGAGGATGCGGTCTTCACCCACGTCCTCGTCCGTCACGTCGCCCCGTTCGGTGCCCGGGCGCTGGTGTCTGGCTTCGCGCTCCAGTTCTTCGGCGCTCTGCGTGTCCGTGCGCTCGGTGCCCTTCACCGGCGTGCCCTTGTTGCTGGCCATGATGACGTCTCCTGTCCGGGAGTCGTGCTCCCCCCAGAAGGTCCGGCGCCTGTTGCCCTCCGACAAGCTCACCCCCCATCGTCCATCCGACACACTGGAAGCCGGGCCGGCACGGTGGCCACCCACCGCACGCAGCACCGGCTGGCGCATCCGGCACGGCGTCGCGGACCGAGCTAGCATCACCGTCTGCCCTGCCTTCCGGAGCCCATCCCATGAACGACCCGGCACATTCCCACGCGGATGCCGTCCCCGCCGGCTGTCCCTTCAAGGCTCACGGCGCACGCCCCGACACCCGCGTGCCCGGGCCCGTCTACCGCAAGCCCTTCTGGAAGCCGCGCCTGGCGGAGGTTCGCCGGGAGATCGCCTCCCTGGACGCACGGCGGGACTGCCAGCGCATCGTGCACCTGCTGACCAACTACGAGTTCCCGTTCGACGTCCAGCGGGCCACCGAGGTCGCGCTCTTCCACACCTACGGCAGCCGCTCCGTCTCCACCCTGTTGGACCGCACCAGCGAGTTCAGCAAGCGCGGCCAGAAGCGCTACGACGACACGCGGCTGCTCATCGCGCAGTTCATGGAGTGCGGCTGGGACGTGGAGGCCGGGCGCCGCTCCCTGGAGCAGATGAATCACATCCATTCCTTCTTCCGCATCCCGAACGAGGACTTCCTCTTCGTGCTGTGGACCTTCATCGAATTCCCCATCCAGTGGATGGATGACTTCGGCTGGCGCCCCTTCACCGCCCACGAGCGCGAAGCCTGGTTCCATTACTGGTGTGAGATTGGCCGCCGCATGGGCCTCAAGGACATCCCGCCGGACCGAGCCGCCTTCGACGCCTACGTCCGCGACTACGAGGCGCGCGAGTTCGTGCCCAGCGAGGCCAGCCACCGCGTAGCGCAGGCCACCGTGGACATCCTGGCCGGCTGGGTGCCGCGCCCCCTGCGCCCGCTGGTGCCCCCCATCAGCCTGGGCCTCGTGCCCCCGCGCCTGCTGCCCGCCATCCAGTTCGACGCTCCGCCCTCCTGGGTGAAGGGCCTGACACGCGCGGCCCTCAAGGTGCGCAAGCACGTCAAACGCTACGTGTCGCTGGAGCGCTACCCGACCCCCATCGAGGGCAGCCTCAACCGCACCTATCCCGGCAACGCCTACCGCATCGAGCACCTGGGCCCGGACTACGCCCACCGGGACGCGAAATGAAGAAGGCCCGCGTCCCCCGAAAGGGACACGGGCCTCATTCACGTCACGGAAGCGGGACGGCTCAGCTCTTGTACTTCACCGAGCAGCCGTACGGCTCGGAGGTCGCCGTCGGGACCTGCTGGCCGGTGAGGACCGCGTCCACGGCGGTCTTCACGTAGTTGGTCGTCGCGCCCTTGCCGCGCGCGTCGTCGTCGATGGCGCCCGCGTAGCGCACCACGCCCTGGCCGTCGATGACGTACATGTGCGGCGTCGTCTTGGCCGCGTAGCTCTTGCCCACCTTGCCATCCGTGTCGATGAGCACCGGCTGCGTGAAGCCTTCCTTCTTCTTCCAGTCCGCCGCGAACTTCGCGTTGTGCGACGCGGTGGAGTCCACCGTCAGCCACACCACCTTCTTCGCATCGAAGCCCTTCTGCGTGGTCTGCATCGTCTTCGCCTCGTAGTGCCGCTTCACGAACGGGCACTCCGAGTTCGTCCACTCCAGCACCACGACCTTGCCCTTGTAGTCCGCCAGGTTGTGCGTCTTGCCAGCCTCGTCCTTGAGCGTGAACGCCGGAGCGGGCTTGCCCACCTCCGCGGTGTCGGCGGCCAGGACGGGAGCCCCGACGAAAGCCACGGTGAGCGCGACTGCCTTGAAGAACGGATTCATGACGGAACCTCCAGAGAGTTGAACGCTGCGCATCAACACCACTGCCACCACTTCCATCCCAGACACCCGGAAACTCAGGGCCGGGCGCACACCACCGAGCCGGCCTTCAACGGCGACTCGCAGCCATCCGCGCGCTGCACCGCCTGGATGACGCTGTCGGCGGTGAGCAACTCATTGAGAACCTCCGGCTTGTCCGGCGAGCCCGGGCTCAGCACCAGGTACATGGGCACGCCCGCGCGGCCGTGCGCCGCCAGCTTCGTGGTGATGCGCGCATCCCGGCGCGTCCAGTCCGCCACGAAGAAGGCCACGTTGTGCTTCATGAACGCCTGCCGCACGTCCTCGCGCGACAGCACGGTGCGCTCGTTGAACTTGCACGTCAGGCACCAGTCCGCCGTGAAGTCCACGAACACCGGCTGCCCCGCCGCCAGCGCCGCGGACACCGCCGCCTCGTCCCACGGCTGCGAGCCGCCATGCGACGACGCCGTCGCGCCGCGCGCCTCCACCGACGCCTGCGCCTCCTCGAAGCGCAGCGCCACCGTGCCCGCGCCCACCAGCGTCAGCACCGCGAGCCCCACCGTCACGCCCCGGCGTCCGCCCTCCAGCCCCTGCGACTGGCCATACAGCCACGTGCCCAGGCCCACCGCGATGAGGAACGCGAGCAGCCGCCACATCCCATCCACGCCCGCGAGCCCGCCCATCACCCACACCAGCCACGCGGTGGTGCCGAGCAGCGCGAAGCCCAGGAACTGCTTGCCGCGCTCCATCCACATGCCCGGCTTCGGCAGCCGCTTCGTCAGCCCCGGCACCAGCACCAGCACGCAGAAGGGCAGCGCCAGCCCCAACCCCAGCGCCAAGAACACCGCCACCACCGTGGCCGCGCCCGCCGCGAAGGCGAAGCCCACCGCCGTGCCCAACAGCGGCGCCGAACACGGCGTGGCCAGCACCACCGCGAGGACGCCCTCGCCCGCGCTGCGCATCAGGCCGTGGCTCTGGTCCACCTTGCCCGCCAGCGCCGTGCCGTCCGCGCCCAGCGTGTAGACCCCGAAGAGGTTCAGCGCGAACGCCACCAGGATGGCGCTCACCGCCGCGACGAACAGCGGCTCCTGGAACTGGAAGCCCCAGCCCACGCTCGTGCCGCCCGCGCGCACCGCCAGCACCGCGCCCGCCAGCAGCATCATCGTCGCCAGGATGCCGCCCGCGTACGCCGCCGCGTGCGGCGCCACCTTGCCCTTCTCCTCCTGCACCATCCGCGTGAAGCCGTACGCCTTGAGCGCCAGCACCGGGAACACGCACGGCATCAGGTTGAGCAGCGCGCCGCCCAGGAACGCGAACACCAGCGCGAGCCCCAAGCCCATCGGAGACTCCGCCGCGACCGGGGCACTGGCCGCGACCGCCGGCGCCACCTTGCCCGCCGCGTCCTTCACCGACGGCAGCTTCAACGGCGCGGGGCCCGCCGCCACCGCTCCGTCCGCCACCACCGGCGCGAGCGGCGCGTCCACGTCCACCGCCGTGAAGCCCGTGGCCTGCGTCCCCAGGCGCAGCGCGCCCGTGAGCCGGGGCTCGCCCTTGGGCACCACCGGGGACGCCTTGCCCTCCAGCGCGAAGCGGCCCGCGCCCGAGGGCTTCAGCGCCACCACATCCACGCCCGCGATGCGGCCGGGTACGAAGAAGTCACCCTCCACGTTGCCCGCGAACGGCTTGCCGTCCGCCGTCGTCACGGTGAGCGTGCCGGTGAAGGGCTTGCCCGCGGTGAGCGTCGCGCCCTCCAGCGCCAGGGCCACGCGCGGCGCGCCCTTCGCGCCCGGAGCCGCCGGCACCTGGGCCTGCGCGGCGTCGAACAGCGGCGCGAACTCCGCGTCCGTCACCGTCTCCGGGCCCACCGGCAACGTGCGCGACAGCACCAGCTGCGCGGGGATGCAGTGCACCTTGCACGCGAGCGCGTCCACCGCCGTGGACACCGTCAGCGTGCCGGTGGCGGACTCGGACACGTGCGCCGGGGCGAACAGCAGCACCTCGTCGTGGTAGCCGTGCGTGGTGATGAAGCCGTCCGGCGTGCGGAAGGTCTGCGGGAACGGCCAGCGCAGGTCGCCCACCTGGACGCCCGGCGCATCCCACGACACCTCCGTGGCCAGCCCCGAGTCCCCGGGGTTCTTCCAGTAGACGTGCCAGTCCGGGTCCAGCTTGAGGCGCACGCCCACGCGCAGGTCGCCGCCCGCCTTCACCTGGGTGGCGTCCAGCAGCAGCGCGCCTTCCAGACGCGGGTCGCCCTCGTCGGGCGCGGTGCTGCCCACGGCGGTGGCCGGCAGCGCGGCCTGCGCCACGGCCCCCAGCAGCAACATCGCCACCGCGCCCAGCCCACCGAGCCGGCTTCCAGACTTCTTGCGCCACGGATGCGTCATGCGACTCCCGTTAATCCACCTGGGAACGCCGTGCTACCTGGGATGCGTCCCCTGAGGGTCCAATCAACCTTCCAGGCAGCCGGGCATTCCGCACACCCGCACGCCGGGCGTGGCGGGAGCCCACCTCGGGTCCCGTCGCACTCAGGTACGCCCCAGGGGACGGGAGGTTACGGCTTCTCGTCCGTCTTCCAGGGGAGGATGGCCGCGCCGTTCCCCGCGGGGAGGGCGCCCCCGTTGGCCGCCACCGGCAGGGCCGGCCCGATGCGGCTCATGGTGATGCGGGACACCTCCGACTGGGCCCTGCGCACCCCCAGCGCGGACGGCTGGGCCGCCCGGCGCTCCACCGCCCGGCGCAGGTCCGCCAGCCGGTCCACGTGCCGCTGCGCGGGGACGTCCGCCGCGCCCAGCCGGGCCAGCTTGTAGAGCCCCTTGTCCGCACCTTCGAGCGCCCGCTCGGCCGCTTCCTGCTGCCGCCGGGACAGGGCCTTCCACGCGGCGGCCTCGAAGGACACCAGCTCCAGCTCCGCGGACACGGCGCGCACGAAGCGGCCCTCTTCACTGTCCGGCAACAGGCGCGTCACCGGCACGGACATCCGCCGGGTGTCGTTGTGCTCCGTGTACGAGGCGGTGACGGTGAGGTTCCACTCGCCCTTCTCCAGCACGCCCGCGAAGAGGACCCGGCGCGCGAACGCGTGGGACACCGCGCCCAGCGACGCGCTCATCGCGTCGCCTTCCACCCGTGACGGGTAGCGGTGACGGCAGCGCAGGTCCGCGAAGCCGGTGGGCAGCACGTACACGCGCGCGTCCGACACCACCTCGCCGAACAGCTCCGCGCCCAGCGCGCCCACCGCCAGCGGCAGCCCTTCCGCGTCGTCCACGTGCGTGAAGCCCGTGCCGGACGGCCCCGTGAGGGCCTCCAGGATTTCCGGCAGGTAGTGCCGGCCCAGCCCCAGCGCGTGCAGCGCCACGCCGGAGTCCGTCACCCGCGTGCCCAGCACCTTGAACTCACCCAGCGCGGTGGGGCCCACGGAGGGCTCGCCGTCGGTGAGCATCAGGAGCTGCGGGCGGGCGCCCGGCACCAGCACGCGCCGCACCGCCTCCGCGCCGCGCTCCACGGCCTCGTGCAGCGCGGTGCCCTCGCCGGACTCCAGGCGGGACAGCGTCTTCAGGAAGGCCGCCTTCGCGCCCGCGTCCATCGCACGCACGGGCAGCACCTGCTCCGCGTCCGCGTCGAAGGTGAGCAGCCCCACGTAGTCGCGGGGGCCCGCGCGCTCCACCAACGCGCGCGCCGCCTCCACCGCCGCCGCCAGCGGCGCGCCCCGCATGGACGCGCTGCGGTCGATGACCAGGTTCACCGCCACCGGGGCCCGAGGCGTCTCCGCTTCAGCCTCCAGCGTCACGAGCAGCAGCACTTCGCGGCCGCCTTCCGCGTCGCGCTCCACTGCCCAGGCCGTCTGCTTCATCCGCACTCCCGCATGGTGGATGGGGCCATCCTGCCGCGAATCCGTCGCGAAGACTCCCCCTGGCCCCGGACGCCCCTGGCTCTGGCCCGCGTCCGTCCCGGAAGTCCTGCCGCTGGCAGACAGGATGTCGGGTTTCCGGTCGTGAAAGCAACGGAGGCGATCAACGCGCGAGGGCCCACCCACGGCGACCCAGGACGTCCTGCGTCACCCACGGTTCCGCAGAACCGTTCAGCGCTTTACGGATTTACTTCCGGAGCGGTCGAAGAAAGTCGGCCCACCAACCCTGGCCCGGGGGCTCGACCCTTCCAGACGAAGGGGAGCGCCGCGTCCAGCGCACTGCATCAACGCCCGGGAGTGCAAGCTCCCCGACTTCCAAACGAATGCCCCCGCGCAATCCACCGGCCGCGGGGGCCCCGGCTCACTCCACCACGTCCCAGCCGCCCCAGGCCTCTTCGTCCAGGTGGCCCCAGCGCTGGCCGTCCACGGGCTGCAGGGGCACCACGGCCTGACCGTCATCGCCCGTGTAAAGGTAGTCCCGCCCCTCATCCAGGTACGTGCTGTCGTCGTGGCTCATGTCCGGCTCCTTGGCGCTCCGTTCACGGGGTGTACGGCCTGGATGGCTCGCATCCCCTTGGACGCCCTGCGTCGGTCACCGGGCCCGCCCCATGCGGGTCCCTTTACAAGCACTGCTTGACCGATTTACGAACATGTTGGGAGTTCGCTCCGGCTTTGTAAAGCCCTCGGGTCCTCAAAGTTTCTTTGGCGTCGGGCGCCACACGTCCGGCCGCCTGCCGTCCAGCAGGCCAGGCGCTGTTGTGATACCGGACACGGGGGCATGGCCCGACCCAGGAAGGCCTCCTGCCGGACACGCCCTTTCTGCACGAGGCTTGATTCGAGAATCACCCCTGTTAGGGTTGACGAACACTCAAGAATTGCCGCAACGCGGCAACCCGGCGCCCCACGCCGTGCGGCCCCAGAGGTCCCGAGGTTCCATGAGTCCCATCATCACAGGCCTGCTGCTGGTAGGCGCTCTCTCCGTCTTCATCATCACGATGTCCGGCCGCGCGGGCGTGCTGCTCGCGATGAAGAAGGAGAACCGGCTGGACCACATCCCCTATCGCGTGGCGCAGCTGGTGCGCTTCGGGCTGGGGCAGAAGCGCATGGTGGATCCGGAGGAGTTCACGCCGGGCCTGTTCCACATCTTCATCTACGCGGCCTTCATGGTGCTGGCGCTGCGCACCATCATGATGTTCGCGATGGGCTTTTCGTCCACCGCGCTGGAGGTGCTCACCGACCTGAGCCACCCGGCGTGGGACGCGGCGCCGCCGCTGCTGCTGCTGTACAAGCTGTACCTGCTGGTGAAGGACGTGGTGGCGGGGCTGGCGCTGCTGGGCGTGGCGTACTTCGTGTGGACGCGCTGGAAGGTGAAGCCGGACCGCATGTCGCAGTCGTGGGAGGCCTACCTCATCCTGGGCTTCATCGCGGGCTTGATGGTGACGGAGTTCATGTTCGGCGGCAGCCACATGGTGGCCGCGCACGCCGCCGCCGCGCAGGTTCCGGTGGGCGCCACGCAGGTGCCGGCGACGCCGTCCGCGATGGTGTGGTGGGAGCCCATCACCAGCGTGACGGGTCTGCTGATGATGCCGCTGGGTCCCACCGTGTCGCACGTGCTGGGCGTGGCGGGCTTCTTCATCCACC
Organism: Corallococcus praedator; assembly: GCF_003612125.1. Taxonomy (GTDB): domain Bacteria; phylum Myxococcota; class Myxococcia; order Myxococcales; family Myxococcaceae; genus Corallococcus; species Corallococcus praedator. Next base: position 21,815 of record NZ_RAWI01000084.1, read on the forward strand.
TGACCATCATCCTGGCGTTCCTGAACTTCCTGCCGCTGGGCAAGCACTTCCACATCATCACGGGCCTGCCCAACGTCTTCTTCCAGCGCACGCACTCCACCGGCAAGCTGCCCACGCCCAACCTGGAGAAGGAGGAGTTCGGCGCCGCCACGGTGAAGGACCTCACCTGGAAGAACGGCCTGGACCTGTACTCCTGTACCGAATGCGGCCGGTGCCAGACGCACTGTCCCACGTACATCACGGGCAAGCCGCTCACGCACAAGGCCGTCAACCAGGACCTGAAGCACTGGCTCTGGGACAACGAGCGCTGGGTGGAGGAGGGCTACGGCCCCAACGGCATCAAGGAGCCCCTGCCGGAAATCATCGGCAGCGCGCTGAAGGCGGAGACGGTGTGGGCGTGCACGAGCTGCGGCTGGTGCGAGCAGGCGTGCCCGGTGTTCATCGAGAACGTCCCGCGCCTCATCGACATGCGCCGCTACCAGGTGCAGGTGAAGGCGGAGTTCCCGCCCGAAATCCAGCGCGTGTTCGAGGGCATGGAGCGCCAGGGCAACCCCTGGGGCATCGGCCAGGACCAGCGCGACGAGTGGGCCTCCGACCTGGCGCTGCCCACCTGGGGTGACGACGGCGGCCCGTACGAGTACCTGTTCTTCGTGGGCTGCGCGGGCAGCTACGACGACAAGCAGAAGAAGGTCAGCCGCGCGCTGGTGAAGATTCTCCGCGAGGCGGGCGTGTCGTTCGCGACGCTGTCCAAGCAGGAGATGTGCAACGGCGACTCCGCGCGCCGCATGGGCAACGAGTACCTGTACCAGACGCTGGCGAAGACGAACGTCGAGTCCTGGAACTCCATGGGCGTGAAGGCGGTCATCACCCAGTGCCCGCACTGCTTCAACACCATCAAGAACGAGTACCCGGAGTTCGGCGGCGAGTACCGCGTCATCAACCACACGCAGCTCATCAACGAGCTGCTCAACGAGAAGCGCATCAAGCTCTCGTCGGTGATGAACACCAGCACCAAGCTGACCTACCACGACCCCTGCTACCTGGGCCGGCACAACGGCGTGTACGACGCACCCCGTGAAGTGCTCAAGAGCATCCCGGGCCTGGAGGTGGTGGAGATGCAGCGCAGCAAGCGCGAGGGCTTCTGCTGCGGCGCCGGTGGCGGCCGGATGTGGATGGAAGAGCACATCGGCACGCGCATCAACCACAACCGCATCAACGAAGTGGCCCTCACGCTCAAGCACGCGGAGGACCCGAACACGCCCTTCCCGGACGCCGCGGACAAGAAGAAGCCGGGCATGGTGGGTGACTACAAGGAGCAGGGCGGCAGCGGCATCGTCGCGGTGGCCTGCCCCTTCTGCTCCACGATGCTCAACGACGCGAAGAACGACACCGGCCGCGAGCAGATCCAGATCAAGGACATCACCGAGCTGGTCGCCGACGCGCTGGAGCCCCAGCACAAGGGCGGCACCGTGTCCCCCAGCCCCGTGGTGAGCGCCAAGCCGGAGTAGCGGCAACAGGCCTCCGGATGTGACGAGGGCCCGGTGGCTCCCCGAAATGGGAGCGGCCGGGCCCTTGGTCTTTTCGGCGCGGAGGGCGCTACTTGCGGCCCTTGTCGGAGCCCTTCTCCGAGCGCAGCACGCGCTCCAGGCGCTTGGTGGCGCCGTCATCCCCCAGCTTGCCGACGACGTAGGCGCTCGCGGAGGCGAGCTTGCGGCGGAAGTCGTCGGGGGCGATTTCAGAGGGGCGCGAGGGCAGCTCCGTGAGGCCCTGGTTGGCCAGGAGCGTGCGGGCCAGGTCCTTCTCGTCGTCGGTGGCCTTGGAGGACAGGAGCGCGCACACCTTGATGTGGCCGTAGGCGGCGGCGGTGACGAAGGGCGTCTCCCCCAGGTTGTCGGGCAGGGACGGGTCCGCGCCCGCCTCCAGCAGCAGCCGCACCAGGTCCTCGCGGCCTACGCGCGCGGCGGCCATCAGGGGGGTGCGCCCGTCGGCGTCGAAGGGGTTGGGGTCGGCGCCCGCGTCCAACTGGGCGGCAAGGGCGGCGCGGTCGCCCGCGTTGACGGCATCGAACAGGGACACGATGTACACCTCCAGCAACGGCGGGCAGCATCGCGTTTCAGGGGACGCGATGCCAGGGCACGCCCCTGCTCCGGGGTCCTACGGCGGGGCGCCCGGCGGATTGCCATTTCGCGTCACCCGCGGGCCCCTTAGACAGGGCGACGAGCGCCAGGAGCGTGGCGCAGGGAGGAGTCCCCGTGTCACCCATCGAAGCCCGCGTCCTGGGCACATCCTCGAGATGAAGGCGTCATGACTCCAACGGTGCTGGTCGCAGTCATCCTGGGCTTCGTGGTCGTTCCCCTCGCGATGATGGTGAGCCGCCTCCGGAAGCGAGGACTCACCCAGCGTCTCCGACAGGAGGGGCTGCGCACGCAAGGCGACGTGCTGGGCATCACGAAAGACGATGAGGGCCCCGACGTGGTGCACTACGCCTTCTTCCTCCCGGATGGCTCAAGGATTGAAAGCGAGGGCCACAGCAAGGCATCGGGCCAGCTGTGTCCAGGGGCTCCGCTCGACATCCTCTATCTGCCGGAAGATCCCCGTCAAAATCAGCCCGTGGACGGGGGAACGGGACAAGTCCGCTTCATCCTCGAGATGATCTTCCTCATCGGCTTCATGCTCACGGCGGCGATCCTCTTCATCAAGGAGGAACTCACGCCCCCCGAGAGTCCTCAGCGACCTTCGCCCCAAAGGCAATTGAGACCCTTCGAGCCGCAGCCGCCCCGGGCCGCTCCCCCCTCAAAAGGAACGCCTCCGCTGGGCTCGTATTAGAGGCGGAAGCAGAAAGGGGTCACCCATGTCCCTCATCGCGGCCCGCGTCCTGGGTGCATCGTTCGCGGCCATTGGCCTGACGATGCTGGTGCTGACGTGGGGGATGTACCGGCGCGACGCGCGCATCGTGGACGAGGGCGCCCACGCGCAGGGCACGGTGCTCAAGAAGGAGTTCCTCGCATACTCGGATGACAGTGAGTACGTGCTGCACTACGCGTTCCCCCTGCCCGACGGCACGCGCATGACGCATCACCGCGACATCTCCTCCGGGCTGTGGAAGCGCCTGCGCGTCGGAGACCCCATCCAGGTGCTCTACAGCCGCGAGCAGCCGCGCTGGAGCTTCCCCGAGGGCCACGGGCTGATGTCCCTGGGGCTCGCCCTGTTCTTCACCGTCGTGCTGGTGCCCTTGAGCCTGCTCGGGCTGTTGGTCCTGCTGGCCCGGGCCGGGCCGGCGTCAGCGGACGTTGCTTCGGCGTCCACCCCTCCGCCATCCTGAGCACCCGCTCAAGAGCCACCAATGAACGTCCAATTCGTCCTGTTCGAGCTGTTCACCCTGGTGGTCACGCCCCTGCTCCTGCTGTGGGCCCGACATACGTACCAACACCACTCGCGGCTGCGCCGGAAGGGCATGCACGCACGCGCGACGATCACGGAGAAGGTCATCCACCACGGCGGTGGCTCGCGCAACAGCAGCACCTGCACCCTGCACTACGTCTTCTCATTGCCGGACGGCACGGAGCTGCACCACTCCTACGAGGACCATGCGACGACCTGGTTCGGCCTGTCCAAGGGCTCCGAGGTGGACGTCGCCTACTGGCCCAATGATTTGAGCTGGAGCCTGCCCGAAGGTGGCGGAGTCAGTGGACCGCTGTTCTCCGCCTACTCCGCCCTGGCCGTCATCGTGTTCTGCGCCGGGCTGTACGTGCTGGTGGACCGTGTCTGGGAACCCGAACCCGGTCCCTCGGAGCCCCCTCCCGCCGAATCGCAGATGCGCCCCCTGCGGCGAGGACCTTGAAGCCCGGCGGTTGATTCGACCGCCGCCCACCCGTCATCCTGGGGACACCATGGAACTCTCGATGCTGGCCGGCCTCCTGGTGGGCTTCCTGGGACTGCCCTCCCTCGTCCTGGGACTCCTCATCTACTCCCGCCGCCTGGTCGTGCGGCTGGAGCGGGAGGGGCTGCACGCACGGGGCAAGGTGGTCCGCGTCAGGAACCCCCGGAGCAACAAGAGATCCGTCGATTACGCCTTCCGTCCGCCGGAGGGCCCGGAGCTTCAAGGCAGCTTCCAGGAGTGGCCCCCGCCGGCCTCCGAGCAGACCCCAGGCTCCCCCGTCGACGTCCTCTACCTGGCGGATGCGCCGCGACATCACATGGCCGTGGGCACGGGCCTCAGCCGGAGGTTCTTCCTCTTCATCGCGACCGTGCTCGTGTTGTTCGCGAGCACAGGCACCCTGACCGCGCTGCACGAGTACTTCACCCGACCGGAAAAAGCGCGCCCAAGCACCACCCCGGCGCCCCCATGAACCGTCAGATGGGCCCGTAGAAGGGCTCGTTCGCGGCGGGCACCGCGAGGGTGACGGAGCTGGCCGTCGAGGACACCGGGGCGCGGTAGATGCTTGGGTCGCCGCCGGAGTCGTTGAAGAGGAAGCCCAGCGTGGTGCTGCCTGTCCAGCTGGGGAAGCTCTCCTGCACGGTGCTCGCGGTGTAGTCCGTCAGCCGCCGCAGGCTGCCGCTCAGACCCACCGACGTCACGTTGCCCACGAAGATGCGCGTGCTGCCGGACGACAGCCGCGCGTCGAGCGCCACCTGCCGCCCGTCCGGAGACACCACCGCGCGGTTCGCGATGGCCAGCACCTCGTTGCCCAGCGACGACGTATAGGAAGGGCTGCCACCGCCCACCGGCACGAACGCGAGCTGGTTGTACTGGAAGGTGTTGCTGCCCGCCGGCGCCACCACCGTCGTCCCATTGGGGAAGAAGGACGGCGACCCGTGATTGATGGTCGCGCCGGGCGTCAGCTCCGTGAAGCCGCTGCCGTTCACCGCGATGCGCGCCAGCGAGCTGATGGACCCGGAGCCCCGGTCGAACGCGAACACGATGGTGCGCCCATCCGGACTGAACGTCGGGCCGCGGAAGTTGGTGCACGTGCCGCACGCCGCGTCGTTGGTGCTCAGGAGCGTCGCCACCGGACCGCCCGTCGTCGGCACTGTCTGGAGGGACGACGTGCTGCCCACCCGCTGCACGAACACGATGCTGGTGCCGTCGCGCGAAATCGAAGGCGTGTACGCGTTGCCCGCCGTCGTCAGCCGCTCCGGGCTGTTCGGGTCGCCGTCGTCATCCACCACGTAGATGTTCCGGTCGCTGCGCACGAACGCGAAGCCCCGGTCGAAGAGCACGTCGCCGGTGGTGCCACCGCCACCCGGTTCATCCAGGGGCTCGCACGCGCCCAACAGACCCACCGCCACCACTGCTCCGAGCCACCGCCGCATCCCCATCATCGCTGTCTCCCGCTGTGCCGCCGGCCCTGCCACACGTTCGCCCGAAGCCTACAGGGCACGCGGGCTGGGACGTCAACGCACGCGGAGGCATTCATCGCCCCCGTGTCGGGAAGTCCGGGAGCGCTCAGCGGTTGAGGCGGTTCAGCTCGTTGCGGCAGACGTTGCAGGGGCCCAGCTGCTTGCGGTCGATGTCCTGGGGCGCCTGCGGGAAGAACATCACGCAGCGGGAGTCCTCGCAGTAGGACAGGCCGATGAGGTGACCGGCCTGGTGCACGGCCTCCACCTGGACGCGGCGGCGCAGCGTTTCGCCCTCCGCGCCCTGGCGCAGCCGGAACAGGCTCATCACCGCGACCTTGGACTCCCGGTCCGCCTCACCGAAGACGAAGGGCGAGTCCGGCACGAACAGGTCCGCGTCCGTCACCCCCATCACCAGGTCCTGCGGCGCGTCCTCCAGCAACGTGCCCAGCCTCCGCATGATGGCGTTGCAGTGGTACTGGCCGCGGTCCTTGTTGAAGGCGTAGGCAGGGGACGACAGCGCCGTCCGGCTCACGACCGCGCTGACGCCCATGTGGGTCATCAGCGGTTCCTGCAAGGCGTTCACGAGCGCAGTCGGTGGACTGCCCACGGTGACCAGCAGGAGCGTCTTCTGCGGCATCAGCCCACCGCCTTCTACCTCCGGACGGACGTTGACCGCGTCCCCCCGGAGCGGAGTGGCTGGGGCGCAAGGATTCGAACCTTGATAATCAGAGTCAAAGTCTGACGTCCTGCCATTAGACGACGCCCCAGCAGGTTCGCACGCGTACTTTCGGGCCGATACTACGGCATCTCGACGGGCGCGGGAACCCACTCTGACGACGGGCCTCTTTCTGCGTGGAGTGTGGGGGGTGGATCACTCCCCCAAGCCCCCTCTGGAGGCCTGCCGGGCGGACGGGGTGTCGTCCACCCGACAGGCCCCTCCCCCCACCTCAGCCCTTGAGCACGGCCAGGGGGGTGAGTCGGACGCGGGGCGTCACGAGGTCGGCCTCGTCCTCCAGCACCTCGGAGAGGTCCCGGTAGGCGGCGGGGGCCTCCTCCACCAGCGAGGGGGCCCGGGCCGGGTCGAACACCACGCGGCGCAGGGCGTGGACGAGCGCGTCCGGGCGGATGCGGGCCCGGGCCTCCGTGCGGGTGAGCACGCGGCCCGCCCCGTGCGAGCAGGAGCGGAAGGCGTCGGGCGCGCCCCGGCCCTCCACGACGTACGAGGCCGTGCCCATGGAGCCGGGGATGAGGCCCCGCGCCCCCACCTCCAGCCCCACCGCGCCCTTGCGGTGGACCTGGAGCGTGCGGCCAAAGTGCGACTCCGTGGCGACGTGGTTGTGGTGCACGTCCACGGTGCTATCCCCTTCCGGGGCTACGCCCAGGCGGTCCGCGATGACGGCCAGGGCCCTGGCGGCGAGCGTGTCCCGGTTGGCGCGGGCGAAGCAGCACGCCAGCTCCAGGTCGTGGAGGCAGGCTTGGCCCGCCTCGGTGTCGGTGCGCAGGGCGGGCGGCGTGCCCTCCCCGAGCG
>NZ_RAWI01000850.1 GCF_003612125.1 Corallococcus praedator
ATGACCCGGCTGAGCGAGCTGTGTGGTGCTCGTGTGAAAAGAGTGACAGAAGTAACACTTGTGGCCGCGAAACGACGCCGCATCGCGACGTCACGATTGCGCAACACCGCCGAGTTCCGTGCGACGTCGGGGTCGTGGACATGACCGACCGCACCGGGTCTGTCGACGCCGACCGCCGCCGCGACGCGCTGACCGCGCGCGACGCGCTGGCGAGCAATGCCCAGGCGTTCCTGATCTCGCCCGGCCCGTGCACCCCCAACGAGGCCGGGATCAGCCTCGATCTGGTCGCGGCGTGCGCAGAGGCCGGACGGCCGCTGCTGGGCGTATGCCTGGGGCACCAGTCGATCGGCCAACATTTCGGCGGCAAGGTCGTGCGCGGCGGGCTGATGCACGGCAAGACGTCGGCGATCACGCACGACGGCACCGGGGTATTCGCGGGCGTGCCCTCCCCGTTCCGGGCGACGCGCTATCACTCGCTGGTCGTGGAGGACATTCCCGACGCGCTGATCGTGAACGCAACCGCCGACGATGGCTTCGTCATGGGCTTTCGCCACCGTGCGTTGCCGATCCACGG
>NZ_RAWI01000851.1 GCF_003612125.1 Corallococcus praedator
GATGAAGACCGGATTGCTCATTCCCGCCATCGTCATGATGGCGGCGTGTCACCACCCCGCCACTTTGTCGGTCGACAAGGCCTGGGTACGGCTGAGCCCAGTTACGGACGCCCCGGCATCCGCCTACTTCGTGCTCAAGGGCGGTGCGAAGGATGAAACGCTGACGGGCATAGCGGCGCCCGACGCGGCGCGCGCGGAAATGCATGAGAACATATCCCATGCCGGCATCGAGAGCATGGACACCCTCAAGCTTGTCGCGGTCCGCGCGGGCGGCGCCGTGCCGTTCGCGCTCGGCGGCAAGCACGTTATGCTGTTTGGCCTCAAGCCCGGCATCAAGGCCGGCAGCACCACGCCGCTGATCTTCAGCTTCGCCAGCGGGCAGAAGATCACCGTCAACGCGAAGGTCATGCCCCCCGGATCGTCGGCGCCGGCAGACTGACGTGCTCCTGCGAAAGCAGGAGCCCAAGGTTACCGACTGTGTCGCTTGCAGCTCTGGGTTCCTGCTTTCGCAGGAACATGGTTACCGGTTCGGCTGCGCTACACCCGCACGATAGCCCTCATAC
>NZ_RAWI01000852.1 GCF_003612125.1 Corallococcus praedator
GCACGGTCCCCACCACGCCCCGGAAGCCCTCCTCCCATTGGAAGTCCGGCGTCACGTCCGTGGCGCGCTCCTCGGGCGTGCACGCGCCCTCTCCCAGGAAGCACCACCGCTCCACGTCTCCAGGCGCTCGCACGGCATCGTCGGGCAGGAAGCCGTCCGGCGTGGGCAGCCCCGTGGTGTCCAACGTGAGGCGCTGTGCGAACCCCAGCCGGTACGCGCCCACCAGCACCGAGGCACGCGTCCCCGTCCACTGCCCGTGGACCTTGGGCACGACCACCGCCACGCCGGGAGCCTCCGCCACGAGCGCTCGCGTCCGCGCATCCCGGTGCACCGCGCCCAACCTCCGCCGCGTCAGTGACGTGAGCAGCCCCACCCGCCAGCCCTCCGGCCCCGCCATGCGCACCTGGAGCGCCAGCGGTGGAAGCACCGGATCCGAAACAGCGAACGCCGTCAGCAGCCGCGCATCCCCCGACACCCGCTCCGGGGCCGCCTGCCGGAGGAACGGCGCCCACCGCCGACGCTCCTCTCCCGTCAGCGCCGCCCCCCGTCC
>NZ_RAWI01000853.1 GCF_003612125.1 Corallococcus praedator
ATCAGGATCTGCTCGACAGCGTCGATCGTCACGAATGGTGGAAGTTCGCGGTCGCCGACGACAAGGTCCAGTCGGACCTCGAAGCGGTCAAGGTGCAGTACGATGATGCCGCCAAGGTCATCACCGACAAGTTCATCGACCGCCGTGAGAAGCTGGAACGTGGCGACGAGCTGCCGCCGGGCGTGCTCAAGATGGTCAAGGTGTTCGTCGCGGTGAAGCGCAAGCTGCAGCCGGGCGACAAGATGGCCGGCCGCCACGGTAACAAGGGCGTGATCAGCCGCATCCTGCCGATCGAGGACATGCCGTTCCTCGCCGACGGCACGCCGGTCGACTTCTGCCTCAACCCGCTCGGCGTGCCGTCCCGCATGAACGTGGGCCAGATCCTCGAGACCCACATGGGCTGGGCCGCCCGCTCGATGGGCCTCAAGATCGACGAGGCGCTGGCCGCCTACCGCCGCTCCGGGGACCTGACCCCGGTGCGCGAGGCCATGCGCATCGCCTACGGCGACGAGGTCCACGAGAACGGCCTCACCGCCATGGATGACGACCG
>NZ_RAWI01000854.1 GCF_003612125.1 Corallococcus praedator
GCTCGGGGTCGTTGAGGCCGACGACGGCGTGGCCCGCCTCGTGGAAGGCGGTCAGGCGCTTCTCGTCCTCGCTCATCACCATGGACCGCCGCTCCGCGCCCATCATGACCTTGTCCTTGGCGGACTCGTAGTCGATCATCGTGACGAACCGCCGGCCGATCCGCGCCGCCGCCAGCGTCGCCTCGTTGACGAGGTTGGCCAGGTCGGCGCCGGCAAAGCCCGGTGTTCGGGCGGCAATCTTGCCCAGGTCGACATCGGCCCCCAGCGTGACGTTTTTGGCGTGGACCTTGAGGATCTGCTCCCGCCCCTTGAGGTCCGGACGGTCCAGGGCGACATGACGGTCAAACCGCCCAGGACGAAGCAGCGCAGGGTCAAGTATTTCGGGCCGGTTCGTTGCGGCCATGATGATGACGCCCTTGTTGCTGTCAAAGCCGTCCATTTCGACCAGAAGCTGGTTCAGCGTCTGCTCGCGCTCTTCATTGCCACCAACCAGGTTGAACGCACGCGTCTTGCCCAGGGCATCGAGTTCATCGATAAAGATGATGCAT